>NZ_LJGW01000043.1 GCF_001751255.1 Streptomyces nanshensis | reverse complement strand
GAGGGCACCGGGGTCGGCGAGCGCCCCGTGCCGCAGCCCCTCGGCGCCCGGCGAGGCGCCGCGCGGTCCGAGGTGGGCCAGTGCCGAGCCGACTCCGCTGCCGCCGCACAGCAGGTCGACGCCGACGGTGCGCAGCGGTCCGGTGACCGGGCCGCCCGTCTGTCCGTAACAGGTGTGCTGGCCGGTGGTGAAGACGGTGTCGGCGAGCAGTTCGAGCGGGATCAGCACGGCGGCGATGCGGCCGAAGCCGCGTTCGCGGTCGGCCAGCGCGAAGGCCAGCAGGAAGATCACGGCGGTGACGGCGAGCAGCGGGCCGACGGGGAGCGGCACCCCGGAGAGCAGGACGTGGGAGCCCGCGGACAGCGTGACGCACAGCACGGTGAAGATCACCGCGCGCACCGTCCGTATGCCTGCCGCATCCATGTCCATCGCCGGGAAGTGTGCCACGAGGAGGCGTAAGGGGTCTCTAAATGTGCCCGGCGGATCAAGGGCGACCGCCGCCGGGCGGCACCCTTCGGGGCCCGCCCGGCCCGCCGTCCTCCCTGACAGCTCCTTCGGTTCCAACAGCTCCACCGGCTGCTTCAGGTCCTACGGGTCCCTCAGTCCTGAAGGCCCGGGATCCGCCCGTTGCGGAACAGGTCGACGAAGATCTGGTGGTCGTGCCGCGTCCGCGTCCCGTAGTCGTGCGCGAAGTCGGTGAGCATCTGCGCGAAGCCCTCCTCGTCCTCGCCTATGGCCTCGTCGATGGCGCGCTCGGTGGAGAACGGCACCAGGGAGTGCCCGCTCTCGTCGTCCGCGGCGGCGTGCATCGTGGCGGTGGCCCGGCCGAGGTCGCCGACGACCCGGGTGATGTCGTCGAGGTCGTCCAGATCCGACCAGTCCAGGTCCAGGGCGTACGGCGAGACCTCGGCCACGAGCTGCCCGGCGCCGCGCAGTTCGGTCCAGCCCAGCCACGGGTCGGCGTGCGCCTGGAGCGCGCGCTGCGAGATGACGGTGCGGTGGCCCTCGTGCCGGAAGTAGCCGTGGATGGCGGGGTCGGTGATGTGGCGGGAGACGGCGGGCGTCTGCGCCTGCTTCATATAGATCACGAGGTCGTTCTCAAGGGCGTCGCTGTGCCCTTCGAGAAGGATGTTGTACGACGGCAGGCCCGCGCTGCCGATGCCGACGCCGCGGCGTCCGACGACGTCCTTGACGCGGTAGGCGTCGGAGCGGAAGCGGGTAGCCCCGGGCAGCGTGGCGATGTACGCGTCGAAGGCCTCCAGCACCTCGGAGCGCACGTCCTCCTCCAGTGCGACGGCGCCGCCGCCGGGCGCGAACCGGCGCTCCCAGTCGCGGATCTCGGTCATCGTCTCCAGCAGCCCGAAGCGGGTGTTGGTGCGCGCCGAGCGCAGCGCCGCGAGGACCGGGCCGTGCGCGGTGTCGAGGGTGAGCGCGGGAGGCGTGCCGTCGCCGCTCTGCTCCCCGCCGCCGGCGAGGGCGCGGATGCGCTCGCGGTAGGCGCCCGCGTACGTCCGCACCAGTCCGCTGATCTGCTCGTCGCTGAGGGCCTTGCCGTAGCCGAGCAGCGCGACGGAGGCGGCGAAGCGCTTCACGTCCCAGGTGAACGGGCCCACGAACGCCTCGTCGAAGTCGTTGACGTTGAAGACGAGGCGGCCGTTGGCGTCCATGTACGTGCCGAAGTTCTCGGCGTGCAGATCGCCGTGGATCCAGACCCGGCCGGTGCGCTCGTCCAGGAACGGGCCCTTCCGCACGGACTCGCCGCCGGGTCCGTCGTCCTCGGCGGCGTCGGCGTAGAAGAGGCAGGCGGTGCCCCGGTAGAAGGCGAACGCGGAGGCGGCCATCTTGCGGAACTTGACCCGGAAGGCGGCCGGATCGGCGGCCAGCAGCTCTCCGAAGGCCTCCGCGAAGACCTCCAGTATCCGTTCGGCGCGGGCCTCCGCCGCCTCTCCGGTCTGCTGCGTTGCCATGAGGGACCGCCTTCCGGGTTCGTCGCCGTTCGGGGCTCGGCGTACTGATGCTCGGGTGTACCGATGCTCGGCGTACCGATGTCGGGGAGTGCAGCGGAATCTTCTCGCACGCCCCGCTGCACGCTGCCGCGCCCCTTCGTACCTCACTGCCGCGTTCCGCGTCCTCGCAACGCCGCCCGCGTACGGTCCCCGCCGCGCCGCCGCCCGCTCGCCGTGCCTTCTCCGCGTCTTCTCCGTGCCTTCTCCGCGCTCTCCCGACGCCGCGGCGCCGTACGGGAGTTGGACCCGGGCGGCCGCCCGCCGCGGATGTCGGTGGCGGGTCGTAGACTCCGAATCCGATCCAGCAAAAGCCGTGCTCCGGAGGTGTCCCACGCCGTGACAGACAAGCCGTTCACACATCTTCACGTGCACACTCAGTACTCGCTGCTGGACGGCGCCGCGCGGCTGAAGGACATGTTCAAGGCGTGCGACCAGATGGGCATGTCGCACATCGCGATGACGGACCACGGCAACCTGCACGGTGCCTACGACTTCTTCCACCAGGCCCAGTCCGCGGGCATCACCCCGATCATGGGCATCGAGGCGTACGTCGCCCCGGACCACCGCCGCAACATGCGCCCCGTCAAGTGGGGCACCCCGCACCAGAAGCGCGACGACGTCTCCGGTAACGGCGCGTACACGCACATGACGATGTGGGCCCGCGACAAGGAGGGCCTGCACAACCTCTACCGGGCCCAGTCCCGCGCCGGTCTGGAGGGCTTCTTCCGCAAGCCCCGCATGGACCGCGAACTGCTCGCCGAGTACGCGAAGGGCATGATGGCCACCACGGGCTGCCCGTCCGGCGAGGTGAGCACCAAGATCCGCCTGGGCCAGTTCGAGGAGGCCGTCCAGGCCGCCGGGGAGTTCCAGGACATCTTCGGCAAGGAGAACTTCTTCGTCGAGCTGATGGACCACGGCATCGACATCGACAAGCGGGCGCGCGACGGCCTGGAGGAGGTCGCGAAGCGGATCGACGCCCCGTTCGTCGTCACCAACGACTCGCACTACACCTACGAGCACGAGTCCACGGCCCACGACACCCTGCTGTGCATCCAGACCGGGAGCAACCTCTCCGACCCGGACCGCTTCAGCTTCGACGGCGCCGGCTACTACATCAAGTCCGCCGAGGAGATGTACGCCATCGACTCCTCGGACGTCTGGCAGCAGGGCTGCCGCAACACACAGCTCCTGATCGCCGAACGCGTCGACACCACCGGCATGTTCGAGACGAAGAACCTCATGCCGCGCTTCGACGTGCCCGAGGGGTACGACGAGGTCTCCTGGTTCAAGGAGGAGGTCAAGCGGGGCATGGCCGTGCGCTACCCGGGCGGCGTCCCACAGGACCGCCAGGAGCTCGTCGAGTACGAGATGGACGTCATCATCTCGATGGGCTTCCCCGGATACTTCCTCGTCGTCGCCGACTTCATCAACTGGGCCAAGGACAACGGCATCGCGGTCGGCCCCGGCCGCGGCTCGGCCGCCGGTTCGATCGTCTCGTACGCCATGGGCATCACGGACCTCGATCCCCTCACCCACGGACTGATCTTCGAGCGGTTCCTCAACCCCGAGCGCGTCACCATGCCCGACGTCGACATCGACTTCGACGAGCGCAGGCGCGGCGACGTCATCCGGTACGTCACCGAGAAGTACGGCGCCGACAAGGTCGCCATGATCGGCACGTACGGCACGATCAAGGCCAAGAACGCCATCAAGGACTCGGCCCGCGTGCTGGGTTACCCGTACGCGATGGGCGACCGGATCACCAAGGCGATGCCCGCCGACGTCCTGGGCAAGGGCATCCCGCTCGCCGGCATCACCGACAAGGACCACCCGCGCTACAGCGAGGCGGGCGAGATCCGTGCGATGTACGAGAACGAGCCGGACGTGACGAAGGTGATCGACGCCGCACGCGGCATCGAGGGCCTGGTGCGGCAGATGGGCGTGCACGCCGCGGGCGTGATCATGTCCAGCGAGAAGCTGATCGACCATGTGCCGGTGTTCTCGCCGAAGAACGACGGCGTCGTCGTCACGCAGTGGGACTACCCGAGCTGCGAGGCGCTGGGCCTGCTGAAGATGGACTTCCTCGGCCTGCGCAACCTCACGATCATGGACGACGCGGTCAAGATGATCCGCAAGAACAAGGACATCGACCTCAAGCTGCTCGATCTGCCGCTGGACGACCAGAAGACCTTCGAACTGCTCTGCCGCGGCGACACGTTGGGCGTCTTCCAGTTCGACGGCGGTCCCATGCGCTCCCTGCTGCGCATGATGAAGCCCGACAACTTCGAGGACATCTCCGCCGTCTCGGCCCTGTACCGGCCCGGCCCGATGGGCATGAACAGCCACATCAACTACGCCCTGCGCAAGAACGGCCAGCAGGACATCACCCCGATCCACCCGGAGCTGGAGGAGCCCCTCAAAGAGGTTCTCGACATCACCCACGGCCTGATCGTCTATCAGGAGCAGGTGCAGAAGGCCGCCCAGGTGCTCGCGGGCTACTCGCTCGGCCAGGCCGACCTGCTGCGCCGCGCGATGGGCAAGAAGAAGAAGGAGGTTCTCGACAAGGAGTTCGTGAACTTCCAGAAGGGCATGCGCGACAACGGCTACTCGGACGATGCCATCCAGGCCGTCTGGGACGTGCTGGTGCCCTTCGCCGGCTACGCCTTCAACAAGGCGCACTCCTCCGCGTACGGCCTCGTCACGTACTGGACGGCCTACCTCAAGGCCAACTACCCCGCCGAGTACATGTCCGCGCTGCTCACCTCGGTGCGCGACGACAAGGACAAGTCGGCGGTCTATCTCAACGAGTGCCGAAAGATGGGCATCAGGGTCCTCCCGCCGGACGTCAACGAGTCCGAGGCGAACTTCACCTCGCGGGACGACTCCACCATCGTGTTCGGTCTGACGGCCGTCCGCAACGTCGGGCAGAACGTCGTGGACTCCATCGTCAAGTGCCGCAAGGCGAAGGGGAGGTACACCTCCTTCCCGGACTTCCTCGACAAGGTCGAGGCCGTCGTCTGCAACAAGCGGACGGTCGAATCGCTCATCAAGGCCGGCGCGTTCGACGAGATGGGGCACACGCGCAAGGGCCTCACCGCCCAGTTCGAGCCGATGATCGACAACGTGGTGCAGGTCAAACGCAAGGAGGCCGAGGGGCAGTTCGACCTCTTCGGCGACCTGGGCGGGGCCGACGGCGAGGACTCACCGGGCTTCGGCCTCGATGTGACGTTCTCCGAGGAGGAGTGGGAGAAGACGTATCTCCTCGCCCAGGAGCGGGAGATGCTCGGCCTCTACGTCTCGGACCACCCGCTCTTCGGCCTGGAACACGTACTGAACGAGAAGGCGGACGCCGCCATCGCCCAGCTCACCGGCGGCGAGCACTCCGACGGGGCGATCGTCACCATCGGCGGCATCATCTCCGGCCTCCAGCGGAAGATGACCAAACAGGGCAACGCCTGGGCGATCGCCACCGTCGAGGATCTGGCCGGCTCCATCGACTGCATGTTCTTCCCGGCGACGTACCAGCTCGTCTCCACCCAACTCGTCGAGGACGCCATCGTGTTCGTCAAGGGCCGCCTCGACAAGCGCGAAGACGTGCCGCGTCTCGTCGCGATGGAGCTGATGATCCCGGACCTCAGCGAGGCGTCCGTCGCCGCGCCCGTGACGATCACGATCCCGACGGTGAAGATCACGCCGCCGCTGGTGGAGAAGCTCGGCGAAGTCCTCACCCACCACCGGGGTTCGAGCGAGGTACGCGTACGCCTCCAGGGCGCGCGCAAGACCACGGTCCTGCGGCTCGACCGGCACCGGGTCACGCCCGACCCGGCGCTCTTCGGCGACCTGAAGGAGCTGCTCGGCCCGTCCTGCATGGCGGGCTGACCGAGGCGGGCGGCGCGTCCCGTCCCGTACGGCCGTGCCCAACTGCCGTACGGACAGCGGCGGCTGAGACGGCCGGCGCAAACAGACCGGCGCAAAGCGAGAACAGAGCAGAACGGCGCGAGCGCAGAAGAGAGGGCGGCCCCGGGGCTGGGGCCGCCCTCTGCTCATAAGCGCCGACGTGCAGTGCCCAAGGGCACAGGTGATCAAAGGGATTGCTGTCGACCGCTGCGCCAGGCAGGGTCAGTTGTGCCCGAAGCGCCGCTGGTGTCTGCGAGCGACATCGGCGGGGCTGACGCTCCTGCCCGACGACGGACGCGAGGTGCCGCCCTCCGACGGGCCGCTTTCGTTGCCGCCTTGGTCGCGCTCGTCGCTTCCGGCTTTCTTCCGACTGCGTTCCTGATTCCTGCCCTTGGCCATGATCGCCTCCTGGTGACCGTTGAACTTTGGGCCGAATTCAGCCTGGCACGGGGGTATGAAGCGCGCATGTCGGACAATCACCGTGAGTAAGACGGTTCTTCGCCGTGTTGCGGGTCCACCTCATGTGTGCCGCCGCGCCGATGCCCGTGCACGGACGGTGGGCCCTGTACGGTCGGGCAGACTCGAAGGCGAAAGACGACCGAGGCCCGGGCCGGGGTCGGTGACCGAGAGTGGGTGGACCGTGGACCGCTGCGTCGTTCTGGTGGATGCCGGATATCTGTTGGGCGCGGCCGCGAGTCTCTTGGCGGGCGAGCCGATGCGCTCCCAGATCAGCGTGGACCACGCGGCCCTCATCCGCGGACTGCGCGAGCGTGCCGAGGCCGACACCGGCCGTGATCTGCTGCGGATCTACTGGTTCGACGGTGCCCCCGACCGGGTGCCGCAGCCCGAGCACCGCAGGCTGCGGGTGATGCCGCGCGTGACCGTACGGCTCGGAGCGCTGACCCGGAGCGACGGCCGCTGGGCGCAGAAGGGCGTCGACGCGGCGATGCACGCCGAACTCACCGAACTGGCCCGCAACCGCGCCTGCTCCGACATCGTGCTCGTCACCGGCGACGGGGATCTGCTGCCCGGACTGATGTCCGCGAAGGAACACGGCGTCGCCGTGCATCTGTGGGCCGTGCAGGCCGCCGACGGCGACTACAACCAGTCCGAGGACCTCGTCGCGGAGGCCGACGAGCGCCGCGTGCTGAACCGGAGCTGGATCACCGAGGCCGTACGGGCCACCGAACCCTCCGGCGCCTACCCTCCGCAGTCCGCCCCGCGGCCCGAGATCGCCGCGATCCTCTCGGCGCCGCTGCCCGAGTCGTCGAAGAACGGCAGCGGACCGGTGGCGCCCGCCCCGGCGGCGGCCGCACCGGCCTCCGACGTGGCGGCCCCGTCACCGGAGACCGCCCCCGCGGGCACCGCCGCGGACGCGAGCGCTCCGGCGCCCCCGCAGGACGAGACCGCCGAGGAGGAGAGCGAGGACGCGGGCAGAGGCACCGGAGGCGCCGTACCGACCCCCAAGGACCTCGCCGGACTCGGCCGTCCCGCGCCGCCGCAGCCCGGCCAGGGCACACCGTCCGGCACCACGCTGCGCTGGTCCTCCGAGCGGGGCTGGGTCGAGCGCGGTACGCCGGGGGAGTCCCCGGAGGTGGCCGCGCTGCCGATGCTGGCGCAGCTCACGACGGCCGAGCAGCGCTGGGCCGACCGCGAGGAGGACANCGAGCAGCGCTGGGCCGACCGCGAGGAGGACATCACCGCGGTCAGCGGCGACCCCTTCGAGGTCGGCCAGGTCTTCGCCCGGCGCTGGCTGGAACGGCTCACTCCGCCCGGACAGGTGCAGACGCTGGCCCGTGAGTACCCGCGTATCCCGCACCGCATCGACGGGGAACTGCTGCGCTACGCCGCCCGGTTCGGGCTGCTGGCGCACAAGGACGACCAGATCGACGAGCACGACCGCTATGCGATCCGCGCGGGCTTCTGGCGCGAGGTCGACGCCCCGGTCGCCGGGCAGAGCCCGTCCGACGAGGACGCCCCCGCCGCCGGGCAGTAGCCGCGTACCGTCCCGCCTCCCCGTTCGTCGTCTCGTCCCCGTCCCGCCCCGGAGCCCGTCCGCGGCGACCCTTCCGGACAGTGCGCCGACGGTGCAGCGTAGGCTCGTCGCTCGTGGGAACCGGCACTCGGCAGCAGACGGCGGAGAGCGTGCAGACGCCGCCACGGGCCGCCGTGCGTATCGCCGGTCTCGTCAAGACATATCCCGTGAGCGGACGCGGACGCCGACCGTTCCCCCTGAACCTGCTGCCGGAGGCCCGGCGTCCGGACGCGCACGCAAGCGGAAACGGCAGCGGAAGCCGGGGCGTCCGGGGCGCTGCGGGCCCCACGGGCACGGCGGCCGTACGGGCCTGCGACGGGGTCACCCTCACGGTCCGGCAGGGCGAGGTCTTCGGGCTGCTGGGCCCCAACGGAGCCGGGAAGTCCACCGTCGTCAGACAGCTCACCGGACTGATGCGGCCCGACTCCGGCACTGTCGACGTCCTGGGACACGACGTGGTCCGGCATCCCGAACGTGCCGCGCGGATCCTCGCCTACCTCGGCCAGGAGTCCGGCGCGCTCGACGAGCTGACCGTCTCCCTCGCGGCGGAGACCACCGGACGGCTGCGCGGACTGGACGCGGCGGCGGCACGGCGCGAGAGCGACGACGTCCTCGCGGAGCTGGGCCTGACCGGACTCGCCGGGCGTGCGCTGAAGAAGCTCTCGGGCGGACAGCGGCGGCTGGCCTGCGTCGCGTCGGCACTGGTCGGTGAGCGTCCGCTGCTCGTACTGGACGAGCCGACGACCGGCATGGACCCGGTCGCCCGGCGTGCGGTGTGGTCGGCGATCGAACGCAGACGTGCCGAACGCGGCACGACGGTGGTGCTGGTGACGCACAACGTGCTGGAGGCGGAGACGGCCCTCGACCGGGTCGCCGTCCTCGACCGCGGGCGGGTCATCGCCTGCGACACCCCGGGGGGACTGAAGGCGATGGTCGGCGGCGACGTACGGCTCGAACTCGTCTGGCGCGACCGCGCGCCCCTCGACGAGCCACGGGTCGCCGAACTCGCCGCGCGTGCCACGGTCTCCGGGCGGCGCTGGACGCTGCGGCTGTCGCCGGACGCGGCGCGTGCGGCGGTCGACGCCGTCACCACGGGGCGTGCCTTCGCCGCCCTCGACGACTTCTCGCTGGCCACGCCCAGCCTCGAGGACGTGTATCTCGCGCTGGGCGGCAGCGGAGAGGGGCTGGTGAAGGCGTGAGCACGGGAATCGCGCACGCACGGGCGCAGGCACGGGAACGGGAGCGGGAGCGCGCGGACCGGGCGGCACACACGGACGTCACGGACTCCGCCGCCAGCGGGACCGCCGCCGCCACCGTCACCGGCACCGCCGGGGTCACCGCTGCCGCAGCAGCACCCGACGGCGCCGAGGACGCGCAGGCACCCGTGCCTCTCGCGCCCCGCGCACGCCTGTGGCCGTCCCTGTCCGCCGTCTACCGCGCCCAGCTCTCGCGCGCCCGGGTCGCCCGCATCCCGCTGCTCTTCGTCGCGACGTTCCAGTCGCTGGGGATCATGGTGCTGATGCGCGGCGTCGTCGACGGCGGCGCCGAGTCGCGTGCCGTGGTCGCCGGTTCGGCGGTGCTGATCGTGGCGTTCGTCGCGCTGAACCTGCTCGCCCAGTACTTCGGACAGTTGCGCGCGGGCGGCGGCCTCGACCACTACGCGACGCTCCCGGTGCCGGCGGCCGCCGTGGTGCTGGGCGCGGCCGGTGCGTACGCCTCGTTCACGGTGCCCGGCGTCGTCGTCACCGCCGTCGCCGGCGGCGTCCTCTACCAGCTTCCGCTGAGCGGCCTGTGGGTGCTCGTCGCAGTCGTGCCGCTCGCCGGCGCCGCCCTCGCGGGGCTCGGCGCGGCGCTCGGACTGCTCGCCCCCAAGCCGGAGATCGCCACGCTCTGCGGCCAGTTGGGCATGTCTGCCGCGCTGCTGCTGGGCGTCCTCCCGGGCGGGCGGCTGCCGCAGCCGGTGGGTCTGCTGCGGGATCTGCTGCCCTCGACGTACGGCGTGGAGGCGCTGGCCCGTGCCTTCGAGACGCGTCCCGACTGGGGCCACGCGGCGCTGGACCTGGGCGTCTGCGCCGTCGTCGGCGTGGTGTCGCTGGCCCTGGCGACGTGGGCGTACCGGCGCGCGGCGGTGCGCTGAGCAGGTACGGGCGTCCGCACGCCGGCACCGGTCCCGGCGCATCTGCCGCCCCGGGCCCGAACTGACGCCCGGGACTGGCACGATGGCCTGCGTGACCGCACCAACGCCTTCCTCACCGGACCCCGACCACTCGCGCCGCTCCTCCCGCCCGTACCACGGCCACGGCGGCCGGCACGGCGGCGGACAGCCCGGCGCGCACCGCCCCGGCGACCCCGGGGGAGGCGAGCACTCCGGCCGTCCTTACGGGGGCGCAGCCGGCGAGGGGCAGCAGCCGTACGGCCCGTACGGACACCGGGGCGGGTACGGGGCGCAGGAGCACAACGGCCCGTACGGACAGCAGCACGGTTCCGGCTACGGGCCCCAGTACGAACGGCACGAGTACGAGCGGCACGAGTACGAACGCCACGAGGGCGGGGAGTACGGCGCGCACAACGGCGCGTACCAGAGCCCGCCCGACCCGGACGCCCTGGAGGCCCTCGACGAGCGGACGAGCGTGCGCCACGAGATCCGTACCGGTGCGCTGTGGGCGCTGGGCGTGCTCGTCCTCGGGGCGGGCCTCGGGCTGCTGTGGCTGTGGCTGGCGCCGCGGGTGCCGCTCGTCAGCGTGGACGGGGGCGTCTTCCTCAAGGACCCGGAGGGCGAGGAGGCGATCGGCGCCGACGGCACGTTCGTGCTGCTGGCGGTCGCCTTCGGTCTGGTGGTGGGCCTGTTCGCGTTCCTGCGCAGCCGCGGGGGCGGCGTCGGCATCGTCGTGGGCGTCGCGGTGGGAGCGCTGGTGGGATCCGTACTGGCGTGGCGGCTGGGCGTGTGGCTCGGTCCGAACGGCGACCTGGCCGCGTCCGCGAAGGCCGCGGGCGAGAACAAGCCGTTCGACGGGCCGTTGAAGCTTCAGGCCAAGGGCGCGCTGCTGGTCTGGCCGTTCGTCGCGCTCCTCACACATCTGGCGCTCATGGGCGTCTTCGGGCACCGCGATCCCGAACCCCTGCCGCAGCCGGAGGACGGCCGGGGCACGCGCCACTGGTGAGACGGCGGCGACGGAGAGGGCCCGCCGGGAGACGGCGGGCCCGTACGTCAGCCGCGGGCGACGGCCGCGCTTACCGCGCCGGTGAGGGCGGCCAGATCGCCGGGTGCCAGCTCGATCTCGAGACCGCGGCGTCCCGCCGAGACGCAGACCGTCTCGTACGCGGCGGCCGAGGCGTCCAGCACCGTCGGCAGCCGCTTGCGCTGTCCCAGTGGTGAGACGCCGCCCAGCACATAGCCCGTGGTCCGCTCGACGGCCGCAGGGTCGGCCATGACCGCCCGTTTGCCGCCGGCCGCGGAGGCGAGGGCCTTCAGATCGAGCGATGCGGAGACCGGCACGATCGCGACGGTCAGAGTGCCGTCGACCTCGGCGACGAGGGTCTTGAAGACCCGCTCGGGCTCGATGCCGAGCGCCTCGGCGGCCTCCGCGCCGTAGGAGGCGGCGGACGGGTCGTGCTCGTAGGAGTGCGTGGTGAAGGCGACGCCCGCACGTCCGGCGGCGAGCGTCGCCGGGGTCGCCGCCTGCTGCTGCCTGTGCCGGCCCTGCTTCTTCTTCGCCACTGCCCGGCGCCGGCTCAGTTCGGGCTGGTCGGGTCGCGGGTCAGCTCCGCCGCCGGGAGCGACGGCAGCTTCCCGATCACCGCCGTCTCGCGCCGCAGCAGCTTGAGTTCGTCCGCGAGGCGGGTCGCGGTGTCCGGGGCCTGCAGCAGACGCTGCTTGGTCGGGGTGTCCAGGATCGTCGCGGCGGCCACCAGATACGAGACGACCGACGGGTCGTCAGGCAGCTCCTGGCCGGCGGCGAGCGTGCGCTCCCGCGCGCTCGCGAGACGCTTCTGATAGCCGCGGAAGGCACGCAGCACACCCGAGGCCAGCGCCCCGGCGCCGTCGCCCTCCTCCTCCGGCAACTCCTCGACCTCGCCCATGAGATAGGGCCCGGAGGTGTCCACCGAGTGCAGCCGGAAGCGGGTCGTGCCGGTGGCCAGCACCTCGTAGCCCGGGCCGTCCGCGGACTCCTCGTCCTCGTCCACGGACGCGTCGTCGGTGCCCGCTCCCGTACCGCCGGAGGTGCCGCCTCCGGAGGACGCGGCGGGACCGCCGCCCGCGGCGCCGCCCGCGCCCGTACGTTCGCGGATCGTCGAGGCGTCGGCGACACAGCCGACCGAGTAGAACGACGCCATCGGGTCCGGCCCGAACCCGGCCATGGGCTCCGCGCCCTGCGGCGGCGCGCTCTCCGGCAGGCCCGTGAAGGTCTGCGCGACCTCGCGGCCGTCCCGGATGGCGACGACGCCGAAGCGGCGAGGCGTGTCCTCGGGGATCTTCAGCAGGTCCCGCATCAGCGCGCGGTAACGCTGCTCGAAGATGTTCAACGGCAGCACCAGGCCGGGAAACAGCACCGAGTTGAGGGGGAAGAGCGGAAGCGCGGTTGTCACAACGAGTAAGCCTAAAGCCTTCGGGGCGCGCGGGGCGCGCCCGATCGATCACGACTGCCCGTGACGTCCGGCGGACCGTGCTCCCGCGCGCCGCCGCACCGCGGTCCACGGCCGTACGCGGACGCCCGGCCCGCCGGCGCCGCCCGATGACGCCTCCTCATGACGCTGCTCACCATCGCCCTCCGTCGCCCGCCTTCCGTCGCCCGCCTTCCGCTGTCCGACTTCCGTGCCGCCCTCACTGACGCCGCAGCAGCCGCGTCGCACCCGTGGCCACCGTCGTCGCGAGTATCCAGCCGAGCAGGATCAGTCCCGCCGCGACCCACTGCGGACCGCCCGCCGGATCCCACGCGTCGTCCTGCCCCAGGCTGATGACCGGCAGCAGCAGATCGAGCGAGTACAGCGTGGCGTTCCAGTGCGGGGACTCCCCGTGCTTGAGCGGGTCCGGCGGGTTCGCCCCGAAGTACACGGCGCTGACCGCCCACAGCAGCGCCATCCACAGCGCGGCCTGCGCCGGGCGGTACCCGTAGGCGACCGTCCAGTCCTGTAAGTAGCCCCAGACCTTGCCCACCAGCGGGAGCGTCTCGCGGCGGCGCCGCTGCTTGGCCAGGAGCACCGCGCGGGCGTTGGTGTCCTCACCGCTGTTGCGGTACATCAGCGCCAACTGCTCGTACGGCAGCGGCGAATACTCGGGCGTCGCCGCCGACAGCCACCGCAGCCGCTCCCGTACGTTGAAGTGCCCCTCCTTGGGGATCGCCTGCTGATAGGTGAAGCCCGCCATCCACAGCCGCTGGTCCCGTGGCCAACTGCCCACCCTGTCCAGGAGTTTCTCCACGGTGGCGCCGGAGAGCACGATCAGACCGCGCTCCGGTGCGCGCGGCGTGAAGTTCAACTCGGGTGTCGAGATGCGGCGCAGGGACAGCTCCTGGTCCCGCTTGAGCTCGAAGCGGGCGTTCTCTATGACGAGCGAGGAGCCGAACCGACCGTCGTCCAGGACCACTCCGCCGGTGCACTCGAAGTGCTTCGTACGCCAGCGGCCCCCGCCCTCGGGGGTGAAGGGCACCGGCGTGCCGGAGGCGGGCGTGGTGCTGCCCTGGAGCTGCGAGGAGCGGCCCTTGTTGGCGTCGGCGAAGCTCGCCACGTGCTCGACGGTCATCTGCGGTGCGTGCAGGGCGTATCGGCCCTTGGTGTTGCGCAGCACCGTGCCGAACATGTGCAGCGAACTGCCCACCGTCGCGCCGCGCAGGCTCACTTCGCCGTCGGTCAGCAGCAGGCTCGCCTGGAGTTCCTGGGAGACGGTGATGCCGTCGGCCGCTATCGCGCGGATGCGCCGGCCGCTGCCGACGGTCGCCTCGTTCAGCAGCAGGTCGGTGCCGATGGTGGCGTCGGTGAGCTTGATGCCCTCGGGGATCGAGCAGCGCGGCAGGTGCAGATCGCCGTCGGTGCTCAGCCGGGCGGCCTCCACGCGCGGTATGTAGCAGTCGACGAGGCGCGCGGTGTGCATCCGCGCCTCCGACATCCGCACCTCCCGCTCGAAGCGGCACTGCCGCAGCTCGAAGTACGGCTCGATGATGCCGCCGGAGAGGTCGAGCACGTCCGTGATCCGCGCGCCCGAGACGTGCAGCGACGCGACGCGTCCCAGCAGCGGCGGCGGGCCGTGCAGCAGGAGCAGCGCGATGACGCGGGCGCGCACCGTGCGCTCGTCGCCCCAGTCGTGGTCGCCGTTGGGGTCGTCGAGTTCCGGTTCGCCGGTGCGCAGGTCGTACTCGCTGCCGTTGAGGAACGCCTGCCACATGCCCCACTCGGCTCTCGTCAGCCAGGTCGGCGGCTCCCTGGAATCCAGCGCCTCGCTCACCGGTCCTCTTCCCCCTTGTCTGCGGCGTCCTCTGCCGTGCCGTGTGCCGTGCCCTGTGCTGTGTCGTGTGCTGTGCCGTGGTGCGCGGCGGGCCGGTCGTGCCCGCCGCCCCTGATGCGTCGTCCGCTTCTTTCCCTCTGGGTGACTGTATGAACGCGAGAGGCGACGTTCGTCTCCAGGGGTGCGTATCACTCACTGATACGCGCGGCCGGTGGCCGGACGCCGTCTGAGAGACTGGACCCGTGATCTCCCGAATCGACCTGCGGGGTTCCGCCGTCTCTGCTAACGGCGGTGCCCACCGTGATCTGCTGCCCCGTGCCGAGCTCGGAGTCGAGGCCGCCCTGGAGAAGGTGCGGCCGATCTGCGAGGACGTACGGCATCGCGGCACCGCGGCGCTTCTCGACTACGCGCGGCGGTTCGACGGCGTGACGCTGGAGCGCGTCCGCGTCCCCCGGGAGGCCCTCGACAGCGCCCTGGAGGAGCTGGACCCGGACGTACGGGCCGCCCTGGAGGAGGCCGTCCGCCGCGCCCGCACCGTCCACCGCGACCAGCGGCGCACCGACTCCACCGTCACCGTCGTCCCCGGCGGCACCGTCACCGAGCGGTGGGTGCCGGTCGAGCGGGTCGGGCTGTACGTACCGGGCGGCCGTGCCGTCTATCCGTCCTCGGTCGTGATGAACGTGGTGCCCGCGCAGGAGGCCGGAGTCGACTCCCTCGCGGTGACCTCGCCGCCGCAGCCCGAGCACGGCGGACTGCCGCACCCGACGGTGCTCGCCGCGTGCGCGCTGCTCGGGGTGTACGAGGTGTACGCGGCCGGGGGCGCGCAGGCCGTCGCGATGTTCGCGTACGGCACCGACGAGTGCCCGCCGGCCCAACTCGTGACCGGGCCCGGCAACATCTACGTCGCCGCCGCCAAGCGGCTGCTCAAGGGCCGCATCGGCATCGACTCCGAGGCAGGGCCCACCGAGATCGCCGTTCTCGCGGACGACAGCGCCGACCCGGTGCACGTCGCCGCCGACCTCGTCAGCCAGGCCGAGCACGACACGGTCGCGGCAGCGGTGCTCGTCACGCCGTCCGCCGAGCTGGCGGAGGCCGTCGAGGGCGAGTTGACGGTGCAGGTGGCCGCAGCCCGCCACCGGGAGCGGATCAGCGAGGCGCTGGCCGGCCGGCAGTCGGGCATCGTCCTCGTCGACTCCCTGGAGGACGGCCTCGCGGTCGTCGACGCGTACGCCGCGGAGCACCTGGAGATCCAGACCCGCGACGCCGCGGCCTGGGCGGCCCGGGTGCGCAACGCGGGCGCGGTCTTCGTCGGCCCGTACGCCCCGGTCTCGCTCGGCGACTACTGCGCCGGCTCCAACCACGTGCTGCCGACGGGCGGTTGCGCCTGCCACTCCTCGGGCCTGTCCGTGCAGTCCTTCCTGCGCGGCATCCACGTCGTCGACTACTCCCGCGACGCCCTCGCGGAGGTCACCCACCACGTCGTCACGCTCGCCGAGGCCGAGGACCTACCGGCGCACGGGACGGCCCTGAAAGCACGGTTCGAGGGAAAGGTGCCGCAGAGCAAGTGACCGGCATCGAATCGCTTCCCGTCCGGGACGAGTTGCGCGGAAAGACCCCGTACGGCGCCCCGCAACTCGACGTGCCCGTACGGCTGAACACCAACGAGAACCCGTATCCGCTGCCCGAGGAGCTGGTCCGGCGCATCGCGGAGCGCGTCACCGAGGCCGCCCGCACGCTCAACCGCTACCCGGACCGGGACGCGCTCGCGCTGCGCGAGGCCCTGGCCGGCTATCTGACCCGTACGACGGGCTTCTCGGTCTCCCCGGCCCAGGTCTGGGCGGCCAACGGCTCGAACGAGGTCATCCAGCAACTGCTCCAGACCTTCGGCGGTCCCGGCCGCACGGCCATCGGCTTCGAGCCGTCGTACTCGATGCACGGCCTCATCTCCCGCGGCACGGGCACCGGTTGGCTCTCCGGGCCGCGGCGCGAGGACTTCACCGTCGACACCCGGGCCGCCGCGGAGGCCATAGCGGAGCACCGGCCCGAGGTCGTCTTCGTCTGCTCGCCGAACAACCCCACGGGCACGGCCGTCGACCGCGAGACGGTCGTGGCCCTGTACGAGGCGGCGCAGGCGGCACGGCCGTCGATGGTGGTCGTGGACGAGGCGTACGGCGAGTTCTCGCACCGCCCCTCGCTGCTGCCGCTGATCGAGGGCCGCCCCAACCTGGTGGTCACCCGTACCATGTCCAAGGCGTTCGGGGCGGCGGGTCTGCGCCTGGGGTATCTGGCCGCGGACCCGGCCGTCGTGGACGCGGTGCAGCTCGTACGGCTGCCCTACCACCTCTCGGCGGTCACCCAGGCCACGGCGCTGGCAGCCCTCGAACACACCGGCACGCTGCTCGGCTACGTCGAGCGGCTCAAGGGCGAACGCGACCGGCTGGTGCGGGAGTTGCGCGCCATCGGCTGCGAAGTGACGGAGTCCGACGCGAACTTCGTGCAGTTCGGCCGGTTCGAGGACGCGCATGCGACCTGGCAGGCCCTGCTGGAGCACGGCGTGCTCGTACGGGACAACGGAGTGCCGGGCCGGCTGCGGGTGACCGCGGGCACGCCCGAGGAGAACGACGCGTTCCTCGACGCGGTACGTGCAGTGACGAAGGAGAACCCCCGATGACTCTGGCTCGCGTGGGCCGCGTCGAGCGCACCACGAAGGAGACCTCGGTGCTCGTCGAGATCAACCTCGACGGCACCGGCAAGGCCGACGTCGCCACCGGCGTCGGCTTCTACGACCACATGCTCGACCAGCTCGGCCGCCACGGCCTGTTCGACCTGTCGGTCAAGACCGAGGGCGATCTGCACATCGACAGCCACCACACGATCGAGGACACCTCGATCGCGCTCGGCGCCGCCTTCAAGCAGGCGCTCGGCGACAAGCGCGGCATCGTGCGGTTCGCCAACGCATCCGTGCCGCTGGACGAGTCGCTGGCGCAGGTGACCGTCGACCTCTCGGGCCGCCCGTACCTGGTGCACAGCGAACCCGAGGGCATGGCCCCGATGATCGGCGAGTACGACACGACGATGACGCGGCACATCCTGGAGTCCTTCGTGGCACAGGCACAGGTCGCGCTGCACGTCCACGTGCCGTACGGGCGCAACGCGCACCACATCGTCGAGTGCCAGTTCAAGGCCCTTGCCCGCGCGCTGCGTTACGCCAGCGAGATCGACCCGCGGCAGAGCGGCATCCCCTCGACGAAGGGCGCGCTGTGACCGGCCTGTCGGCTCTGCTGATCTTCGTCGGGCTCTTCCTGCTCGGCGGGGCGATCTCGTTCTGGAAGCAGAAGCTGCCCAAGAGCGTGATCGCCGTGCTGGGCGCCGGTGCGGCGCTGGCGCTGCTCGCCGGGATCCTGCGGCTGGAGGTGTGGACGTGACCGCGGAGCGCACCGCCGAGCGCACCGCCGAGCCGGGCGAGGCCGCGCGCAAGAAGACCGTCGTCTTCGACTACGGCTTCGGCAACGTACGGTCGGCCGAGCGCGCCCTGCTGCGCGCGGGCGCGGACGTCGAGATCACCCGTGACTACGAGGCGGCGATGTCCGCGGACGGCCTGCTGGTGCCCGGCGTCGGCGCCTTCGCCGCCTGCATGGAGGGCCTGCGTTCGGCTCGCGGCGACTGGATCATCGAGCGGCGCCTCGCGGGCGGACGTCCCGTGCTGGGCATCTGCGTCGGCATGCAGATCCTCTTCGCACGCGGCGTCGAGCACGGCGTCGAGGCCGAGGGCATGGGCGAATGGCCGGGCACCGTGGGCCCGTTGAAGGCGGACGCCGACCACGCCGTGCCCCACATGGGCTGGAACACGGTCACGCCCGCCGAGGGCTCACGCCTCTTCGAGGGCCTCGCGCCCGACGACCGCTACTACTTCGTCCACTCCTACGCGGTGCACGACTGGGAACTCACCGTCACCAACCCGGCGATGCCCCCTCCCCTGGTGAGCTGGGCGGAGCATGGCGCTCCGTTCGTCGCCGCCGTCGAGAACGGGCCGCTGTGGGCGACGCAGTTCCATCCCGAGAAGTCGGGGGACTGCGGGGCGCGGCTGCTCGCCAACTGGGTCGCGTCGCTCTGACCCGCCGTCCGTCCCGCCGTCCGTTCTGCCGCTCCGCCGTACCGCTCCGAGCACACCGTTCAGCCCCTCACACCCGCCGGGAGTGTCCGTGCCCTCGTCCTCCTCAGCGCCCGCGCTGGAACTGCTCCCCGCCGTCGACGTGCGCGACGGTCAGGCCGTACGCCTCGTCCACGGCGAGTCCGGCTCCGAGACCGCCTACGGCGACCCGCTGCAGGCCGCCCTCAACTGGCAGCGCGCGGGCGCCCGTTGGCTGCACCTCGTAGACCTCGACGCGGCCTTCGGCACCGGCGACAACCGTGCCCGCATCGCCGAGGTGGCCCGCGCGATGGACATCGACGTCGAGCTGTCCGGCGGCATCCGCGACGACGACACCCTCGCCGCCGCCCTCGCCACCGGCTGCTGCCGCGTCAACCTGGGCACCGCCGCGCTGGAGACCCCCGAGTGGGTCGCCAAGGTGATCGCCGAGCACGGCGACAAGATCGCGGTCGGACTGGACGTACGGGGCAGGACGCTGCGCGGACGCGGCTGGACGCGCGACGGCGGCGACCTGTACGAGACGCTCGCCCGGCTCGACTCCGAGGGCTGCGCCCGCTACGTCGTCACGGACATCAACAAGGACGGCACCCTCAAGGGCCCCAACCTCGAACTGCTGCGCGGCGTCTGCGCGGTGACGGACCGTCCCGTCGTCGCCTCCGGCGGAGTCTCCTCGCTTGACGATCTGCGCGCGATCGCCACGCTGGTACCCGAGGGCGTCGAGGGCGCCATCGTGGGGAAGGCCCTCTACGCAGGGGCGTTCACACTGGAAGAGGCTTTGGAGGCCGTGTCGTCATGAGCCCGTCCGAACGGCCGGATCTGGACGTGGAGCGCGAACGCTCCGGCAGCACATGGGAGGAGACCATCGGCTTCGCGCGCGCCGTCGCCGCCGGCGACCGTGTGCTTGTGGCGGGCACGCTGCCGCTCGCGGACGGGAAGCTGCTGGGGGAGGGCTCACCGTACGAGCAGACGAAGGCCGCCTTCGGCAGGGCGCTGGACGCGCTGGAGCCCTTCGGCCTCGGCGCCGCGTCGGCGATCCGTACGCGGATGTACCTCACCCATGCGCGGGACGTGGACGACGCGGCCCGCGCCCACCGCGAGATCTTCGGCGAAGTCGCTCCCGCCGCCACGGTGGTGATCGTCTCCGGCTTCGTCGACTCCCGGGTCCTGGTACAGGTCGAACTGGAGGCCTTCCGCGGCGACCCCGCCTAGCCCCGCCTAGCCCCGACTTCCTACGACTCTGCCTTCGCCTCAACGCACCGCCCCTCGCAAGGAGTTCAGCACCATGTCCGTGGCCGTACGAGTGATCCCCTGCCTGGACGTGGACGCCGGCCGGGTCGTCAAGGGCGTGAACTTCACCAATCTGCGGGACGCGGGCGACCCCGTCGAGATGGCCAAGGTCTACGACGCGGAGGGCGCCGACGAGTTGACCTTCCTCGACATCACCGCCTCCTCCTCCGACCGTGAGACGACGTACGACGTGGTGCGCCGCACCGCCGAGCAGGTCTTCATCCCGCTGACGGTGGGCGGCGGCGTACGCAGCGGCGACGACGTGGACCGGCTGCTGCGCGCGGGCGCCGACAAGGTCGGCGTGAACACCGCCGCGGTCGCCCGCCCCGAACTGATCCGGGAGATCGCCGAACGCTTCGGCAGCCAGGTGCTGGTGCTCTCGGTGGACGCCAGGCGCCGCGTCGCGGACGACGGCACGGCGGACGCCTCCGGCACGGCGACACCGTCCGGCTTCGAGGTCACCACGCACGGCGGTCGGCGCGGCACCGGCGTCGACGCGGTCGAATGGGCCCGGCGCGCCGCGGAGTTGGGCGCGGGCGAGATCCTGCTGAACTCGATGGACGCGGACGGCACCCGCGACGGCTACGACACCGAGATGATCGAGGCCGTACGCAGACACGTCTCCGTCCCCGTGATCGCCTCGGGCGGCGCGGGCCGCCCGGACCACTTCCCCGCGGCGGTCCACGCGGGCGCGGACGCGGTCCTCGCCGCCTCGGTCTTCCACTTCGGCGACCTCCGCATCGGCGAGGTCAAGTCGGCACTGCGCGCGGCGGGGGCGGCGGTCCGCTGAGGCGGACGGCCTGCGGCGGGCGCGGCGCCCCGGCGGCTTCCAAGCGACGGCGTACGGGCCTAAGCTGCGGCGCATGAGCAGGGTGAACGACGTCGGTGGGCAGACGGGGTTCGGGCCCGTCGTGGTGGAGGAGGACGAGCCGGTCTTCCACGCCGACTGGGAGGCACGCGTGTACGCGCTGAACATCGCCCTCGTGCGGCGCGGCGTCTACACGCTGGACGAGTTCCGGGACGCCATCGAACGCATGCCTCCGCAGGCGTACTTGGCGGCTTCGTACTACGAGCGCTGGCTGCACGCCATCGAGGTGCTCACCGCGGAGCGCGGCGACGCGGAGCGGGGCGGCGATGAGTGAGCCCGTGGCCGTACGGTTCGCGCCCGGTGACCGGGTACGCACCCGGGCCGTCGACCCCGACCGGCACACACGGCTGCCGGCGTATGCGCGGGGCCGTACGGGACGGGTCCTCGCCGTCACCGGGAGCTGGCCGCTCGCCGACGACGTCGCGCGGCGCCGTGCCGAGCCGCGCGTCGAGCCCGTCTACACCGTCGTCTTCGCCGCCCGCGATCTGTGGGGCGAGGGGGAGCACGACGTGACGCTGGACCTGTGGCAGTCGTACCTGGAGCGCCCGGAGGGCACCGGGGACGGCCCTGGGCCGTACGGGCGGAAGAAGGAGGCCGTCTCATGAGCGGGGAGCACACGAGCAGTGCGGTGGCCGCGCGGGTGCGGCGCCTGGAGGAGCGGCTCATCGGCGAAGGGCTCGTGACCGACGGCGAGTTGGACGCCGTCCTCACGGCGGTTCTGGAGGGCGCGTCCCCGCTGAACGGCGCCCGCGTCGTCGCCCGCGCATGGAGCGACGCGGGGTTCCGCGAACGGCTGCTCGCGGACGCGAACGCCGCGCTGCCGGAGGTCGGGCTGTCCATGGCGGGCGGCTTGCAGGAGCAGCGCCTGAAGGTCGTCGCGAACACCGCCGGGCACCACAACGTGCTGGTCTGCACGCTGTGTTCGTGCTATCCGGTGGCGCTGCTGGGCCCGTCGCCGTCCTGGTACAAGAGCGAGGCGTACCGCTCGCGGGTGGTACGTGAACCGCGGGCGGTGCTCGCCGAGTTCGGGCTGGAGCTGCCGGACGGGCAGGAGATCACGGTCTGGGACTCCAGCGCCGAGAGCCGCTACATGGTGCTGCCCCGACGGCCCGCCGGCACGGGCGACTTGACCGAGGAGCAGCTCGCGGAACTGGTCACACGGGAAGGGCTCATCGGTACGGCGGCACTCTGAGCGGCACGGCACGGCACGGCGCCGGCTCCGTACGGGTCCCGGCCCCCGGTCCCGGGTCCCGGCCCGTACGGAGCCGGCCGTCGTCCCTCGTCCTGCGTGAGCGCGTCAGAGGCCCAGCTCCGCGTCGTGCGCCCGCGCCACCGCCTCCTTCTCGCCGTCCTCCTCGACGCGCGCCACACGCTGGCGCCCGGAGACGTACAGGGTGAGTTCGCCCGGCTCGCCCGTGACCGTCACGACCGGGGCGCCCTTGCGGGCGACGGCGGTCTGGCCGTCGGGGCGGCGCAGCACCAGCCCCACCGGCGACTTGCGGCCGAAGACGCGGGCCATCTTCTCCAGCCGCTTCCACAGCGCGTCCTGGAAGACGGAGTCCAGCTCGCGCGGCGTCCAGTCGGGCGCGGCGCGGCGCAGGTCCTCGGCGTGGATGTAGAACTCGACGGTGTTGGCGGCCTCGTCGATCTGCTTGAGCGCGTACGGGGACATGCGCGGCGGGCCGGTACGGATGAGCTGGATCAGCTCCTCGTACGGCTTCGCCGTGAACTCGCCCTGCACACGCTCGAGACGGGGCGCGAGCTGCTTCAGCAGTATCCCGCCGGCCGCGTCCGCGCGGCGCTCGCGCACCACCACGTGCGCGGCGAGGTCGCGGGCCTTCCAGCCCTCGCACAGGGTCGGGGCCTCGGGGCCGCTGCTCTCCAACAGGTCCGCGAGGATGAGACGTTCACGTTTCGCATGGGTCGACATGTCGCAAGGGTACGGCGGCCCCCGCGGGGGAGCGCTGATTTCCGGCTCCCGCGGGCCGGGTGCCGTCAAGCCGCGTACGGGCCCTGCCGGACGCGTACGGGGCCGTGCGGCACGGCAGTTGGCAGCGCTGCCGCACCGCATCCGTACAACACCGGTGCGCCGACGGTGAGTTCGGCGTACGGCGTATGGGCGGTGCCCGACGGCCGTGGGCGAGGTCCCGCGAGATCACCGCCGTCCCGCCACAAGATCACCGCCGTTCCCTCGCACGCTCCCCTCCGCCCCCTCTCCGCCCCCTCTCCACC
>NZ_LJGW01000413.1 GCF_001751255.1 Streptomyces nanshensis | reverse complement strand
CGTCCGCGCGGACGGGGCGCCCGCCGACTGGAGCGTGGTCACCGACGGCGGCGAGGTGCTGCACGCCGACGCCGTCGTGCTCGCGGTGCCCGCGCCCCGCGCCGCGCGCCTGCTGGTGGACGAAGTGCCCGCCGCGGCACGGGAGTTGGCGGCCGTGGAGTACGCGTCGATGGCGCTGGTGACGCTGGCCTTCCGGCGCGGCGATCTGGAGCGCGTCCCGGAGGGCAGCGGCTTCCTCGTACCGCCCGTGGACGGCCGCACCATCAAGGCCGCCACCTTCTCCGGCAACAAGTGGAGCTGGGTCGCCGCACAGGACCCGGAGCTGTTCGTGCTGCGCACCTCGGTCGGACGGTACGGGGAGGAGGCCGTACTGGAACGCGACGACGCCGAACTCGCCGCGCTGTCGCTGCGCGATCTGCGGTCGGCGACCGGTCTGACGGCCGCGCCCGTCGACCGGCTGGTCACCCGCTGGGACGGCGGCCTCCCCCAGTACCCGGTCGGGCACGGCGCCCGCGTCGCCCGCGTACGGGAGGCCGTCGCGGACGTGCCGGGCCTCGCGGTGTGCGGAGCCGCGTACGAGGGCGTCGGCATCCCCGCGTGCATCGCGAGCGGACGGCGGGCGGCCGGGGAGACCCTGGCGCGGGCCGCGGCGAGCAGCGCGCGAGAATAGGCCCATGACTGCCGCACCACCGCCGGAGGCGCCGAAGATGCCGGAGACAGCGGGAAACCCGGAAACCCCCCAGACACCGGAGAAGTCCGAGAGGACACCCAACGCGGGCAAGAAGGCCAGGGACCTCAACGAGGTCGTCCGGTACACCCTGTGGTCGGTCTTCCGCGTGCGCGAACCGCTGCCCGAGGACCGCGGCGGATACGCGGACGAGGTCGAGGAGCTGTTCGGGCAGCTCGCCGCGAAGGACGTGGTGGTGCGCGGCACGTACGACGTCTCGGGGCTGCGCGCCGACGCCGATCTGATGGTCTGGTGGCATGCCGAGTCCTCCGACGCGCTGCAGGACGCCTACAACCGCTTCCGCCGCACCCGGCTCGGCCGCGCCCTGGAGCCGGTCTGGTCGAACATGGCGCTGCACCGGCCCGCCGAGTTCAACAAGTCGCATCTCCCGGCGTTCGTGGCGGGCGAGGAGCCGCGCTCGTACGTGAGCGTCTATCCGTTCGTGCGCTCCTACGACTGGTATCTGCTGCCGGACGAGGACCGCCGCCGCATGCTCGCCGACCACGGCCGGATGGCCCGCGGCTTCCCCGACGTACGGGCCAACACGGTGCCCGCCTTCTCCCTCGGGGACTACGAGTGGGTCCTCGCCTTCGAGGCGGACGAACTGCACCGCATCGTCGACCTGATGCGTCATCTGCGGGGCTCGGAGGCGCGGATGCACGTACGGGAAGAGGTGCCCTTCTTCACGGGGCGGCGCAAGCCCGTCGCGGAGCTGGTGGCCGGGCTGGTCTGAGGCGTTCCGAGGCGTGTGCCGGCAGCCCGTCTGTCTGTCAGTCTGCCGGTCTGCCGGTCTGCCGGTCTGTCTGCCTGCCTGTCTGCCGGTGTCCGGCACGCCGGTGAGGCCGGTGCGGGGCTGCCCGGTCCCTGCGCGAACGGAGAAGCTCCGCATGCCGAACCCCCGACTCTCCGACCCATGGCCTGCGTACTTCGCCGACCGCGGGCACACCGGCGTCCGCCGCATCGGCGCCGGTGTCGAGGGGATCGTCTACACGCTGGGCGAGGGCCTGGTCGCGAAGGTGTGGAGCGGCCGGCCGCCGGGCGACGTCGAGCTGACCCGCGAGGTGTACGCGGACATCGCGCGGCACCCGCTGCCGTTCGCCACCCCGGAGATCCTCGACGTCGAGGAGCGTGCGGGCGTCCTGGTGACGTACGAGCGCGAACTGCCCGGAGAGCCGATGCGGGGCGACTCCGCACACGAGGACTACGAGCGCGAGCTGTCCGCCCGGCACTGCGACGCGCTGCTGACGGTGCTGCGCGGCATGGCCTCCGTGCCCGGCACCGAGGCCATGCGCCGGCTGACCGTCCAGGGCGACGACCGTCCGCTGTGGCGGGACCACGACTGCTTCCGCGACGCGCTCGCGGCGCTGGTCGTCCGGGCCGCGGCGCGGAACGGTCCCGCCCTGGCCGTCTGCGTACGGGACTTCGAGGCGGGAGTCGACCGCACCCGGAAGGCGCTGCGCTCGCTGCCCGAGGTTCCGGTGACGGCGGTCCACGGCGATCTCGTCCCGCCCAACATCCACCTCGACGCGGACGGACGGCCCGTCGCGGTGCTTGACTTCGGCTTCTACACCACCGCCGGCGACCCGGCCTTCGAAGCCGCCGTCGCCGCGGCCGTCTGGGACATGTACGGGCCGTACGCGGAGGAGCACGCCAGGGAACTCACCGGGCTCTTCGCCCGCGAACTCGGGTACGCGCCGACGGCCCTCGCCGCGTATCAGGCCGCGTACGCCCTCACCACGTACGACCTCTTCGGCCGGGACGAGAGCGACGGGCACTTCCGGTGGTGCGCCCGACTGCTGCGGCGCAACGCCGTGTTCGGCGCCGCCTGACGCGGGTTCCGTCGGACGGATGTGAACCGGCGGGCGAGGCAGGGAAGTTCGGGTCCCGGGTGGAGTTCAGAAGCGGTGGGGGTGCGGGCCGGGGCGGCGAGGGCAGTCCGCCGCGGGGCCCGGGGTGCGGCCCGTCAGCAGATACGCCGCCAGATGACGGTCCGCGCATGCGTTGCCCCCGGCGACGCCGTGGACGCCCGCGCCCACCTCGGTGACGAGGGAGGAGCCCGGCAGCCGCCGCCAGGTCCGCACCGAGCCCTCGTACGGGGTGACGCCGTCGCGGGTCGAGGCGAGCAGCAGGACGGGCGGCAGCCGTCCGGGGGCCGGGCCGACGGGGACCGGACGCGCGGGGGCGCCACCCCGACTCCAGTACGCGCACGGCAGGTTCGTCCGCAGGTTCTCCCATGTCTGGAAGGGGGCGCGGCGGGCGAGCGCGGCGTGGTCGCGGGCCCAGCGCGACCAGGTGCGCGGCCAGTTGCCCTCGGAGCACTGCACCGCGAGATAGGCGGCGTCGCTGTTCTCCCGCTGTGCCGCGGAGCCGGATGCGGAGGCGGCGACCTGGGTCAGCGCGCGCGGGTCGCCCTCGTCGAAGTCGGCCAGGGCGGACGCGAGTCGGGGCCAGCTCTCGGCGCTGCGTCCGGCGTCGAGATAGCCGAGCAGCAGGCCGCGGGAGCCGGCCCCGCCGCCCGGGGAGTGTTCCGGGTCGGTCCGGCCGGGTCGGTCGGTCCGGTCGAGCGCCGCGCGTGCCGCGTCGAAGCGGCGCTGCACCGCCGCCGCCGTGGTGCCGAGCCCGTAGACGCGCTGGTGCCGGGCGGCCCAGGAGGCGAAGTCGCCCCAGCGGCGCTGGAAGGCCGTGCTCTGCTGGAGCGCGTCGCGGTACCAGATCCGCTCCGGACGGGGGTCGGGTGCGCTGTCCAGGACGAGACGGCGTACGTGTCCGGGGTAGAGCGTCGCGTACACGGCGCCGAGATACGCCCCGTAGGAGGTGCCGGTGAAGGTGAGCTTCCTGCGGTGCAGGGCGGCGCGGAGCACGTCGAGGTCGCGGGCGTTGTCGGCGGTGGTGAAGCGGGCGAGCCGCGCGCCGTACCGGCGTGCGCAGTCACCGGCGAACGCCGACGCCCGCTCGCGCAGCGCGCGTTGGGCCGCCGCGGACGGTACGGACGGTACGGCCGCACGCTCGTCCGCCGGGCCGTGGCAGCGCAGCGGTGCCGAGCGTCCGACGCCGCGCGGGGCGTAACCGACGAGGTCGTAGGCGCGGTTGAGCTTCGACCACACTCCGCCGCGCAGCGTCGGGTACAGCGGGAAGCTCATGCTGTCCGCGCCGGGGCCGCCGGGGTTGTGGAGCAGCGGACCCTGGTGTGCGCGGGCCGGGCCGGTCGCGCGTTTGCGGCTGACGGTGAGGCGGAGGGCCGTGCCGTCCGGCGCCGCGTAGTCGAGGGGGACGGCGACCTCGCCGCACTCGGCGTATGAGGGGAGACCCTCGTCGTCCGGGCACTCGCGCCAGTCGATCCCGGCGGCGGCCGCCGCGTCCGCGGCGCGTGCGGCGCCCGCCGCCTCGCGTGTCTGCCGGGTGGGGTGTGCTCCGGGTGTCTCGTGCGCCGCCGGATGTGAACTCGGGGCCATCGCCGTGCCGGTGAGGACGAGCGCGCCGAGCGCGGCGTGGATCGCGGCTGAGCGCACGGGTGCCTCGTTCCTGTCGTATCCGTCGTCGTGGGTGTGCCGTACGTGAGTGTGCGTACGCGTTGTGTGACCAACTCGTATGCTCCGCGTAGCGGTTGGCGGAGTAAACGACCGGCGGCCGGTGTCGGCGCGCATGGTCCGAAGCGGGGACCCGTCAGGGCGTACGTGCGAACTCCGCCCGTACGGAAGGGAGTTCGGGCACAGAGTCCGTACGCTCCCCGTGTTCCGGCCCGGCCGCCGGTCCGTACCGGTACGGGGCGCGACCCGCCCGCCCCGGAAATCCTTCGCGCCCGCTCACCGCGCCCGGTACCTTCTCCGCGTGTTCACACCGCGGGGAGCCGCACGGCTCCGTATGCGGCCACCCGGGCAGGTCCCACGCTGAGAGCAGGTTGCGTCCATGGCATGTCGTATCAGCGAACTCGTGCTCGGCTGCCGGGATCCCGAGGTGCTGGCGCGGTTCTGGTGCGAGGTCCTGGACTTCGTGGTGCTCGACCGCGAAGACGACGGCACCCTGGAGATCGGGCCGCGCGAAGGGTTCGGCGGGCCGCAGCCGACGATCATCCTCAGCCGCAGGGACGAGCCGGAGCAGGGGAAGCCCCGGCTGCACATCGACGTCAACGCCACCGACCGTGACCAAGGCGCCGAGCTGGAACGGCTGTTGAAGCTCGGGGCGCGCTCTGCCGACATCGGCCAGACCGGCGAGGAGCCCTGGCACGTGCTCGCCGACCCCGAGGGCAACGAGTTCTGCCTGCTCAAGGCCCGCCTCAACCCGCTCTGACACAACCCGCTCTGGCGCAGCCCGCTTTGACGGCTCAGCGGCCGAGGACGAGCCGCAGCCACCGGCGGAAGCGTCCGCCCCGCAGCGGCGCGGGGCCGGAGCGCTCCAGCCACCACACCCGCAGCCTCCTGCGTGCCCGCAGGCTCCCCGCGGTGCCCTCGTCCAGGACGTGTGCGGCGAAGTCGAGGGCGTCGCGCCGGTAGCCGCCCGTCATCGGGGTGGTCCGCGCGTAGCCGTGGAAGAGCGTGCGGAAGGTCTTCTCGCCCAGGATCAGGGGCAGTTCGGGCGCGACCTTCGCGACGACGCCGGCCCGCTTGGCGACGAGCGCACGGCTCTGCACCGCCAGCCGCTCCCGGTCGAATCCGTCCGGCGCGGACGCGCCCGCGACGAGCGCGGCCAGCAACTCCGCCTGTGCGCGCCCCAGTCGCTCCCGCGCGGCGCTGCCGCCGCCCCCGGCGTCCCCCTCCGTGACCGTGACCGTGCCCACGTCCGCGTCCGTACTCGTACCCGTGCCCGTACTCGTGCCCGTCGTCTCAGCGGCCATGGACGCTCAACTCCCGCTGCTCCGCGCCCTCTTCGAGCACCCGCCGGATGCTCTCCAGCTCCCCGGCCAGCTCGTCCACGGGCGGGAAGTTCTCGTCCCGCTCCAGCAGTACGCCCGGTGGCGCGGTACGCGCGCGGAGCTGTGCGAGCACGTCCAGGACCTGCGGCGGTACGGGGTGCGCGTGGCTGTCGTGCCAGACGCCGTCACGCTCGAAGCCGCCCGCCACATGCACGTACGCGAGGGAGTCCAGGGGGAGTTCGTCCAGCGCCGCGGCCGGGTCCTCGCCGCGGTTGACGTGGTTGGTGTGCAGGTTCGCGACGTCGATGAGCAGCCGTACGCCCGTACGTTCCACCAGCTCGGCCAGGAAGGCGCCCTCGGTCAACTCCTCGTCCGGCCAGGAGAAGAGCGCCGCGATGTTCTCCAGGGCGAGCGGGACGGGCAGCGCCTCCTGGGCGACGCGTACGTTCTCGCACAGCACGTCCAGGGCGTCCCGGGTGCGCGGCACGGGCAGCAGATGGCCCGCCTCCATCTCGGGGTGCCCGGTGCGCGGCCCGCCCGCCCGTACGAACGCGATGTGCTCGGTGACCAGCGGTGAGCCGAGCGCCTCGGCGGCCCCGGCGAGGGCCGACAGCCGTGCGGGGTCGGGGAGTTCGGCGCCGCCCAGGCCGAGGGAGACGCCGTGCGGGATCACGGTCGTGCCGCGTTCGCGCAGCCGCAGCAGACTCTCGGGCAGATGGCCGGGGCAGACGTTCTCCGCGACGACCTCGACCCAGTCGATGCCGGGCAGGGCCTCGATGCCGTCCGCGATCTCCGGGCGCCAGCCGATGCCGGTGCCCAGCCGCACCCCCGTCTCCGCCGTGCCGGCCGCGTCCGCCGCGCCCACCGATATCCCCGTGTCCGTCATCCCCACTGCCCCTTCCCCCGGCCCCGTCGTACCGCTCTCCAGCGCTTCTGCCACGTCGCGCGCGGACGAATCCTCCACGTCCCGGTTTCAGAGCCGTACTTGAGGTTCGCACAGGCGAGCGGCGCGGCGGGCCCGCCTCGGCTACCGTCGACTTCCATGCGACTGGACGGAGTCGGCCGCCGATACGGCCGGAACGGGGGCAACAACTCCGGGGCACGCTCGGGCCCTTGGGGAGTATGGGTGCTGCGCGGAGTCGATCTCACGCTGCAGGAGAAGAGCCTGGTACGCGTCGAGGGCGCCAACGGCAGCGGCAAGTCGACGCTCTTGCGGCTGATCGCGGGGATCGACGTGCCCAGCGCCGGGCGGATCACCGGCCGCCCCCGCTGTGCGTACGTGCCCGAACGCTTCCCGGCGGCCATGCCGATGACCGTGCTGGACTATCTGGTCCGCATGGGCCGCATCCACGGACTGGGACGCAGCACCGCACGCGAGCGTGCGCGCGAGTGGCTGGAGCGCTTCGGGGCCGACGCGTACGCGCGCACGCCGCTGTCCGAACTGTCCAAGGGCAGCAGCCAGAAGGTCGTCGTCTCGCAGGCGCTCATGGTCGGCGCCGAACTGCTCGTCCTCGACGAGGCGTGGACGGGCCTGGAACCGGCGGCGCGCACCATGCTGGACCGTGCGGTCGCCGCGCTCGTCACGGACGGCTCGACCGTCGTCTTCGTCGACCACGACCCCGGACGGCTGGCCGGCGCCGCCGACGCGACGTACCGCGTGGAGGACGGCGGCGTACGGGACGTCACGGGGCAGGAGCCGCAGCGGCGCGGAGCCCCCGCGTCCGGGCCGCGCGTCCGCGTCGAGGCGGAGGCGCCGCCCGGCGTCGTGCTCCCGGAGGGCCTGCCCGGCTCGCCGCAGGTACGGCACACCGGCGAGGACACCACGGTCCTCACGGTCCCCGTGGCCTACTCCGACGCGCTGCTGCGCGGCCTGCTCGCCGGCTACTGGCACATCCGTTCCGTCGTACGTGAGGAGCAGCCGAGGTGAAGGCGCTGCTGGGCTACCAGACCGAGTTGCTGACGCGCTCCCAGCGGTGGCTGTCCCCGCTGGTGCTCTACGCGGCCTTCCTCGCGGTCGGCGTCCAGTGGGGCGAGCCGCTGCTCGACGGCCTGGGCTACACCTCGGCCGCGCTGCTGCCCGTCACCGCCTGGCTCGTACGGATCTGTGTGAACGGCGAACCGGACGCCGCCCGGCAGTGCTCCGCGGCGGCGGCCGGGCCAGGGCGGGTGCATCTGGCGAGCCTGCTGACCGCGTTCCTCGGCGCGTGTCTGCTCGGTGCGGCGGGGACGGCGTTCGCGGTCGCGGCCAGCGAGCCGTACAGCTCCGAGGGGCATGTGGCCGTCCCGCTGTGGCCCGCGGCCGGGGCGGGGCTGCTCGCGGACCTGGCCTGCGCGCTGCTCGGCACGGCCGTCGGCGCGCTGTGCAACCGGCCGGTGATGCGCAGCGCGGGCTGGGCCGTGCCGTCCGGGATGCTCGCGGTGCTGCTGGCGCTCGTCGCGGCCGGATCACCGGCGAACGCCGCGGTCTCGGGGCTGGTGACCGGCTCCCACTCGGGGACGGTGACCGTGCCCTACATCCCGGCCGCGCTCTCGGCGGGAGCCGCGCTGCTGGCCGTCGCGTTCGCCTGCCGCCAGGCGGGGCGTCGGGTCTGAGGCGGCGGCCGTACGAGGGCTTGCGTACGAAGGCGGCCGCACGAGGGCGGGGGCGCGGGCTCAACTCGGCCCGTGCGGTGCGTACATGGGGCGTACGTCGGACGTACGGTCCTCAACCCCCTGTGTGCGACGGGGAGTTGGCCCGTACGGGAGCCGCGTGGCGGCCCGGGCCCCCGGAGGGACCCGGGCCTGTGCCCGTACGGATGCGCTGCCGCGGTCAGTGCCGCCAGGGGCCCGTGACCGCGAACGTGGTGCCGGGGTCATAGCAGTTGACGTACATCGTGCGGTTGTCCGGCGAGAAGGTCACGCCCGCGAACTCGCCCCACGCGGGCTCCTCGGGCGTGCCGACGTTCTGCCGTCCGCGCGCCATCGGATAGACGGCGCCGTGCTTCGTCAGACCGAAGACGTGCTGCGCGCCCTCGCCGTCCTCGCACACCATCAGCCCGCCGCTGGGCGCCAGACAGATGTTGTCCGGCTCCTCGCCCGGCAGTTCCAGATCGGTGTCCGGGCCGAAGACGATCACGAGCGTGAGCTTCTTGTGCTTCGGGTCGTAGCGCCAGATCTGCCCGTAGTGGTCGGCCTGCGAGCCCTCCTCGCTCTTGGCGTAACTGGAGACGAAGTAGACGGACTTGCCGCCCCAGTAGCACCCCTCCAGCTTCTGGGCGTGTGTGATGCCGTCCTTGCCGAAGTCCTGGAAGCGGATCGGCGTCTCGGCGGCCAGCGGATCGGGGACGTCCACCCACTCGATCCCCTCGAAGCTCGTGCCGGGCTCCTGTACGACCGACAGATCCGGTACGCCGGGCACCCGCATCGCCTGGAGCGTGCCGCCCGCGTGCAGGGAGCCGTAACCGCCCAGCGGCTTCTCCGGCAGGAACCGGTAGAAGAGACCGAAGGGCTTCTCGAAGGCGTCCTCCGTCTCGTAGACCACGCCGTTGCGCGGGTCGAACGCGACGGCCTCGTGCTGGAAGCGGCCCATCGCGGTCAGCGGCTCGGTGGAGGTGGGCCGGTCCTTGCGGAAGCCGACCTCGAAGATGAAGCCGTGGTCCTTGGTGTAGCCCTCCTCTCCGGCCTTGAACTCGGTCTCCTCGCACGTCAGCCAGGTGTCCCAAAGGCTGGGCCCGCCCGCGCAGTTGGTGGAGGTGCCGGCGATGCCGACGCGCTCCTGGAGGACCTCGTCGTCGTGGCCGAGTTCGAGGACGGTGCAGCCGCCGAGCGCCTCCGGGTCGTAGGTGAGCCCCTCGACGGTGGGGACGCCGTGCTCCGCGTCCATCCGGTTCTCGTGGTTGCGCACCAGCCATGTCGAGCCGTGGCGGCCGTCGTGGCCGTGCGGGCCGGCGAAGGCGGCCATCCCGTCGCAGTGGCTGGGCACCTTGCCCTCGCCCGAGCGCAGATCGTCGCCCTCACGGGAGAGGATCTTGTAGCGGAAGCCCTTGGGCAGATCGAGCACTCCCTCGGGGTCCTCCACCAGCGGTCCGTAGCCGGAACGCCCTCCGGTTCCCTGGGCGGCGGCGGTACCCGTGAACAACTCCGAGAGGGCACCCGAGAAGGCGATGCCCGCTCCCAACGCGCCCGATCTCGCGAGTACTTGACGTCGTGTCGTCATACGAAGCTCCCTGTCCGGCGGGGCAGATGTCTGGTGTGTCTACCACGGGGGCGGGGGCGCGGGCACTAGCTCTGACCGGGGCCGACCGGCCGCGGGGGCCGCCGGTTCATCAGGCGGCGAGCCGGGCGCCGTCCCGTGCGAGGGAGGTGAGACGGCTGATCGCGCGGAAGTACTTCTTGCGGTAGCCGCCCTCCAGCATCTCCGGACCGAACAGCTCGTCGAAGGGCGCTCCCGAGGCGGCCACCGGAAGCTCGCGGTCGTACAGCCGGTCGGCGAGCACCACCAGACGCAGCGCCGTCGACTGGTCCGGCACCGGCCCGACCCCCGTCAGACACACCGCGTCGAGACCGTCGACGAGCGCCCCGTAACGGCTCGGGTGCACCGCCGCCAGATGCGACAGCAGCGCCGGGAAGGCGTCGAGCGAGGCGCCCGGTGTGCGGTGCGCGGCGCGTGTGACCTCGTCGTCCGCGAGCGGCGCGGGCGCGGCGGGCAGTCCGCGGTGCCGGTAGTCCTCGCCGTCGATGCGCAGCGTACGGAAGTGGGAGGAGAGGCCCTGGATCTCGCGGAGGAAGTCCGCGGCGGCGAAGCGGCCCTCGCCGAGCCTGCCGGGCAGCGTGTTGGACGTGGCGGCCAGGGCCACGCCCCGCTCGGCGAGACGGGAGAGCAGGCTGGAGACCAGGACCGTGTCGCCGGGGTCGTCCAGCTCGAACTCGTCGATGCACAGCAGCCGGTGGCCGCCGAGCGTCTCGACGGTCTGCCGGAAGCCGAGCGCGCCGACGAGGTTCGTCAGCTCGACGAACGTGCCGAACGCCTTGCGCTCGGGAGGCGCGTCGGTCGCGTGCCAGAGGGAGGCGAGCAGATGCGTCTTGCCGACGCCGTAGCCGCCGTCCAGATAGACGCCGAGGGGGCCGGACTGTGTGGACGGTGACGAACCACCGCGCCGGAACCAGCGCTTCAGACCGCCGGCCGCACCGCCGCTGCCGCCCGTGCCGGGTCCCGTTCTGCCGGTACCGCCGACGCGGGCGGCGAACGAGCCCAGCACCTCGACCGCCTCGGCCTGCCCGGGGTGCTCCGGGTCCGGTACGTACGTCCCGAAGCGGACGGCGTCGAAGCGCGGCGGCGGCACCATCTCGGCGACGAGGCGCTCGGCGGGTACGCGGGGCTCGCGCGCCGTCAGGGACAGCGGCGCGCGCTCGGCGGGGGACGGGCCGGA
>NZ_LJGW01000412.1:11087-15593 GCF_001751255.1 Streptomyces nanshensis | reverse complement strand
GGCGTCGTCCTCGCCGGTGCCCCACCGCGAGGGGGACGCCCCGAGCCGCAGGTCGAGCGAGCCGCCCCGGCGGATGTCGTCCGTGGTGATCCACGTACGGGAGGTGTCCCTGCCGCCGGCCGACACCGAGCGTATGTAGCGGTCGGCCGCGTCGCCGCGCTCCGCGTCGACGGTGAAGCGCCCCCGCGGATAGAAGTCCCGGTCCAGTGTCAGCTCGATCCGGTCGAACGCGGGGGTGTTCAGGCCCCATACGTCGTCGCCCGGGGTCACCGGATAGATGCCCATGGACGAGAGCACCATCCAGGACGACATGGTGCCCAGGTCGTCGTTGCCGGTGACGCCGTCGGGGGCGTCGGTGAAGCGGCAGCGCGCTGCCTCGACGACCTCCGACGTCTTCCACGGCGAGCCGGTGGAGAGGTAGGTGTACGGGGCGGTGAGGTCGTGCTCGTTCTGCGGGTTGTAGGTGTCGGCGCCGTAGTAGTCGTAAGGTCCCGCGACCCACTCGTCGTTCGCCGTCCCCCTCGGGTCCTCCGTCAGCCGGTCGTAGGCGAAGAAGGAGTCGAGCCGCTTCTCGGCGGCCTTGCGCCCGCCCATCCGGGAGACCAGACCGGAGACGTCCTGCGGCACCATCCATGTGTACTGCGAGGACGTGCCCTCGTGGAACCCCTTGCTGCGGGCGGGGTCGGACGGTCCGGCGAAGGTGCCGTCCGCGGTGCGGGGACGGGCGAATCCGGTACGGGGATCGAGGAGGGAGCGGTAGTTGCGGGAGCGTTCCGCGTACCGCTCGGCGTCGTCGGTATGCCCGAGGTCGCGGGCCATCGCGGCGAGGGCGCCGTCGGCGGCGGCGTATTCGAGGGTGGCGGAGCCGCTGTGCCGGAAGTCCGGACTACCCGGCTTATCCCGTTTGCGATCGGGCTCGTACGGGATCCAGCCCTTCTCGATGTACTCCTTGTTGGCCATCCGTCCCAGATACGGGGAGTCCGCGGGCGGCACCCCGTCGGCGTTCTTCTTCAGCGCACGGTAGGCCCGTTCCGCCTCGCCGTCCCCCGTCAGCAAGCCCTGCTGGTAGGCGTTGGTGAGGAACGGCGTGACCGGGTCGCCGGCCATGATGTTCGTCTCCCGCGTGGCGTATCCCCAACGTGGCAGCCAGCCGCCCTGCTCGTCGACGTCCAGCAGAGAGAGCGCCATGTCGCGGGACTCGCGGGGCGCGACGAGCGCGAGAAGCTGCGCCTGGGTGCGGTAGGTGTCCCACAGCGACCAGTTCTGGTAGTAGGTGTGGCCCTTCGCCCGGTGGACCTTCTGGTCCCAGCCGCGGTAGCGCCGGTCCACGTCCTCGCCGGTGTTGGGGTGCAGCAGCGCGCGGTAGAGCGAGGAGTAGAAGACGCGCAGCCGCTCCTCGCTGCCGCCGCTCACCCGGACCGCGCCGAGCCGCTTCTGCCAGGCGCGGTGGGCCGCGTCCCGGGCCTCGTCGAAGGAACGGCCGCCCTCCGCGTCGAGGTTGCGTGCGGCGCCCTCGGCGTCGACGTACGACAGCGCCGTCACCGCCTCCACGTCGCGGTCGCCGCCGCGGGTGTCGAAGCGGGCGTAGGCGCCGCGCCGCCCGCCGCCCTCGGAACTCCCGCTGCCCTCGGTGACCTTGTCGCCGTCCCAGGTGCCGTACGAGTCGAAGGGCCGGTCGAAGCGGGTGACGGCCCACACGGTGTACGGCTCGGTGCCCTGGCAGAAGCCGCTGCCGGTGACGCGGGTGGCGATGGTGCGCTCGTCCAGGACCCGTACGGAGCTGCCGGTCACCTTGTGCAGCGCCTGGCCGGAATTGAGCAGCACGTTGGCCTTGCCGGTCGAGGGAAAGGTGTAGCGCTGGTGTCCGGTGTGGGTGCCCGCGGTCAGTTCGGCCTGGGTGCCGCCGTAGTCGTCGAGGGCGACCTTGTACGAGCCGGGCGACGCGCTCTCGTTCCGGTGCTGGAAGCCGGAGGCGTAGGTGTCGTTGTCGGTGCTGGTGATGTCGCCGGTGGTCGGCATCGCGGGCAGATCGCCGCCGATGCCGCAGCCCACGCCGGAGAGATGGACGGCGGAGAAGCCGCGGATGCGCCGGGAGTCCCGGTCGTAGCCGGTGCTGCTGCCGGTGGTGTCGGGCGAGAGCTGCACCTTCCCGAACGGCACCGCGGCCCCGGGGAAGGTGTTGCCCTCGTCGCGGGTGCCGATGAACGGGTCGACGTAGGCGGCCGGGTCGGTCACCGGGCCCGCGATGCGCTCCCCTCCCCCGCACGGCGCGGCCGGCGGCGACGCCCCGACGAGGCCCGCGCAGAGCGTCGCGACCGCCAGACCCAGAAGGGTCCGGATGCGTTGCGCTCTCAGCACGGGGGCCTCCGGCCAGGACATGTCGGCGAGCGGCCCAGACTTCGCCACGCCCTCCCTGCCTGTCTATGCCGCAGGTCACAGCGGGTACGCGCGGGTGCGGGGCGCGGCGGGGCCGTACGGTCCCCCGAGGGGCATGCGCCCTTCCGCGCCGGGGAAGCCCTCGGCAGAGTTGACCGGTGAACGGACGGACGACGGGCCGGGCGACCGGAGGCTGGAGGCGACGAGGCATGGCCGCAGGGCGTGAGGGCGGCGTGCGTCCACAGGGGCGCGCACCCCGGGAGCCGGGGCGGGACACCGGCCGTGCCGCGGCCCGCCGGGTGACCGGCCGCGGGGTGCGCGTACTGCTGACGGCCGCCGCCGGTGCGCTGCCCGCGTTCGCCTTCCCGGCGCCGTCGCTGTGGTGGCTGGCGTGGGTGGCGCTGGTGCCGTGGCTGCTGCTGGCGCGCTCGGCGCCGTCGGGACGTCAGGCGGCGGTGACGGGCTGGATCGGCGGTACGGGCTTCATGCTCGCGGTGCACCACTGGCTGCTGCCCAGCCTGCACGTCTTCCTGTTCGTACTGGCGGCGCTGCTGGGGCTGTTGTGGGCTCCGTGGGCGTGGCTGGTGCGGCGGCTGCTGCACGGCAGACCGGGCGCGGGGGCGACGGCGGCGGCCGTCGTGCTGGTCCCGTCCGGCTGGCTGATGGTCGAACTGGTGCGTTCCTGGGAGTACTTGGGCGGGCCGTGGGGTCTGCTCGGCGCGAGCCAGTGGCAGGTCACGTTGGCGCTGCGACTGGCGTCCGTGGGCGGGGTGTGGCTGGTCTCCTTCGTCCTGGTCGCGGTGAACACGGCGCTCGCGGTACCGGCCGCGCTGCTGCTCTCCCGGCTCCTTCCGGCCCGCGGGCAGGCGCCGCGCGGTGCCCGGCGGTCCGTCGTGGTCACGGCCGTCACGGCGGGTACGGCGCTCGCGGTCTGCCTCGGCGGTACGGCCGCGGCCTGGGCGTGGGCGCCGGTGCCCCGTACGGACGGGGCGCTGCGCGTCGCCGTCGTCCAGCCGGGGATCGTCAAGGGCCAGCGGGCGCGGCTGGAGCGCAGCGAGGAGCTGACCCGGAAGCTGGCCGGACGCGGTGTGGACCTGGTGGTGTGGGGCGAGAGCAGCGTCAGCTTCGATCTGGGCGCGCACCCGCGGCTGCGCGAGCGGCTCGCGGCGCTCTCTCACCGGGTGGGCGCGCGGATCCTCGTCAACGTGGACGCCCGGCGCTCCGACAAGCCCGGCATCTACAAGAGTTCGATACTGATCGGGCCCGGCGGCATGGTCGGCGACCGCTACGACAAGACGCGGCTGGTGCCCTTCGGGGAGTACGTACCGGCGCGCTTTCTGCTCGGCTGGGCCACGTCGGTGGGACGGGCCGCGGGCGAGGACCGGCTGCGCGGGAACGGCCCGGAGATGATGCACGCCGCCGGAGCGGACTTCGGGCCGCTGGTGTGCTTCGAGAGCGCCTTCCCCGACATGAGCCGCCAACTGGCCGCCGACGGCGCCCGGTTGATCGTCACCCAGTCCTCCACCTCGACGTTCCAGGACAGTTGGGCGCCCGCGCAGCACGCCTCGCTGGGCGCGCTGCGCGCGGCCGAGACGGGACGGCCCATGGTGCACGCCACGCTCACCGGCATCAGCGCGGTCTACGGGCCGCGCGGCGAGCGCACCGGCCCGCTGCTCGGCACGGACCGCAGCACCGCCGAGGTCTACACGGTGCCGCTCGCCCGGGGCAGCACCGTGTATCTGCGCACGGGCGACTGGATCGTGCACGCGTCGGTGGCAGCGCTCGTGCTGTTCGCGGCGGCGTGGGCGGTACGGACGTACCGCGCCGGACGCGACGGCGGGAACGGCACGGGCGCGGGCACCGGGAGCGGCAGCGGGACGGGGAGCGCCGGCTGAGCGCCGACTCCCCCTCGTTCACGGGCAATTGACCGCCCCGCCCGGCTGCCCGAGGGCGCCCCCCTCAGAGCCGTCCCGCGGCCCGCGCGCTCGCGACGGCCTCCGCGTGCCCCGGCGGGCTCCAGTCGGCGATCCCGTCGAGCGCGCGCAGCGCCAGATGCGGTGCGAGGCGGTTCACCGCGGCCATCGCGCCGTCGCGCAGCGCACAGGCCGGCGCCGAGGTGAGGGTGACCAG
>NZ_LJGW01000412.1:0-11069 GCF_001751255.1 Streptomyces nanshensis | reverse complement strand
GGTCCCGCGTGTAGGCGGCCGGCGCCTCGGCGACGTCCGCGCCCGGAGCGGCGTGATGGGCGAGCACGACCGCGTCCTCGACGGCCTGGTTGCCGCCCTGCCCGAGCGTCGGCGCCATCGCGTGCGCGGCGTCGCCGAGCAGCGCCACCCGGCCCCGGTGGTAAGCGGGCAGCGGATGGACGGCCTGGAGGACGTCGTTGCGCAGCACCGCGCCCGGTGCGGCGGCCTCCAGGATGGCCGGCACCGGGTCGTGCCAGCCGGCGAACCGGCGCCGCAGCTCGGCCAGTTCACCGTCGGGCGCGTGCTGTCCCTCGGGGGCGGCCGCCGCGGCGTAGGCGTAGATCCTGCCGTCGTGCAGCGGCTGGGTCCCCCACAGGGCGCCCCGGCCCCACGTCTCATGCGGTACGTACGCCACCTCGGGCGCGGGGATGACCAGCCGCCAGGCGGTGAAGCCGGCGTAGACGGGACCGGGGCTGCCGGGGAAGAGCACCGAACGGGCGGGCGAGTGGACGCCGTCGGCGGCCACGACCAGCTCCGCCTCCCACTCGTCCCACGGCTGCGCGTCCCGCGGCTGCGCACCGGCCGGATCCGGGGCAGGGCGGCTGCGCACGCGTGCGGGGCCGTGCGGTCCGCCGGGGTCGGCGATCTCGGCCGCCGCGTCGGTGCGGACGGTGCCGTCGGGCAGCGACGAGTGCAGCAGCGAGATGAGGGTGGCGCGGTGCAGCGGGACGACCGGACCGCCGAAGCGCTTCTCGGCGGCGTCCTGGCTGGTACGGCAGAGCCACCGGCCCGAGGGGGTGCGCAGTCCGCCTTCGGAGTGCCACGCGCGCATCGACCGCACGGTGTCGCCGAGGCCGATCATGTCCAGTGCGCGAAGGCAGTTGGGCGTCAGGCCGAGGCCCGCGCCGACGGCTTCGAGGGACGGCGCCCTCTCCAGGACGGTGACCCGGTGGCCCTGCCGGTGGAGCGCGACGGCGGCGGTGAGGCCGCCGATGCCGGCGCCGATGACGAGGGCGCTGGAGCGTTGAGCGGACATGGCGTCTCCTTCTCGATCCCGGTGGACCGGCGCCGGGGCGCAGGCACGTACAGCACCGCATCCCGTCGCACTACGCCTGTAGTTTACTACGCCCGTAGTGGAGCCCATGGCGGGGCTCTTCCGACGTACATTTGCCGGCATGAGCGCCCCCCGTTCCTCTCCCGCCGTGTCCGCAGCCCGTGCCGAACGGATCGCGGACGCCGCGATCCGGCTCCTCGCCGAGGGCGGACTGCGCTCGCTCACGCACCGGGCCGTGGACGAGGCGGCGGGCCTGCCGCAGGGCTCCACCTCGAACCTCGCCCGCACCCGGGCCGCGCTGATCGGAACGGCCGTGCGGCGCCTGGCCGTTCGGGAGGCGCAGGTGCTCTCCCCGGCGGAGATGCCGCGCGGCGAGAGCACCGCCGAACTGGCGGACGGCCTCGCGCTGGCACTGCACCGCTATCTGTCGCAGGACCGGTCGCTGCTCGTCGCCCGCTACGAACTGGCGCTGGAGACCACCCGGCGTCCCGAACTGCGCGAGGTCTATGTGCAGACCGGCACCAGCGCCTTCCGTGAGCCGCTGACGGCGATGCTCCGCAGCGCCGGGTCGGCCCATCCGGAGCGGCACACGCTCTCGCTCGTCGCGTGGTGCGACGGGATCCTCTTCAGTTGCACGGCGGGTTCGTACGCGTCCGAGGTGCCGGGCAGGGACGAACTGCGGGCGGGGCTGCGGGAGTTGCTCGACGGCATGCTCGGCTCCCCGTCCGCTCCGCCGGGGCGCGGCGGCCGCTGAGCCGGTCGCCTCGTCTGGTCAGGCGTCAGGGGCGGGGTCAGGCCGGGCCGAGCCGGCTCTCCAGGCGTCCCACGGCGGCCCGGATCCCCGCCCCGTACTCGTCGTCGGCCAGCGAGGCCAACGCGCCCTTGGCGCGGCGCAGTTCACGCCGGGCGGCGCCGCTCTCCCCCAGCTTGGCGTGGTCCGCGGCGAGGTTGAGATACAGCGAGGGATACAGGGAGCGCACCGCGAGCGAGTGCTCTCCCCACTCCACCTTCTCCTCGGTGAGGGCGTCCGCCGCGGCCAGCGCACGCAGATCCCACTCCAGCTCGGCGCCCGGGTCGTCCTGGGTGTCCGCCATGTAGTGCGCGATGGTGCAGCGGTGGAAGAGGTCGCCCTCGCCGGTCGTCTCGGACCACAGCAGCGCCAGCCGGTGCCGGGCCTCCTCGCGGTCGCCCGCCCGGTGGAGCATGATCGCCTGGCCGATGCGGACCACCAGCCCGTCCGGGGACGTCTCCTGCTGCTGCTCCGTCACGGAACACCTCCTCCACCGGGCGCACCGGGTGCGGCTGTCACCTGCACCGACGACGCTAGCGGCAGGCACCGACAATGGCGCTCAGGCGCGTGCGCCGCTCCCGGGGATGCGCCAGTCGACGGGTGCGTGACCGGCGGCGGCGACCGCCTCGTCGATCTGGCTGAAGGGACGCGAGCCGAAGAACTTCTTCGCCGACAGCGGCGAGGGGTGCGCTCCCTGTATGACCGTGTGGCGCGCGGTGTCGATCAGGGGCAGCTTCTTCTTCGCGTAGTTGCCCCACAGCACGAAGACCGCGGGCGTCTCCCGTTCGGAGACGGCACGGATCACCGCGTCCGTGAATGTCTCCCAGCCCTTGCCCTTGTGCGAGTTGGCCTCTCCGGCCCGTACCGTCAGCACCGCGTTGAGCAGCAGCACGCCCTGCTCGGCCCACGGCATCAGATAGCCGGTGTCGGGGACGGGATGGCCGAGATCCTCGCGCATCTCCTTGTAGATGTTGCGCAGCGACGGCGGGGTGCGCACACCGGGCCGTACGGAGAAGCACAGGCCGTGGCCCTGGCCCTCGCCGTGGTACGGATCCTGGCCGAGGATCAGCACCTTCACCCGCTCGTACGGCGTGGCGTGCAGGGCGGCGAAGACCTCCTCGCGCGGCGGGTAGACCGGACCGCGCTCCCGCTCCTGCTCGACGAACTCGGCAAGCTCCTTGAAGTAGGGCTTGCCGGTCTCCTCGCCGAGGGCGCGCTCCCAGGACTCCGGCAGCGTGCCCAGCATGTCGTTCAACTCTCGTACCTCCGCGGCGGCTTCGCGTCCTTCATTGCCGTCACGAACGTACCGGCTGCCACTGACACTCCCCGCCCCGGTCCCGGAGCGGAGCCGGTCTACCAGCTCGACTTCATGTGCAGCTCCCACAGCCGCGGCAGCGTCGAGGGATCCATCACCCACTCCACACCGGCCACGTCCTTCAGCGAGGCGACGTACACCCGCCCCTGCCACAGCGGCAGCAGCCGCGCGTCCTTGGCGATGATCTTCTGGGCGGTGGTGAACTTCTTGCTGGCGGTCGCGCGGTTGCTCTCCTTGCGCGACTGCGGCAGCAGTTCGTCGGTGATCTGCGCGTTGTCGTACGGGGTGGCGAGCGCGTTGTTCTTGCCGACGAACGGCGCGACGTAGTTGTCCGCGTCCGGGAAGTCGGGGAACCAACCGCGTCCGAAGACCGGGTACTTGCCCTTGCTGTAGCCCTCGACGAACTGCGACCAGGGACGGCCCTTGACGGTGACGTCGAACAGGCCCGACTTGTTGAGCTGCCGCTTCAGTTCGGCGAAGGTCTCACCGGTCGTGTCGCCGTAGCGGTCGGTGGTGTACCAGAGCGTGAGCGGCACCTTCTTGTCGATGCCGGCCTCGCTGAGGGTCTTGCGGGCCTGATCCTTGCTCGGCTCGCCGTAGCGGTCGTAGAAGGCGGAGGTGTGGCCGGTGATGCCGCCCGGGACCATCGAGTACAGCGGGTCGGTGGTGCGGTTGTAGACGTTGCGTACGAGCGCCTTGCGGTCGATCAGCTCGGCAATCGCCTTGCGCACGGCCGGATTTCCGGCCATCCGGTCCTTGGGGTTGAAGACGAGATAGCTGATCTCGGAGCCGAGGAGCTCGGTCAGCTCGATCTCCTGGTTCCCATTGGCCTGTGCCTTTTGGAAACCGCTCACCTGCCCCGGGGTCAGCCCGCGGTAGGCGACGTCGATCTTCTTCTCCTTGAGCGCCTTCACCATCTTCGCGGAGTCCTGGAAGTACTCGACGGTGACGACGTCGTTCTTGGGCTTCGCGGGACCGTGATAGCCCTCGTACCGGGACAGTTCGGCCTTTTTGCCCTTGCTGTAGGACTTCAGGGTGTAAGGGCCGGAGCCGACGATCTTGTTGCCCTTGCGCAGCTTCTTGGCCGGATAGCTCTCCGGGTCGACGATCGCGGTCGCCGGGGTGGCCAGGATGAAGGGGAAGGTGGCGTCGGACTTCTTCAAGTGGAAGACGACGGTGCGCTTGTCGGGCGCCTCCACCCGGTCCAGGCTGCCCATCAGGCCGAGCGGCCCGGACTTCGCCTTGATCGTCATGACGCGGTCGATGGAGTGCTTCACCGCGCGGGAGTCGAGCGCGTTCCCGTTGGAGAACTTCAGCCCGTCGCGCAGGGTGCAGCGGTAGACGCGGCTCGCGGTGTCGGTGAACCCGCAGCGCTTGGCGGCGTCCGGCTCCGGCGAGGAACTGCTGCTCGGGAAGGACAGCAGCGTCTGGTAGACGTTCTTGTACAGCTCCCACGAACCGTCCCAGGCCGCCGCCGGATCGAGCGTACTGGGAGCGCTGGTGGTGCCCGTGACCATCTGGCGGAGCTTCTCGTCCTCGCTGTCCCCCGACATCGAAGAGCACCCGGCGACCATCGACGTCGCTATCGCAACGGTCGCTGTGATCCTCAGAGGTCCGTTCCGGTCGAACACCTGCGCGCTCCTCAGTCGGCGGTGGCACTGCTGCCGATGCAGTTGCTAAAGGGAATTGCCTCGGCCGGTCAATGCTGTCGCGTTTCTCCGCGCCGCCGTACGGGGTACGCCGGCGCAAGTGCGCGGACCCGCTGGCCGAGAGGCGAGTGCGACCCTACCTCAGCACCCGACCACCGGAACATGCACTGGTCAACCATTCGTCAATTGCCGGTGAGAGACGGAGCATTCCGATGACAGCGGGTGCCGGTCCGGCGACGGACCGGCACCCGAATTCCCGATCGGTGCCGCGCGAGCGGAGCGGAAATCGCTACTCGACGCCGGCGTTGAGCTCCAGTCCGCCGTCGACGACGAGGGTCTGCCCGGTGATCCACGCGGAATCCGGTGAGGTGAGGAAAGCCGCAGCACCGCCGATGTCCGAGGGCAGACCGAGCCTGTTCATCGGATATCGCGCGACGGCGTCGGCTTCGCGCCCCTCATAGAGCGCCGCGGCGAATTTGGTCTTCACCACCGCGGGCGCGACGGCGTTGACGCGTACCGTCGGCGCGAACTCATGCGCGAGCTGCTGTGTGAGATTGATCATCGCGGCCTTGCTCATGCCGTAGGCGCCGATGAAGGGCGAGGCGGACATTCCGGCGATGGACGCGATGTTGACGATCGTCCCGCCGTGGTCGCACTGCCACGCCGCCCAGGTGGACTGCGCGAAGCCGAGCGCGGAGACCACATTGGTCTCGAAGACCTTGCGGGCCACACCCAGGTCGAGTTCCGCGATGGGCCCGAACACCGGGTTCGTTCCCGCGTTGTTGACGAGGTGGTCGATGCGCCCGTAGGTCTCCATGACCTGCTCGACGGCCCGGCGCCGGTGCTCCTCGTCGTGCGCCTTGCCCGCGACGTACATGGCGCGCTGCGGGCCGAGGGCGGCGACGGCGTCCTTCAGGGCGTCCTCGTTGCGTCCGGTGATGCACACCCGGTGCCCGCGCGCGATGAGCGCCTCGGCGACCCCGTAGCCGATGCCCCGGCTGGCGCCGGTGACGACGGCGACCTCGCCGCTGTCCGGTGCCGCGGGCTGCGCCGCGGCGTCGTTCTCTGCCATCTTCCGTGTGCCTCCGGTCAGTTGAGCGGGCCGCCGGCCACGTACAGGACCTGGCCGGAGACGAACCCGGCCTGCTCACCGCTGAAGAACGCGATGGCGTTGGCGATGTCGCCGGGCTCGCCGACGCGCTGTACGGGGATCTGCGAGGCGGCCGCGGCCTGGAAGTCCTCGAAGCCCATGCCGACGCGCTCGGCCGTGGCGGCCGTCATGTCGGTGACGATGAAGCCGGGCGCGACGGCGTTGGCGGTGATGCCGAACTTGCCCAGCTCCTTGGCGAGGGTCTTGGTGAAGCCCTGCATCCCGGCCTTGGCGGCGGCGTAGTTGACCTGGCCGCGGTTGCCGAGGGCCGAGGAGGAGGAGAGGTTCACGATGCGGCCGAAGCCGGCGTCGACCATGTGCTTCTGACAGGCGCGGGACATCAGGAACGCGCCGCGCAGATGCACGTTCATCACCGTGTCCCAGTCCGCGTCGCTCATCTTGAACAGCAGGTTGTCCCGCAGCACGCCCGCGTTGTTCACGAGCACGGTGGGCGGCCCGAGTTCACCGACGACGCGTGCCACGGCGCTCTCCACCTGGGCGGAGTCGGAGACGTCGCAGCCCACGGCGATCGCGCGCCCGCCCGCGGCGGTGATCTTCTCCACGGTCTCGGCGCAGGCCGCCTCGTCGAGGTCGAGCACCGCGACGGCCCGGCCCTCCTCCGCGAGCCGTACCGCTGTGGCCGCGCCGATGCCCCGCGCCGCACCCGTGACGATCGCGACGCGCTGGTCGGTGGTGGACATGCTGTTTCTCCTCGCCCTGAAGTGGTGGACCTGCCGGTGCCGGTGTCCGGTCGGTTCCGGGGACGCCGGCGATGTTGGTGAGCAGATGTTGGTGAGCAACCGCTTAGTACCTGTGGCTGTCGTGACGCTATGAGTCCCACCACGCGCTGTCAACGGGTCCCCGTGGAGGTGAGATTCACCGCACCAGCAGCTCCAGCAGGCGTTCGGCCTCGGCCTCGGGATCACATGTCAGCCCGGTGTGCACCGGCCCCGGCTGCACCACCGTGCTGCGCGGCGCGACGAGCCAGCGGAAGCGGCTGCCCGGTTCCTGGCCCGCGGCCTGTCCGGCGGCGCTGCCGCCGTCGCAGACGCCCTCGGCCGCGTGCAGCGCGGCCCGTACGCCCGCCAGGTCCGCGCCGGGGTCGAGCGCCCGCAGCCGCTCCTCGTCCAGATGCGTACGGGCGATCACGAGCGAGCGGGCGCGGCAGTAGACGAGCACCCCCGCGTTCATCGACTCGCCGCGCTCGACGCGCGGCACCACGCGCAGCAGGGCGTACTCGAACACCTCGCGCCGGCAGGGCTGTTCGGCACTCACGGCGCTCACCGGCGCACACCCCGCTCCTGCCCGCTCTCGCACTCCGGCCGCCCGCCGGCATCGCTACGCCGCCGGGGCGGACGGGCGCCGGTCAGCCAGCCCGGTGCACGGGAGGGGCCGTCCCGGGTCGGTTCGCCGAGTACGACGCGCTCGGCGAGCCCGGGGACGCGGGCGGCCAACGTCCGTACGTACGCGGCGCGCAGCTCGTCCGGATCCGCGAAGCCCGGCTCGTCCAACAGCCATTCGCCGGGGACGGCGGCGGCGCACTCGGCGAGCAGTTCCTCGGTCACCAGCGGCGCCAACTCGGCGCCGGCCGCGGCCACATCGGGCGCGAAGGGGGCGAGGACGTGGTCGGACGCGTCGTAGGGCTTGTCCCTGGAGGCGGGCGCGGAGGGCCAGTTGTGGTGCCAGATCAAGCTGGCGCCGTGGTCGATGAGCCACATCTCGCCGTGCCACACCAGCAGGTTGGGGTTGCGCCAGGACCGGTCGACGTTGCCCACCAGGGCGTCGAACCACACCACACGGCCGGCTTCGGCCGCGTCCACGGTGAAGGCGAGCGGGTCGAGACCGAGGGACCCGGGGAGGTAGTCCATGCCCAGGTTGAGTCCGCCGCTGGCCTTGAGCAGGTCCTGAACCTCCTCGTCCGGCTCGCTCAGACCGATCACGGGATCGAGCCGGATGCGGACGAGTTCGGGGACGCGCAGGCCGAGCCGCTGCGCCAGCAGCCCGGCGAGGACTTCGGCCACGAGGGTCTTGCGGCCCTGCCCGGCGCCGGTGAACTTCATGACGTACGTGCCCAGATCGTCCGCCTCGACGATCCCGGGCAGCGAACCGCCCTCCCGCAGCGGGGTGACGTAGCGGGTCGCGGTGACTTCGCGCAGCATCCGCCCAGGTTAGCCGCCGCGCGGCGGGTCCCCCGCCGGTCCGCGCGCGGGGCGCTCTCAACTCCGCCCCGACTCCGCGCATTCCCCGGCCGGTCGCCCATCGTAAGCGACCTGTGACCTTCTCACAGGGGCTCCCGGAGCAATTGCCGATTCTTGACAAAGGTCTTCGCCGCCGAGGGGCCGCTGTGCAGGATGCGCAGGGCAGAGGCAGTATGTGCAGCCCCCAACAGAACAGGAAGACCCCATGACAGCATCGACCACTCGCAGGTCCGTGCTCGCCGCCGCGGGCGCCGCCTCGGCCGCCGTGACACTCGCCGCATGCGGCTCCGGCGGCGGGTCAGGCGGCGACGAGAACGCCGGCGGCGACGGCGGCAGCAAGGAGGGCGGCGCGAAGGGCACGTTGGGCAAGGCCTCGGACGTCCCCGAGGGCGGCGGCATGGTCTTCAAGGAGCAGAAGGTGGTCGTGACCCGTCCCAGCGGGTCGGAGTACAAGGCCTTCTCCGCGACGTGCACGCACAAGGGCTGCGCCGTCTCCGAGGTCAAGGGCGGAACCATCCTCTGCCCGTGCCACGGCAGCAAGTTCGACATCTCGGACGGCAGCGTCAAGGCCGGTCCCGCGACCAAGCCCCTGCCGCCGGCGAAGGTCACCGTCAAGGACGGCGACATCCACCTCGCCGAGAGCTGAGGGCCGGGGCACGCCAGCTCCCTGCGCGCCGCTCCGCGGCCGCCGTACGGGCGGTACGGGGCGTACGGCCAAGTCCCCTGCACCGGGCGGGAGTTCGCGGACGCGCCCTAACCCGTGACCTCCAGGGCGGCCTTCTCCAGCGCGGAGACGGCCGCCCTGATCGACGGCCTGCGGTCGGCGTCCTGCCGCCAGACCGCGTAGATGCGGCGCCGCAGGGTGTGGTGCACCGGTACGAGCGCCACGCCCCGCGGCACCGGGCCCCGCCCCAGCCGCGGGGTCACCGCGATGCCCAACCCGGCGGCCACCAGCACCAGTTGGGTGTGGTGTTCGGCCGCCGTGTGCGACAGCCGGGGCTCGATGCCCTCGGCCCGCAGCGTGCTCATCAGCCACTCGTGGCAGAACTCCCCCTCGGGCCAGGAGATCCACTCCTCCTCGGCGACCTCGGTCAGCTCCACCCGGCGCCGTCCCGCCACCGGGTGGCCCTCGGGTACGGCGAGGTCGACCGGGTCCTCCAGCAGCGGTGTGCTGCACAGCCCGGCGGGCAGCGTCAGCGTGCGGTTCCGCCAGTCCAGGACGATCGCGAGATCCGTGCCGCCGCGCAGCAGGCGCGGCAGCGCGACTTCGGCCTCCGCCTCCGTCAACCGCGGGCGCAGCAGCGGGTGTTCGTGCCGCAGCCGGTTCAGGGCCGCGGGGAAGAGACCGCGGGCCGCCGTGGGGAAGGCGCTCAGCAGCAACTCGCCCGCGGCCTCGCCCCGGTGAGCCTCCAGGTCCGACTGTGCGACCTCCAGCAGCGAGAGCACCTTTCCGGCGTGCGCGGCCAGCAGCCGTCCGGCGTCCGTGAGCCGTACGCCCCGGCCGCTTCTGGACAGCAGCCGCTGCCCCGTCTCCCGTTCCAGCTTCGCCATCTGCTGGGAGATCGCGGACGTCGTGACGTACAGGGCCTCGGCGGCGCCGCCCACCGTGCCGTGCACCGAGATCTCGTGCAGCACCCGCAGCCGCTCCAGATTGAACATGTAAGCGATGCTACGCCTTTACTTCCACACATACTCGCTTGTGCTAAAGAGCGGCTATCGCGATCGTGGAGCGCATGACGTCCTCCACGCGCCCCTCGGGCATCCCGCCCGCCGCCCCCGTCCTCTCCCGCGTCCGGTCCGGCAGGGCGCCGGGATCCACGTCGCGCAGCACGCCTCCCGCCGCACCGCGGACCACGTCGCGGACCGCGCGGCGGCTGCTCGACTGGCGGGTGCGCTTCGCCGCGCTGGCGCTCGTCTGGGGCTTCAGCTTCCTCTTCATCAAGCTCGGCACCCAGGCGTTCGCGCCGCTCCAAGTGGCCCTGGGCCGCATGGTGTTCGGGACCGCGGTGCTCGCGGCGGCGCTCGCGGTCAAGCGGGAGCGGCTGCCCGGCCGTCCGCGGCTCTGGGCCCACCTCACGGTCTCGGCGTTCTTCCTCAACACCCTCCCGTACTCGCTCTTCGCCTACGCCGAGTTGACCGTCTCCTCCAGCCTGGCGGGCATCTGCAACGCCACCAGTCCCCTCTTCGGGATGCTTCTCTCCCTCGTCGCCCTCTCCGAGGACCGCCCGGGGCGGCGCAAGGTGGCGGGTCTGGCGACCGGGTTCGGCGGTGTGCTGGTGGTGCTGGGCGCCTGGCGCGGCTTCTCCGGCCAGGACCCGGCCGGTACGGCGATGGCGCTGGGCGCGGCGGCCAGTTACGCGGTCGGCTGGCTCTACGTACGGCGCACGCTCGCGGGCAGCCCGCACTCGGCGCTGTCCATGTCGGGCGGGCAGTTGCTGCTCGGCTCGGCCCAACTGCTGGTGCTCACCGCGCTGTTCACCTCCGCGCCGGCGGCGTTCCCGGCCGGGCCGGTGCTGGCGGTGCTGGCGCTGGGCGCGCTCGGTACGGGCCTGGCCTTCCTCATCCAGTACGGGCTGGTGGCCGAAGTGGGCCCGACGACCGGGCAGATGGTCACGTACTTCATACCCGTCATCGCCACCGCGGCAGGCGTGACGCTGCTCGGCGAACCCCTCACCTGGAACACACCCGTGGGCGCGCTGATCGTGCTGCTGGGCGCCGCGCTCACCCAGTCCGCGCCCCGGCGCCGCAAGCGCCAGACGACCGCGAACGGCCCTACGGCGCACGGCACTTGCGCCGCGGACGGCGCCGGCGGCCGTACGGACGACACCGCGGCGGCGCCCCGGTCGTAACCGCCTCGGCCGTGACCGCTCGGTCGCGCCAGCGCCTCAGTCGTAGCGCCGGGCCGCGGACGGG
>NZ_LJGW01000422.1 GCF_001751255.1 Streptomyces nanshensis | reverse complement strand
CCTCCGTCCCGTACGGAGGGGCGGCGCCCTCGCGTGGAGACCCGCATGGAGGGGGCGGGTACGGCGTGGTCAGCTCTTGAGCGACCTGGTCGAGCCGCGGACGACCAACTCCGGCTGGAGGACGATCCGTTGGTGCTCGTGGGCGGCCGCGTCCTCGCCCGTCTCCTCGATCAGCAGATCCGCCGCCGCACGGCCCATGCGGAACGCCGGCTGCCGGACCGACGTCAGCGGTACGGCCGCGGCCGCCGCGAACTCGATGTCGTCGTACCCCACCAGCGCGACGTCCCCCGGAACCGAGACCCCCGCCCCGTACAGCGCCTGCAACACCCCCAGCGCCAGCAGGTCGTTCGCGCAGAACACCCCCGCCGGACGCGGCAGCACCCCCAGCATTCCCAGCAGCCGCGCCCCCGCGTCGCGTCCCGCCGCCACGTCCAGCCGTTCCGCCTCGATGTGCCGCAGCGCGGCGCCCCGCCCGGAGGCGCGCAGACCCGCTCCGTGCAGCGCCTTCTCCACGCCCTCGTACCGGTCCTGGCACTGGGTGAGCCGCATCGAGCCGCTGACGTAGACGAGGCTGCGGTGGCCGCACTCCAGCAGATGACGGGCGGCGAGCGCTCCGCCGGCGACGTCGTCGACGGAGACGGAGCAGCCCTCCGCGCTGGGCAGCACCCGGTCGACGGAGACGTACGGGATGCCGTGGCGCTGGAAGGCCGCGAGGTTGCCGCCGCTGACGTCGGCGGGGGTGACCAGGACACCGCGTACGCGCTGCTCGGCGAAGAGCGAGAGATACTCCGCCTCCTCCGCGGCGCTCTGCGCGCTGTTGCAGAGCATGACGCCCAACCCCGCCTCACGCGCGGCCTGTTCGGCGCCGCCGGCGACGTCCACGAAGAAGGGGTTCGCCATATCGAGCACCAGCAGCCCGATGATCCGGCTGCGTCCGGCACGCAACTGCCGCGCCGACTCGCTGCGTACGTAGCCGAGTTGGGCTATGACGGCACGTACGCGCTCACGGGTCGGCTCGGAGACCGTCTGCGGACGGTTGATCACGTTGGAGACCGTGCCGACGGAGACGCCCGCCGCACGCGCGACCTGTTTGATGCCGACCTGGCGAGGGGTCATTACGGGCGTACCTCGGTCATCTCCACGCCGGTCAGGTCGGCCAGCGCCCGCAGTCCGGGCAGCAACTCCCCGGTGGCCAGGGCCCAGTGGTGGCCGACGCCGCTCGCGCTCCAGGCGTCCGTCCACTCGCCGGGGTCGGTGCGGAAGTCGACGCGGGAGGTGGTGTTGCCGATCTGCAGCAGCGGTCCGGGGACCGCCTCGCCCTCGGCCGCGACCAGCCGGTAGCGGCCCTCGCGGGTCTGGCCCACGCCGACGAGGGTGACGGGACCGGGCCGTGCCGTGCACTCGACGGACACGCCCCAGCCGCGCTTGCCGTGGTAGACGCCGAGTCCGCGCAGCAGCGGACGGCGTCCGCCCAGCCCCAGGTGTGCCGGTCCGTCGTGGCCCATCTCGACCACGCCGTCACGGAAGTTCAGCGCCTGGAACTCGGTGAACGAGCCCGGGGCGCCCAGCCGTTCGCAGATCAGCATCGCCAGCGAGGTGCGCAGTTCGTACTCGCCGGCAGCGGGGACACCGCGGCCGGTGAGCAGGGAGGCGCCGAGGATCATTCCGGCACCGAGCCGCTCGTGGATCTCGCCGTCCAGGCCGCGGTGGAAGTACGCGAGGGAGTCCAGGCCGAAATCGGCGACCAGGCGGTCGAGTCCGGCGGAGACGCGTGCCGCCCAGACGAGGTCGTCCTCGTCGACCGAGGCGTCGAGGTCGAAGACGTCCTTCGCCTCGGCCACGCGCGCGGCAGCCTCCGTGTCCGTCACGCCTTCCACGCGCACCCGCAGATCGTCGAATTCGAGTACCTCGACGTGTCCGCCGAAGGTGGCGGGCACCATCGTGAGATCGGTCGAGACATCGTACATCCCGGGGTAGAGGTGCCCCATCAGACCGTGACGCGCAGTGCGCAGCGACCCCCGCAGCCCGGCCGCACGGATCCAGTGCCCGATGCGCCGCCAGGCCCGCTCGTCCTCGACGTACCCGGAGACGGACCGGAAGGGGACGCCGACGCGTTCGAAGGCGTTGGCCATCTCCGGCAGCGGGCAGGCCCCGCAGTAGGCCAGCCACTGCCCGGTGTCGAAGGTGGCGTGGTCCATGGCCTCGGTGGGCTGGAGGTTGATCAGCAGCACGGGGGCGCCGCTGCGCTGGGCGACGGGCACGAGCATCGTCGCCGTCATATACGTGGTGAGGAAGCCGACGATGAGATCGCAGTCGGCGGCGCGCAGCTTCTCGGCGGCCTCCGCTCCTTCGCGTTCGTCGGAGATGAAGCCGACGTCGACGACCTCGGCGTCGAACTCCCCCATCCGCTGTGCCACCCGCCGTGCGGAGCGCCGCAGTTGGGGCAGAAGGTCGGGGAACTGCGGCCAGTACGCGCCGAGTCCGCCCGCGACGAGGCCGATACGGGGCCTGCGGACGGGAGTCGGGGCGTGGGCGGTGGGGACGGTCGTGGGGACGGGAGTGGTGGTCATCAGCGGTCGCTCCCTCGCTGGTGGTGCGGAGCCGGAACCTCGGGGCGTGCCTTGGGACATGGCCCATGACACCCCCTAGTCGAGGTGGAAGATCTCGGTGAGCGGCCGCATGGCCTCGTCGGGCGTGCCGCCGTCCAGGGACTCGAAGTAGGGGGCCATCTCGCGCTGCCAGCGGGAGTTGACCTCGCGTTCCTCCATCGCGGCCTGTGCCGCCGCGAAGTCCTCCGTCTCCAGATAGCCCACGAGCAGGCCGTCGTCGCGGAGGAAGAGGGAGTAGTTGCGCCAGCCGCACTCGGTGAGCGCGGCGCGCATGCCGGGCCAGACGGCCGAGTGCCGCTCGCGGTACTCGGCCGCCCGTTCCGCGCGGACCTTCAGCAGGAAGCAGACGCGCTGCACGGGCAGTTCTCCTTCCGCCCTAGAAGTCGTAGTCGCCGATGTTCTTCTTGTCGAAGACCGTGGGCGGGCCGAGGATGACCTCGCCGTCCTTGCCGACGGTGCGCTCGCCCAGCTTCCCGGCCTTGAACTTCTCGCCCTGCTCGCCGGTGATCTGCCCGGAGGCGAGGGAGGCCGCCGCGTAGGAGCCGAGGTAGCCCAGCTTCTGCGGGTCCCACAGCGAGAACTCCTCGACGGTGCCGTCCTTGATGTACTTGCGCATCTGGTTCGGGGTGCCGAGGCCGTTGAGGACGACCTTGCCCTTGTAGGAGGAGTCGCTGATGTAGCGGGCGGCGGCGGCGATGCCGACGGTGGTGGGCGAGATGACGGCCTTGAGGTCCGGATATGCCTTCAGCAGACCCTGGGTCTCCTGGAAGGACTTCTGGTCGTCGTCGTCCCCGTACGCGGTCTTGACGAGCTTCACGTCCTTGTACTCCGGCTTCTTCAGCTCGTCTTTCATGAACTCGATCCAGGTGTTCTGGTTCGTGGCGTTCTGCGTGGCCGAGAGGATCGCGATCTGCCCCTTGTGGCCGATCTGTTCGGCGGTGCGCCGGACCAGGGAGCGGCCGATCTCCTCCGAACTGGCCTGGTTGATGAAGAGCTGGCGGCAGTCCTTGTCGGTGTCGGAGTCGTAGGAGACGACCTTGATGTCCTGCTTCATCGCCTGCTTGAGCGGACCGCAGACCGCGTTGGCGTCGTTGGCGGCGATGAGGATCGCGTCCTGCCGCTGCTGTACGAGGGTGTTGATGTAGCTGACCTGTGAGGAGGCCTTGGCGTCGGAGGGGCCGACCTCCTTGGCCTTGCCGTCGTACTCCTTCGCGGCGGCGATCCCCGCCTTGTCCACGATCTGCTCGTAGGGGTTGTTGATCTGCTTGGGCAGGAAGGCGAGCTTCAGGCCCTTCTTCAGCGGGGCGTCGGGGTCGGCCTTGGCGCCGGCGGCCTTGTCCTTGGCGTCGTCCTTCGCGTCGCTCTTGGTGGTGCCGGAGCAGCCGGCGAGGGCGAGGGAGAGGACGCAGGCCGCGGCGGTGGCGGCGAGGGCGCGGTTGCGGGTGTGCAGTCGCATGGCGGGAGGCCTTTCAACTGGTGGGCGCTCGAAGGGAGTCGGGGGTGTGGTGTGGTTCTTGGTCCGGGCCGCGAGTCCCGGGCAGGATGTGCCGGGCAGGGGTGCCCGGCGGTGTCAGGCCGCGGTCGCGGCGCGGCGCCGGCGCCGCTCGGTGACCAGGGCGATCACCCGCGGGGTGAGCACGGAGATCACCAGCAGTACGCCGGTGACGATGACCTGGATCTCGTTGGACACGCCGTTGAGGGTGAGCAGGTTGTTGAGCACGCCGATCAGCAGCACGCCCGCGACGGCGCCGCCGAGCGTTCCCTTGCCGCCGTTGAAGTCGACGCCGCCGAGCAGTACGGACGCGATGACGACGAGTTCGAGTCCCAGTCCGTTGTCGGCGCGTGCGCTGCCGTAGCGCAGGGTGTAGACGATCCCGGCGAAGGACGCGGTGAGTCCCGCGACGGCGAAGAGCACGAGCTTGATCCGCTTGACGCGGATGCCCGCGAACCGGGCCGCCTCCTCCTGGGCGCCGATCGCGAACAGGGAGCGTCCGGCGGCCGTGCAGTGCAGCACGAACGCGGCGACGGCGGCGAGCACCGCGAAGAGCGCCATCGGGTACGGGATGAAGGTGCCGGGCACCGGCTCGGTGTACGAGGCCCACTGCGCGTAGGACTCGGGGAAGTCGGAGACGGCCTTGTTGCCGAGCACGACGGAGGCCAGTCCCCGGTAGAGGGTGAGGGTGCCGATGGTGACGGCCAGCGCCGGCAGTCCGACACGGGTGACGAGCCAGCCGTTGAGCAGCCCGCCGAGCACGCCGACGAGCAGGCAGAGCGGCACGATCAGTTCGAAGGCCCAGCCCGCGTCCCACAGCGCACCGGCGAGCGCGCTGGAGAGCCCGAGCATGGAGGCCACCGACAGGTCGACCTGCCCGGCGACGACGAGCAGCGTCATCGGCAGCGCGATGAGCGCGATCTCGGCGGTGTCGTTGAGGGCGGCCGAGAGGTTGGTGATCTCCGCGAAGCCGTCCGTGGTGCCGCCTCCGGCGAGGAGGACGGCGACGAGCAGCACGCCGACGGCGGTGTCCCAGCGCAGGAACCGGCCCGCGCCGCCCCCGGGTTCGGCTCCGGGCCGTGCGCCGGATGTGGCCACGGCGTCCGCGCCGTTCGCACTGTTCGTCCGTGCCGCCGCGTCCGTCCGGTCCGCCGTGTCGGTGCGTGGGATGGGGCCCTTCACTGCCTGCTCCTCTTCCGCAGCGCCTCGGTGGTACGGCTGCGTACGACGCGGTCGGTGCTGATGGCCGCGAGCAGCAGCGCACCCGTGATGGCCTGCTCCCAGAACGGGTTGACCTTGAGGACGACGAGGGCGCTGCCGATGGTGGTGAGCAGCAGCGCGCCGAGCGCGGCGCCCCACACGGTGCCGACACCGCCGGTGATGGCGACGCCGCCGACGACCACGGCGCTGACGACGGTCAACTCCCAGCCGTTCGCGGCGTCGGCGACGACCGTGCCGAAGCGTGCGAGCCACAGCGCTCCGGCGAAGCCGGCGACCGCGCCGGAGAAGGCGTAGGCGCCCAGCACCCGCCGCCGGATGGGGATTCCGGCCAGCCGTGCCGCCTCCGGGTTGGAGCCGATGGCGTACAGCTCGCGTCCGCTGCGGTAGGTGCGCAGGTAGTACGCGGTGGCCGCGAGCACCAGGGCGGAGATCAGCGGCAGATACGGGACGCCCAGCACGCTGCCGCTGCCCAGCCTCAGCACTCCCTCGGGCACGTTGGCGGCGTTGATCTGCCGTCCGTGCGCCCAGACATGGCCGGTGCCCTGGATGACGTAGAGCATCCCGAGGGTGACGACGAGCGCGGGGACCCTGCCGAAGCTGACGAGGAGTCCGCTGAGCACCCCGCACAGCACGCCGAGTCCGGTGCCCAGCAGCAGCACGGTCGCCGCGCTGTGCTGGGTGCCGGAGACGAAGCTGCCGCAGGCGAACGCGGTGAGGCCGACCACGGAGCCGACCGACAGGTCGATGTTGCGGGTGAGGACGACGACGGACTGGCCCGTCGCCAGCAGCACCAGGATCGCGGAGTTGAGCAGGAGGTCCTTCACACCCTGGTCGTCGAGGAAGCCCGGATTGGCCAGCCAGGTGCCGAAGATCAGCAGCGCGAGGGCACCGCCGATGCTCAACTCCCGTACGCGGAAGACCAGATCGGTCAGCGAGCGGGCCGAGCGGCGCGGCCCTGGCTTCTCGTCCGTGGGCCGTGGGGACTGCGGCGGCTGCTGCGACTGCCGGTCGAGTGCCGTGCTCACGCGGCTTCCTCACTGCTGCGTCCGGTGGCCGCCGCCATCACGGACTCCTCGGTGGCCTCGGCGCGCGGTAGGGAGGCGACGAGGCGCCCCTCGTGCATCACCAGCACGCGGTCGGCCATGCCGAGGACTTCGGGCAGGTCGGAGGAGACCATCAGCACGGCGATGCCGTCCGCGGCCAGCGCCGTCAGCAGCCGGTGGACCTCGGCCTTGGTGCCCACGTCGATGCCGCGGGTGGGCTCGTCGACGATGAGGACGCCGGGTTCGGTGGCGAGCCACTTGGCCAGCACGACCTTCTGCTGGTTGCCTCCGGAGAGGACGCCGACGGAGTCGGAGAGCCTCCCGTACTTCAACTGAAGCCGCACCGCCCAGTCCGCGGCGCGTGAGCGCTCCAGGGTGCGGCGTACGACTCCGGCGCTGCCGAGCCGGTCCAGTCCGGTCAGGGCGATGTTCCGCTCGATGGACATCTCCATCACCAGTCCGCGCTGCCGCCGGTCCTCGGGGACGAGCGCGACTCCCGCCCGCATGGCGGCGGTCGGCGAGCCGGGCCGCAACTTCTCGCCGCCGACCTCCACTTCGCCCGCGTCCGCGCTGTCGACGCCGAAGACGGCCTGGACGACCTCGCTGCGGCCCGCGCCGACGAGGCCCGCGAGGGCGACGATCTCGCCGCGGCGCACCTCGAAGGAGACGTCGTGGAAGACGCCTTCGCGGGTGAGTCTGCGGACGGTCAGGGCGGGTTCGCCCGACGCGGTGTCCTGCTTGGGGTAGAGCTCCTCCAGGTCGCGGCCGACCATGCGGCGTACGAGGTCGTCCTCGGTGAGCCCGTCCAGGTCCTCCGTGGCCACGAGCGCGCCGTCGCGCAGCGTCGTCACGCTGCCGCACAACTCGAAGATCTCGCCCAGCCGGTGGGAGATGAACAGCACGGCGGCGCCCTCGGCGCGCAGTGCGTCGACGACGGCGAAGAGCCGTGCCGTCTCGGTGCCGGTGAGCGCGGCCGTGGGCTCGTCCATGATCAGTACGCGGGCGTCGAAGGAGAGCGCCTTGGCGATCTCGACGATCTGCTGGTCGGCGATGGACAGTCCGCGTGCGGGACGGTCCGGGTCGAGGTCGACGCCGAGCCGGCGCATGAGGGCGGCGGTGGCCTCCCGTACGGCGGCGTGGTCGATGCGGCCCAGAGCGCGCCGGGGCTGGCGCCCCATGAAGATGTTCTCCGCGATGGACAAGTCGGCGAAGAGCGTGGGCTCTTGGTAGATCACGGCGATGCCCGCGTCGCGGGCGCCGGCCGGTCCGGCGAAACTCACCGGGCGGCCGTCGAGCAGGACGGTGCCGGAGTCGGGACCGTGCACCCCGGCGAGGATCTTGATGAGCGTGGACTTGCCCGCGCCGTTCTCACCGGCGAGGGCGTGTGCCTGACCGGCGTGCAGCCGGAGCGAGACTCCGCGCAGCGCGCGCACGTTGCCGAAGGACTTGGTCACCTCCTCCAGTGCGAGGACCGGCGCCGGGGCCGCGGCCGGTTCGGGCTGCGTCATGGTGCTGCTCCTCCAGTGGTGCCGTACGTCCGGTGTCGCGTGTGCCGGTGTGCCGGGTGTGCGGCGCGGCGGTGCCCGAGGGGCCGGTCCGGGTGCCGGACGGGGCCGCGCAAATGAAATGTTTCAAACGAGTTTTGGGGAAGCTAGCCCCCGGCCGAAGGACCGTCAAGGGGGTACGCAGCAGGCAAATGGCCGCTGTGTCGGCTCTCTTGACGTCCCTCCCCGCTGGCTCTACGTTCCTGGCATCGCGCACTGAATCGTTTTACGCCCTCGGACTCCGGCCGGACCCCCGGCCGTCTCAGGAGGTGCACGTGATCAGCAGACGCCGCCTCGTCGCCACGGCCGCCGTCTCCGGCGCCGCCGCCGGTACGCTCCCCGCCCTGGCGCCTTCCGCGCACGCCGCCGACGCCGGCCACGGCGACGACGGCGGAGGCGAAGGCACCGGTGTGCTCCGCGCCGGGGGCCTCACCACGGAGTACGCCGACCGTCCGCTGGGCCTGGACACCCCGCGCCCGCGCCTGAGTTGGACCCTCAGCTCACCGGTGCCGGACCAGCTCCAGCACGCGTACCGGATACGGGTCGCCTCCAGTCCCGAACGCCTCGGCGACCCCGACGTCTGGGACAGCGGACGGCGCGCCTCGCGGCAGTCCGTGCTCGTCCCCTACGACGGTCCGGCGCTCGATCCCCGTACGCGTTACCACTGGTCGGTGCGGGTGTGGGACGGCGAGGGGCGGCCCTCCCCCTGGAGCGCGCCGAGTTGGTGGGAGACCGGGCTGACGGACGGCGGGCAGTGGACGGCGGGCTGGATCGCCGCGCCGCCGGAGCTCGTCGAGCCTCCTTCTCTGAAGGGCACCCGGTGGATCTGGTTCCCCGAGGGCGACCCCGCCTCCCAAGTGCCCGCCGCCACCCGCTGGTTCCGCGGCCGCGCCGAGGTGACGTCCGCGGTGCGCAGCGCACGGCTGGTCGTCGCCGCCGACGACGGTTTCACCGTCCGCCTCAACGGCACCGAGGTCGCCACGCGCGAGGCGCTGTCCGTACAGAAGAACCACACGGGCCCCGCGCTGGTCGACGTCACCCGTGAACTGCGGCGCGGCGCCAACGTGTTGGCCGTCTCCGCCACCAACGCCGAGGAGGGCCCGGCCGGTCTGCTCGCGCTGCTGGAGGTCACCACCGACGAGGGCACCTCCCGCTTCGGCACCGACGCCGGCTGGCGGACCACCGACGAGAAGCCCCAAGACGACTGGCACACGCCCGAGTTCGACGACAGCGGATGGTCCGCGGCACGCGAGGTCGCCGCGTGGGGCGCGGACCCGTGGGGCGAGGTCGCGGCACAGCAGTCGCCGGCCCAACTGCGCCGCTCCTTCCGGCTGTCCGGGGCACGCGTCGTCCGCGCCCGGCTCTACGCCACGGCGCTCGGCCTCTACGAGGCGCATCTCAACGGCGAGCGCGTCGGGCAGGACCGGCTGACCCCGGGCTGGACGGACTACCGCAAGCGCGTGGCATACCAGACCTACGACGTGACCGACGCCGTCCGCGGCGGCGAGAACGCGCTCGCCGTCACCCTCGCCCCCGGCTGGTACGCGGGCCACATCGCCTGGTTCGGGCAGCGCCAGTACGGCGAACGGCCCGCCCTGCGTACGCAGTTGGAGGTGACGTACGAGGACGGCCGCACCGAGACCGTCGTCACCGACGAGCAGTGGCGCGCGGCGACCGGGCCGCTGGTGACCTCCGATCTGGTGATGGGCGAGGAGTACGACGCCCGCGCGGAGACACCCGGCTGGACCGGGCCCGGATTCGACGACGCGGAGTGGTCCGGAGCCGTCGCGGCGTCCGGCGTCGACACCGAGGTCGTGGCGATGACGGACGCGCCGACCCGGGTGATGAAGGAGATCGAACCCGTCGGGGTCGGTGAAGTGCGGCCCGGCGTCTTTCTGTTCGACCTCGGACAGAACATGGTCGGCGACGTCCGCCTCAAGGTCACCGGCGGCGAGGCGGGCCGCCGGATCCGCATCCGGCACGGCGAGGTCCTGGACCGCGACGGCTCCCTCTACGTCGCCAATCTGCGCACCGCACGCCCCGCCGACACCTATGTACTCAAGGGCGGCGGCCGGGAGACCTACGAACCCCGCTTCACCTTCCACGGGTTCCGCTACGTCGAGGTCGCGGGCTACCCCGGCACGCCGCCGCGCGACGCGGTCACAGGCCGCGTGATGCACACCTCCGCGCCGTTCACCATGGACTTCTCGACGGACTCGGCGATGCTCAACCAGTTGCACAGCAACATCACATGGGGGCAGCGCGGCAACTTCCTCTCGGTGCCCACCGACACCCCCGCCCGCGACGAGAGGCTCGGCTGGTCCGGGGACATCAACGTCTTCGCGCCCACCGCCGCCTACACCATGGAGTCCGCGCGCTTCCTCACCAAGTGGCTCCAGGATCTGCGCGACGGCCAGGACGAGGAGGGCGCCTACCCCGACGTCGCGCCCTTCCTGGGGTCGGTGGGCCGGGGCGCGGCGGGCTGGGGCGACGCCGGGGTCACGGTGCCCTGGGCGCTGTACCGGGCGTACGGCGACCGGCGCGTGCTGGAGGAGAACTGGCAGGCCATGCGCCGCTGGATCGGCTATCTGGAGAAGCACAGCGACGGACTGCTGCGCCCCGCCGAGGGCTACGGGGACTGGCTGAACGTCGACGACGAGACCCCCAAGGACGTGCTGGCGACCGCCTGTTTCGCCCATGTCACGGGACTGGTGGCACAGATCGCCGAGGTGCTGGAGGAGGACGCCGGGCCCTATGAGCGGCTGCGCGACCGCATCCGTGACGCCTTCAACGACGCCTATGCCGAAGCAGGCGGAAGGATCAAGGGCGACACCCAGACCGCGTACGTCCTTGCGCTCTCGATGGACCTGCTGCCGACGGCCGCGGCACGGCGCTCGGCCGCCGACCGGCTCGTGGAGCTGATCGAGGAGCGCGACGGCCATCTCTCGACCGGCTTCCTCGGCACGCCGCGGCTGCTGCCCACGCTGACCGGCACCGGGCACACGGAGCTGGCCCAACGGCTGCTGCACCAGCGGACGTTCCCGTCCTGGGGCTATCAGATCGACCGCGGCTCCACGACGATGTGGGAGCGCTGGGACTCCATCAAGCCGGACGGCGATTTCCAGGACGTGGGGATGAACTCCTTCAACCACTACGCCTACGGCAGCGTCGGCGAGTGGATCTACCAGAACCTCGCGGGCATCGCACCGGGCGAGCCGGGCTTCCGCCGGATCGTGGTGCGTCCGCGGCCGGGCGGCGGAGTGCGCACCGCGAGCGCGCGCTACGACTCGCTCTACGGACCCGTGCGCACCCACTGGCGGCTGGACGGGGGCGACCGTCTCACGCTGACCGTCACCGTTCCGGTCAACACCACGGCGGAGGTGTGGGTGCCCGCGAAGAAGGCGTCCTCGGTCCGTGCGGAGGGAGTCCGCTTACTGCGTGCCGAGGACGGCTGCGCGGTCTTCGCGGCCGGGTCCGGAACGCACCGCTTCCGCACCGGCGACTGACGGCGGCGCGGGAGCAGCGCCCGTCCCGGGCGCCGTACACCGTCCCGACTGCCGTACCTAGCGGGTCAGTTGGGCCTCTTGACGCCCGGGACCTGCGGAAGTACGTTCCGTGAATCGTTTCATGTCCCCTTTCTCCGCCGTCGTTCACACCCTCGTGACCGCACCCCGCGAGCACCCTGAGAGGAGCCGCATGCCGGACCCCGACCTGTCGGCCGTCAAGGCCGCCCTCACAGCACAGCGGATCGAGACGCCCTCGTGGGGTTACGGCAACTCCGGTACGCGGTTCAAGGTGTTCGCGCAGCCGGGCGTTCCCCGCACCCCCGAGGAGAAGCTCGACGACGCCGCACGCGTCCACGAGCACACCGGAGTCGCGCCCACCGTCGCGCTGCACATCCCCTGGGACAGGGTGGAGGACTACGGCGCGCTGGCCGCGTACGCGCAGGAGCGCGGGCTGCGGCTGGGCACCGTCAACGCCAACGTCTTCCAGGACGACGACTACAAGCTCGGCTCGGTCACCCACCCCGACGCTTCGGTGCGCCGCAAGGCGCTGTCCCATCTCCTGGAGTGCGTCGACATCATGGACGCGACCGGCTCGCGGGACCTGAAGCTCTGGTTCGCCGACGGCACCAACTACCCCGGCCAGGACGACATCCGGGCACGCCAGGACCGGCTGGCCGAGGTGCTCTCGGAGGTGTACGCACGCCTGGGCGACGGACAGCGAATGCTGCTGGAGTACAAGCTCTTCGAGCCGTCCTTCTACACCACGGACGTCCCGGACTGGGGCACGGCCTACGCGCACTGTCTGCGCCTCGGGCCCAAGGCGCAGGTCGTCGTGGACACCGGCCACCACGCGCCGGGCACGAACATCGAGTTCATCGTGGCGCTGCTACTGCGCGAGGGAAAGCTCGGCGGGTTCGACTTCAACTCCCGCTTCTACGCGGACGACGACCTGATGGCGGGCGCGGCCGACCCCTTCCAGCTCTTCCGCATCATGTACGAAGTGGTGCGCGGCGACGGCCTGTCGGAGGCCGCCGGCATCGCCTTCATGCTCGACCAGTGCCACAACATCGAGCCGAAGATCCCCGCGATCATCCGCTCGGTGATGAACGTGCAGGAGGCCACGGCCAAGGCGCTTCTCGTGGACCGCGAGGCGCTGGCCGAGGCCCAGCGCTCCGGTGATGTGCTCGGCGCCAACGCCGTGCTGATGGACGCGTACGACACCGACGTACGGCCGCTGCTGGCGCAGGTGCGCGAGGAGAGCGGACGCGATCCGGACCCCGTGGCGGCCTACCGGCGCTCGGGCTGGGCGGAGAAGATCACCGAAGGCCGCAAGGGCGGGCAGCAGGCGGGCTGGGGAGCGTAACGGCATGAGCACACGTCAACACCCGGCGGTCGAGGCCCTGTTGGAGCGCTCGCACCGGCTGGGCGCCGACCCCCGCAACACCAACTACGCGGGCGGCAACACCTCCGCCAAGGGCACCGCCCCCGATCCCGTCACCGGCGGCGCGACGGAACTGCTGTGGGTGAAGGGCTCCGGCGGCGATCTGGGCACCCTCACCGAGGGCGGTCTCGCCGCGCTGCGCCTGGACCGGCTGCGCGCCCTGAAGGAGGTCTATCCGGGTCTCGCGCGCGAGGACGAGATGGTCGCCGCGTTCGACTTCTGTCTGCACGGCAAGGGCGGTGCCGCGCCCTCGATCGACACCGCCATGCACGCCCTGGTGGACGCCGCTCATGTCGACCATCTCCACCCCGACTCCGGCATCGCGCTGGCCTGCGCCGCCGACGGCGAGAAGCTGACGCGGCAGTGTTTCGGGCAGAGCGTGGTGTGGGTGCCCTGGCGGCGCCCCGGGTTCCAGCTCGGGCTGGACATCGCCGCGGTGAAGGACGCCAACCCGCAGACCGTGGGCTGTGTCCTGGGCGGTCACGGCATCACCGCGTGGGGCGAGAGCAGCGAGGAGTGCGAGCGCAACTCGCTGTACATCATCCGCACCGCGGAGGAGTTCCTCGCCGGGCACGGCCGCCCGGACCCCTTCGGGCCCCCGCGCGAGGGCTGCGCGCCGCTGCCGCGCGACGTGCGCCGGGAGCGCGCCGCCGCGCTGGCGCCCGTGATCCGCGGACTGGCCTCGACGGACCGGCCGCAGGTCGGCCACTTCACCGACTCGGACACGGTGCTGGACTTCCTCTCCCGGCAGGAGCATCCGCGCCTGGCCGCGCTGGGCACCTCCTGCCCGGACCACTTCCTGCGTACGAAGGTCCGTCCGCTCGTCCTGGACCTGCCCGGGGACGCCCCGCTGGACGACGTCGCCGCCAGGCTGCGGGAGTTGCACGAGGACTACCGGGCCGCGTACCGCGTGTACTACGAGCGTCACGCCACCGCCGGCTCCCCCGCGATGCGCGGAGCCGATCCCGCGATCGTGCTGGTGCCGGGCGTGGGGATGTTCTCCTTCGGCAAGGACAAGCAGACGGCCCGTGTCGCGGGCGAGTTCTACGTCAACGCGATCCACGTGATGCGCGGGGCGGAGTCCGTCTCCTCCTACTCCCCCATCGAGGAGTCGGAGAAGTTCCGCATCGAGTACTGGGAGTTGGAGGAGGCCAAGCTGCGCCGCATGCCGGCGCCGAAGCCGCTGGCGGCGCGGGTGGCGCTGGTGACCGGCGGCGGCTCGGGCATCGGCCGCGCGATCGCGCGGCGTCTCGCCGCGGAGGGCGCATGCGTCGTGGTCGCCGACCGGGACGCGGAGGGCGCCGCCGAGGTCGCGGACGAACTGGGCGGCACCGACCGGGCGTTGGCCGTCGAAGCCGACGTCACCTCCGAGGAGGAGATCGCGGCGGCCTTCCGTTCCGCGGCACTCGCCTTCGGCGGCGTCGACCTCGTCGTCAACAACGCGGGCATCTCCCGCTCGAAGCCGCTGCTGGAGACGACGGCGAAGGACTGGGACGTCCAGCACCGCATCATGGCGCGCGGCTCCTTCCTCGCCTCGCGGGAGGCGGCGCGGGTGATGACCGCGCAGGGCATGGGCGGCGACATCGTCTACATCGCGTCCAAGAACAGCGTGTTCGCCGGTCCCGACAACATCGCCTACGGCGCCGCCAAGGCCGACCAGGCGCACCAAGTGCGGCTGCTGGCCGCGGAGTTGGGCGGCCACGGCATCCGTGTCAACGGCGTCAACCCCGACGGCGTCGTCCGCGGCTCCGGTATCTTCGCCGGCGGCTGGGGCGCACAGCGGGCGGCGGTCTACGGCGTACCGGAGGAGAAGCTCGGCGAGTTCTACGCCCAGCGCACCCTGCTCAAGCGCGAGGTGCTGCCCGAGCATGTCGCGAACGCCGTGTTCGCGCTGACGGGCGGCGAGCTGAGCCACACCACGGGGTTGCACATCCCCGTCGACGCCGGAGTCGCCGCCGCCTTCCTGCGCTGACCCCTCCGGTAGGCCCCGCGTACGTCCCGCACCCTCCGCCCCAGCAGGCCCAGCAGGCCCAGCAGGCTCCGCCCCCGACGAACGAGGTCCGCCGCCGTGTCACCCTCATCCTCCGCCGCCCGACGCTCCCCGCGCTCCGGCACGTTCGCGGCGGTGGACCTCGGGGCGTCCAGCGGCCGCGTCGTCACCGGCCACGCCGAGCGCGGCACACTGCGGCTGCGCGAGGTGCACCGCTTCCCCAACAGGCCCGTGCGTACGGGCGGAACGCTGCACTGGGACGTCCTCGCGCTGTACCAGGGCGTGCTGGACGGGCTGCGTGCCGCGGGCCGGGTCGACTCGGTCGGACTGGACTCCTGGGCCGTGGACTACGGCCTGCTGGACGCGGACGGCGCGCTGCTGGGCAACCCGGTGCACTACCGCGACGCCCGTACGGAGGGGATGGCGGACCGTGTCGCGCGGTCCGTACCGCCGGCGGAGCTGTATGCGCACACGGGGTTGCAGTACCTCCCGTTCAACACGCTGTACCAACTCGTGGCGGCGCGCGGCAGCGCCCAACTGGCCGCCGCACGGCAGGTGTTGCTCATCCCCGATCTGCTCTCGTACTGGCTGACGGGCGTGCGCGGCACGGAGCTGACCAACGCCTCCACGACCCAGCTTCTCGACCCGCGCACCCGCAGCTTCTCCACCGCCGTCGCCGAGGCCGCCGGCGTGGACCTCTCGCTGTTCGCCCCGCTGCGCGAGCCCGGCGACCCGGCGGGCGAACTGCTGCCCGGTGTACGGGAGGAGACCGGTCTGGAGGGGCCCGTGCCGGTGACCGCCGTGGGGTCGCACGACACCGCCTCCGCGGTCGCCGCCGTACCGGCCACCGGGGACCGCTTCGCCTACATCGCCACGGGCACCTGGTCGCTCGCCGGGCTCGAACTGGCCTCCCCCGTACTGTCGGAGGAGAGCCGCACGGCCAACTTCACCAACGAGCTGGGCGTCGACGGCACCGTCCGCTACCTGCGCAACATCATGGGCCTGTGGCTGCTCCAGGAGTGCCTGCGCACATGGGAGGCGGAGGGACGTCCGCAGGAGCTGTCTGCGCTGCTGCGCGCCGCCGCCTCGTGCGCGCCGCTGCGGTCCGTACTCGACGCGGCCGACCCGCGGTTCCTGCCGCCCGGCGGCATGCCGGAGCGCATCGCGGACGCATGCCGCGCCTCGGGGCAGCCGGTGCCCGAGGGTCCGGCGCAGACCGCGCGGTGCGTACTGGACTCGCTGGCGCTCGCACACCGGCTGGCCGTGGAGGACGCACAGCGCCTGGCGGACCGCGAGGTCGAGACGGTGCACGTGGTCGGGGGCGGTGTGCACAACGAGCTGCTGTGCCAACTCACCGCCGACGCCTGTGGGTTGCCCGTGGTCGCCGGGCCCGCGGAGGCGGCGGCCGTCGGCAACCTCGTCGTGCAGGCACGGGCACACGGAGTGATTCCCGGTGACCTGGGGCTGGTCAGAGCGCTGCTGTGTGACAGTCTGCCGCTGCGGACGTATCAGCCCGGCGACGGCCACGGCAGCCCCGAGGAGTGGGCGCGGGCCGCACGGGAGATACGCGAGCACCGGTAGCCGCCACCGGCACGACAGGGCAGGACAGGACAGGACAGGGCAGGCGGAGACGACCGGGCACGGCGGGACACGGGAACCGAGACAGCACCGTCACGAGACAGCACCGTCACAGCGAGGAGGGGACGTGCGGGTCGCGCTCTTCATCACCTGCATCAACGACGCGCTCTACCCGGGGACCGGGCAGGCCGTCGTGACCCTCCTGGAGCGGCTGGGCGTCGAGGTCGGCTTCCCCGAGGAGCAGAGCTGCTGCGGGCAGCCGCAGTTCAACACCGGCTACCGCAGCGAGGCGGCGCCGCTCGCCCGCCGTTACGCGGACGTCTTCCGCGACTACGACCACATCGTGGTGCCTTCCGGGTCGTGCGCGGCGATGGTGCGGGACAACCACCCGCGGATCGACGCGGAGGCCGCGGCCGGCACCGCGGCCCGTACGTACGAGCTGACGGAGTTCCTCGTCGACGTGCTGGGCGTCACCGACGTCGGCGCGTACTACCCGCACACCGTCACCTACCACCCCACCTGTCACGGGCTGCGGATGCTGGGTCTCGGCGACCGTCCCCGGCGGCTGCTGGAGGCGGTGAAGGGCCTGCGCCTGGTCGAGTTGGAGGGCGCCGAGGAGTGCTGCGGCTTCGGCGGCACGTTCGCCGTGAAGAACGCCGACGTCTCCGCCGCGATGGGCGCCGACAAGGCCCGGCACATCGAGGAGACGGACGCGGAGGCGGTGTGCACCGTCGACAACTCGTGTCTGATGCACATCGGCGGCACCCTCGCCCGGCGGGGCGCCGCGGCCCGTCCCGTACACATCGCCGAGATCCTGGCAGCGACCGAGGAGGCACCGTCGTGAGCGGTACGTATCTGGGCATGCCGTCCTTCCCGACGGCGGCCGCGGCCTCGACGCGCGACATGCGGCTGCGCGGCAATCTGCGGCACGCGACGCACACCATCCGCGCCAAGCGGGAGCAGGCCGTCGCGGAGCTGGGCGACTGGCAGGAGCTGCGGGCGGCGGGCGCGGCCCTGAAGGAGCGCACGCTGCGCCATCTCGACCACTATCTGGAGCAGTTGGAGGACGCGGTGACGGCCGCGGGCGGCCATGTCCACTGGGCGCAGGACGCGGCGGAGGCCAACCGGATCGTCACGGACCTGGTGCTCCGGACCGGCGAGAGCGAGGTCGTCAAGGTCAAGTCGATGGCCACACAGGAGATCGGGCTCAACGACGCCCTGGCGCGGGCGGGGATCTCCGCGCACGAGACCGATCTCGCCGAGCTGATCGTGCAGCTCGGCGACGACCTCCCCTCCCACATCCTCGTCCCCGCGATCCACCGCAACCGCGACGAGATCCGCGACATCTTCCGCAGCAAAATGGGCGACCGGGGACGGGCCGCGCCGAAGAACCTCAGCGACGACCCGCGCGAACTGGCGGAGGCGGCGCGGCTGCATCTGCGGGAGAAGTTCCTGAACGCGAAAGTGGGCGTCTCCGGCGCCAACTTCATGGTCGCCGAGACGGGCACCCTCGTGGTCGTGGAGTCCGAGGGCAACGGCCGCATGTGCCTGACGCTGCCCGAGACGCTGATCTCCGTCGTCGGCATCGAGAAGGTCGTGCCGACATGGCAGGACCTGGAGGTCTTCCTGCAGACGCTGCCGCGCTCCTCCACCGCGGAGCGGATGAATCCGTACACCTCCACCTGGACGGGCACCACCGACGAGGACGGCCCCTCCGACTTCCATCTCGTCCTGCTCGACAACGGCCGCACCGACGCGCTGGCCGACACCGTCGGGCGGCAGGCGCTGCGCTGCATCCGCTGCTCTGCCTGTCTGAACGTCTGCCCGGTCTACGAGCGCGCGGGCGGGCACGCCTACGGCTCGGCCTATCCGGGGCCGATCGGCGCGATCCTCACGCCGCAACTGCGGGGCGTGGGCAGCGAGTTGGACGCGTCGCTGCCGTATGCCTCGTCGCTGTGCGGCGCGTGCTACGAGGTGTGCCCCGTCGCGATCGACATCCCGGAGGTGCTGGTGCATCTGCGGGAGCGGGTCGTGGAGGGCGGCACCGTCAGCGTCCGGGGACGCCGTACGACCGTCAAGCCCGCGAAGGGGCACGCCGCGGAGCGTGCGGCGATGCGGGCGGCGCGCTGGACGTTCGAGCATCCGCGCGCGCTGCGCGCCGGCATGCGGATGGCCTCGCACGCGCGGCGGTTGACGCCCCGGCGGCTGCCGCTGCCCGGCGCGGGCCGCGCGTGGTCGGACAGCCGTGATCTGCCGCGTCCGGCGCCGGAGTCCTTCCGCGACTGGTGGCGGCGCACCCGCGGTCCGGACGCGGGGTCGGCGGACTCGGGGAAGGCGGAGGTACGGGAGCGCGGGGAGCGCCGGGACGGGGGTGCGCGGTGAGCAGCCGCGATATCGTCCTCGGCCGCATCCGGCGCGCGCTCACCGACGTACCGCGCGAGGAGACTCCGGAGAACTCGCCCGTCCCCCGCGACTACTGGGACACCCACGCCAGGCGCAGCGACGCCCAGCGGCTCGATCTGCTCGCCGAGAACCTCGCCGACTACCGCGCCCTGGTGCACCGTTGCCCGCCGTCGGGGCTGCCCGCGCTGATCGCGGAACTGCTGGCCGCACGCGGCGCGCGCAGCGTCGTCGCACCGCCGGGCATCCCGGCAGACTGGCTGCCGGACGAGATCGAACGCGTCGCCGACGACCCGTCCATGCCGCCGCGTGAACTCGACGCCCTGGACAGCGTGTTGACGGGCTGCGCGGTGGCGGTCGCCGAGACGGGCACGATCGTGCTGGACGCGGGCGCGGACCAGGGCCGCCGCCGCATCTCCCTCGTACCGGACCACCACATCTGCGTCGTACGGGCCCCGGAACAGATCGTCGACTCGGTACCACAGGCACTGGCACGGCTGGACCCGTCCCGTCCGCAGACATGGATCTCCGGCCCGTCGGCCACCAGCGACATCGAACTCGACCGCGTCGAGGGCGTACACGGTCCGCGCACGCTGGAGGTCGTCCTCGTCTCCGCGGCCGACGAGGGCTGATCTGCCGGGTCGCTGCCCGGGGTTGGGGCTGGGGGCGGGTGGAGTGCGTCCGAAGCGGGGGCCCGTCGATCCGCCACGCCGGCCCTACGCCCATGGTCCGACCGCCCCGCGGACCCAGGACGAACGGCCCAGGGCCCGCGCCCGTTACATGCCGTGCGGAACGGCTCTAGCGTCGGCGTCATGGACAGCGACGAGACCGAGACGGGGACAGGAACCGAGGCCAGAACCGGAAACGGAAACGGGACCGGGACCGACGGCAGCGGAACTCTCGACGAGGCGCTGGAGCGGCTGCACAGCAGCGGACCCGAGCGCGAGGACTGGCTGAGCAATCACGCGCCCATGGCCGTCGAGGCCCTGGTGCGGCGCGGTCAGGCACGCTCCGTGCACCGGTGGATCGACGGCTACCGGGACCGTCTGGAGGAGATGCCCGCCCCGTACGCGCGGATCACGGACGGGAGTTGGCGCGAGGCGCTGGGCGATCCGCGGCGGCTGGCCGACTGGATCGCCTACTTCGAACGGGCACTGGAGGAGCGGCCCTGGCGCGCGGTGCTCACCGAGTGGTGGCCCCGGCTGCTGCCCGGTATCAGCGCCGCGGCGACGCACGGGGTGATCCGGGTGGGTCACGCCGTGCGGACGCTGCTCGCCGAGGAGGAGCGGCAGGGCGGCTCCCCGCTCTCGCCCCGTACGGCGCCACGGGTCGCGGAGCTCGCACACGCGCTGGGCTACTGGGCCGCGCGGCACTCCGTGCTGGAGGGCATCAGGCCGCTCCCGGCGGCGAGTTCGGCCGCGGCGGGGCTCGCGGACGTGCCCGCCGTCGTGGACCAGAGCGGCGGGATCCGGGAGCGGCTCGCGCGGATCGAGTCGCTGCCCGCTCGTCCCGGCACCGGCGGGCAC
>NZ_LJGW01000415.1 GCF_001751255.1 Streptomyces nanshensis | reverse complement strand
CCGGCTCGGCCCGCGCGGCCGCGGCCACCCCGACGCCGGGGCCACCTCACTCGCCCTCATGCTCGGCGCCGCCGCCCGGGTCCTGACCCGGCGGGCCGGTGCCGGCGCACACCACCTGGAGGAACGATGAGGATCGCAGTAGCCGCCGACGACGCCGGACTTGAGCTGAAGAACGTCCTGAGCCGGATGCTCTCCGACGATCCGCGGGTCACGGAGGTCCAGGACCACGGCGTGCACGCCCCGGACGACGACCGCCCCTACCCTCCGCTGGGGATCGCGGCCGCCGAGGCGGTGGCCCGCGGCGAAGCCGACCGTGCGCTGCTGATCTGCGGCACCGGGATAGGGATGTGCATCAGCGCGAACAAGGTGCCCGGCATCCGGGCCACCGTCGCCCACGACGCCTACTCCGTGGAACGCTCGGTGAAGTCCAACGACTGCCAGGTCCTCACGATGGGCGCCCGGGTCGTCGGGCCCGAACTGGCCAAGCGCGTGGTCGGCGAATGGCTCGGCCACACCTTCGACCCGGCCTCGCCCAGCGCCGCCAAGGTCGCCCGTATCAGCGCCTACGAGCAGAGCTGACGCACACCGCACACGTTCCGCCCCACCCCGACCCGAACTCACCGAGCTCCGAGGAGAGCGACCATGCGCGTACTCGCCGCGGGCGACCACTTCGTCTCCCCCGCGCTGCTGGAGACCTGTCTACGGGAGGAGACCGGCGACACCGACGACGCTGCCGGCCTGGACGTACGCCGTCTCACCCTGCCCTGGCCCGTCGAACCGTTCGGACCGGTAGGCGGCGTACGGGAGGCCAGCGGCGACGAGGAGACGCTGATCAAGTCCCTCGACGGCGTGGAGGTCTGTCTGACGCAGATGGCACCGTTCACCGAGGCCGTCTTCGCGGCGGCGCCGGACCTCCGCCTCGTCTCCGTCTGCCGGGGCGGCCCCGTCAACGTCGACCTGGCCGCGGCCACCCGCGCCGGCGTCGCCGTCACCTATGCCCCGGGCCGGAACGCGAGCGCCGCTGCCGAGTACGCGGTCGGCATGATCCTCGCCGCGATGCGGCACATACCCCACGCCGACGCGGAGCTGCACGCGGGCAGTTGGCGCGGCGACCTCTACGCCTACGACAGGGCCGGTCTCGAACTGTCCGGCACCGCCGTCGGGTTGGTCGGCTACGGCGCGATCGGACGCATCGTCGCCCGGGTGCTGCGGGCCTTCGGCGCCCGCGTCCTGGTCAGCGACCCGTACGCCGACGCCGGGGCGCTCGCGGAGGACGGCGTGACGCCCCTCGATCTCGACGATCTGCTGCGCGCCAGCTCCGTGGTCAGCCTGCACGCCCGGCTCACCCCCGAGACCCGGCACCTCATCGACGCGCGGCGCCTGGCGCTCCTCCCGCACGGCGCCGTCCTCGTCAACACCGCCCGCGGCGAACTGCTCGACCACGAGCCGCTCCCGGCCGCGCTGGCCGACGGCCGGCTGCGGGCCGTCGCCCTCGACGTGTACGACGTCGAACCGCCCCCGGCGGACTGGGCGTTGCGCGGCGTCCCGGGCGTCGTCGCGACCCCGCATCTGGCCGGCGCCACCCGGCAGACCGCCGAGCGTGCCGCGCGCATCGTGGCGGGCGAGGCGGCACGGCACCTGCGCGGCCTGCCGCCCGAGCATCTGGCGAACCCCGAGGTCGCCGGGGGCCGTTCATGATCATCGGTGTGGACATCGGGACGACGGTCACCAAGGCCGCCGTCTTCGACGACGCCGGCCGCTCCGTCGTCGAGGCCGACGCACCCTCCCGTCTGAACCACCCGGGCCCGGGACGGGTGGAACAGGACCTGGGCGAGGTCCTCGACACCGTCACCTCCGTCGTCCGCAGGGTCGCCGCCGAGCACGGCGGCACGGTCGACGCGGTGGCGCTCACCGGGCAGGGCGACGGCCTGTGGCTGCGCGACGCGGAGGGCACCGCCGTACGCCCGCCGCTGTCCTGGCTCGACGGCCGCGCCAACGACCTCGTGGACCACTGGTGGGCGGACGGCACCGCGGCCGAGGTGCACCGGCTCACCGGTCAGGCGGTCTTCCCCGGCTGCCCGGCGCCGCTGCTGGCCACGCTGCGCAAAGAGGAACCGGAGTCCCTGGAGCGGGCGGCCGTCGCCGGATACTGCGTCGACGCGGTCGCACAGTTGCTCACCGGGGAGATCACCGTCGACGCCTCCGACGCCTCGCTGCCCTTCCTGGACGTACGGACGGGGCGGTACGACGAGGACGCGATCGCCGCCTGCGGACTGCGGGACCTGCGCGGACTGCTCGTGGAGCCGTCGCCGCCCGGCAGGCTGCTCTCCCTCGACGCGCGGGGAGCGGCGCTGCTGGGCCTGCCGAAGGGCACCCCCGTGACCGCGGGGCCCTTCGACCTTCCGGCGAGCCTCTTCGGCAGCGGTCTGACCGAGCCGGGGGACGGTCTGCTGACCGTCGGCACCACGCTCGCCTGCCAGGTGCTCAGCGACCGTCCCGCGATCGGCGCCGACGCACCGGACCAGGAGCCCGCCGGGATGTGGCTGTGCACCGCGGACCCCGCGCTGTGGTCACGGGCGATGCCCGCGATGGTCGGGACGGCCAGCATCGACTGGCTGCTGCGGCTGCTGCGGCTGAGCACCGACGACGTCGCGGAGCTGCTGCGGCAGAGCCCGCCGGGAGCACGCGGGGTCTCGGCGCTGCCGTTCCTCGCCGAGTCCGGCGAACGCGCCCCGTTCGTCGCGCCGCGCGCCCGCGGCCAGTTGACCGGCGTCACGCTCACCACCGAACGCGCCGACGTGGTCCGCGCGGTGTGCGAATCGGTCGCCTACGCCGCCCGGCACTGCCTGGAGTCCGCGGGACTCGACGGGCGGCTGGCCATCTGCGGCGGCGGCAGCAGGTCCGACGAATGGACCCAGGTCTTCGCCGACGCCCTGGGCCGCCCCGTCCTGCCGCCCTCGGACCACGCCGTCGGCGCCCGCGGCGCGGCGGCCGTGGCGGCCCGTGCGCTGGGCAGTCCGGTCGACACGGCGGGCTGGCTGGACGAGGACCGTGCGGTGCTGCCGCGCCGCGAACACCGGGCGGGCTTCGAGGACGGTTACGAGCGCTATCTGACGCATCTGAACAGCGCCCGCAGCCTCTGGTGACGCGGCCCGTCGCGTCCCCGCGCCTGAGTCCGCGCTCGGGCGGTGGGTGCGGCGCAGGCCGAGCAGACCGTCCTCTACGGCGCGCATGCTCGGCCGACCCTCATCCCCCAGGCGCCACACCGGAGTTGAGCCCCGAAGCCCCGGGACGGCCGCGAGCCCGCCCCGCCCCCGCGCCTCAGAACGGCATGCGTGCGGCCTCCGCCAGCAGGCGTTCCACGTCGTCCTCGTCGATGCACAGGGACCTGCCCACCGCCGCCAGTGCCTCGCGTTCCGGCGCGCAGTACGGGCCGTCGGCCAGTGCGATGCGGGCGCCGTGCAGCAGCAGGGACTCACGGCCGGGGGCGGCCAGATGCGGGGCGAGCGGGGCCAGGGCCTCGTGGAGTTCGATCTCGGCGGAGACGCTGTCCGTCTCGGCGCTGCGTTCGGCGCTGAGCGCGGTCAGCAGCGTCAGCAACTGCTCCTCCGTACGGGCGGTGTAGCCCGCGCTGTGCACCGCGTGGACGGCGGCCTCGCGGGCGGCGCGGCTCTCGTGGCCGCCCGCGGTCAGGAGGGTGAGCGCGACGGCGTGGACGGCGTCGCGCAGCAGCAGCGAGAGGCGGTCGGTGGTGGGGTGGTCGAGGGCCTCGGTGCCGAAGTGGCCGCGACACGCGGCGCATTCGAGGACCGGGGCGACCTCGCCGCGGGAGACCAGCGGCACTCCCAGCAGTACGAAGCGGCGGCGGCCGGTGCGCCGCCGGTAGCTGCGGTCGCCGCCGCAGCCGGGGCAGAAGAAGTCCCCGTCGTCCACGGTGTGCCAGCTCGTGCGTACACCCGCAAGACGTCCTCCTGGACGCCGTCCTTGCTGGTCACGGGAACATCTTGCGCCGCCCACGCCCTACCTCCGTCACGGTTCGGCCACGCTGCCGATGAGCGTGATGTTAACCACAGCGGAAGTACGCCGTCAGCACCCCGTTCCTCACAATTACCGCGAGGGCCGCGCCCGCACGGGACGTACGCCGCCCCCGGACCTCACCCGGAAGTGGGCGAGACCCGGGGAACGCCGTGGTGACGCGGTCGCGGGGCCGCGCGGGAGCCCGTACGGAGGGGGCGCCGTACGACGGCGGACGGCCGCCGGCGTACGCGCAGCGCGAACAGCGTGAGCGGCGTCCACGCCCCGCCCCGGCGGACGCCCGCGGGCCCCGACAGCCTCAGCGGGCGGCCCGGTTGACCGCCGAGACGACCGCCTTGATCGACGCGCGGACGATGTTGGCGTCGATGCCCACGCCCCACAGCACCTTGCCGTCGATCGCGCACTCGATGTACGCGGCGGCCTGGGCGCCCGCTCCCTCGCTCATGGTGTGCTCGACGTAGTCCAGCAGCCGCACGTCCACGTCGACGCCCTGGAGGGCGTCGAAGAAGGCCGCCAGCGGACCGTTGCCGCTCCCGGCGAGCACCGTCTCCTCGCCGTCGACGACGGCCTCCACGGTGACCGCGTCCTGCCCGTCGACGGTCGTCGTGGTCTGGCCCTCGCGCAGCGCGATACGGCCCCAGGGGGCCTCGGGCACGGGCAGGTACTCGTGCTGGAAGATCTCCCAGATGTCGCCGGGGGTGACCTCGCCGCCCTCGCTGTCCGTGCGCTCCTGGATGATCTTCGAGAACTCGACCTGCATCCTGCGCGGCAGGTCCAGGCTGTGCCCGTCCTTCAGCACGTAGGCGATACCGCCCTTGCCAGACTGGGAGTTGACGCGGATGACCGCCTCGTACGAACGCCCCACGTCCTTGGGGTCGATGGGCAGATAGGGCACCGCCCACTCCAGCTCGTCGACACCCTTGCCCTCGCGCTCGGCGCGTACCTCCATCGCCTCGAAGCCCTTCTTGATGGCGTCCTGGTGGGAGCCGGAGAAGGAGGTGTAGACGAGGTCGCCGACGTAGGGGTGGCGGGAGTGGACGTCCATCTGGTTGCAGTACTCGGCGGTGCGCTTGACCTCGTCGATCTGCGAGAAGTCGATCTGCGGGTCGACGCCCTGGCTGAAGAGGTTCATCCCCAGGGTCACCAGGTCGACGTTGCCGGTGCGCTCGCCCTGCCCGAACAGGCAGCCCTCGATGCGGTCCGCGCCCGCCATGATCGCCAGTTCGGCGGCGGCGACGGCGGTGCCGCGGTCGTTGTGCGGGTGCACGGACAGGCACACGTGCTCGCGCCGGGAGAGGTTGCGGGACATCCACTCGAAGCGGTCGGCGTGCGTCGAGGGCGTCGAACGCTCCACGGTGGCGGGCAGGTTGAGGATGATCTCGCGTCCGTCGCCGGGCTGCCAGACGTCCATGACGCTCTCGCAGACCTCCAGGGCGAAGTCCAGTTCGGTGTCGGTGAAGATCTCCGGGCTGTACTGGTAGCCGAAGGCCGTACGGTCGTCGAGCAGCTTCTCGGCGTACTTGGTCACCAGCCGGGTGCCGTCCACGGCGATCTGCCGCACCTGCTCGCGGGTGCCGCGGAAGACGACCTCGCGGAAGACGGGGGCGGTGGCGTTGTAGAGGTGGACGGTCGCGTTGCGGGCGCCCTTCAGGGACTCCACGGTGCGCTCGATCAGTTCCTCGCGGGACTGGGTGAGGACGGAGATCGTCACGTCCTCGGGGATCGCGTCCTCTTCGATGATGGACCGTACGAAGTCGAAGTCGGTCTGGCCGGAGGCGGGGAAGCCGACCTCGATCTCCTTGTAGCCCATCGACACCAGCAGATCGAACATCGCGCGCTTACGGGCGGGCGACATGGGGTCGATCAGGGCCTGGTTGCCGTCGCGCAGATCGGTCGAGAGCCAGCGGGGCGCCTTGGTGATGCGGTTGTCCGGCCAGGTGCGGTCGGGGATGTCGACGGCCTCGTACGGGCGGTACTTGTGCACCGGCATGCCGGAGGGCTGCTGCCGGACCGTCGCGGCGGTGATCGGCGTCGGGGCGCCGAAGGCCGCGGAGGCTGCGCCGGCGGCCGAGGCAGCGGAGGAGGAAGAAGCGGAGGAAGTCATGTGCTGGGGCTCCAGATCGCGGAGTGTTCCGCGTGGTGGGCTTCGAGGGCCGACGGTGGCAGCACCGGTCTCCGCGGGGAGGGGGTCGGCCGTACGACTACAGACCCTCGCCGCGGCAGCTAAGAAGAAGCAGCCCGAAACGCATGATGGGCGAGTCTAACGGAGGGACCGCACACACCCGAGCCCGTATCACCATGCGGGACTGTGCATTTGTTCACTCCGGATCGGGGGCTCGCGCGAGGGACGCCCAACCGCCGCACCGGAGGCGGGAGTTGTACACCGCGTGAGCGTCGCACCGAACACAGCGTGAGCACCTTCCGTGCCACGATGCCCAGTTCGCGTCAAATTCGCGCAGCGGGGAGTGACAGAAGAATGACGCTGTGCCACATTCCCCTTATGGACGCACACTCAGCGCACACGGCGCACTCACACTGCGTGGCCCCCGTCTTCTGCACCATCATTCCCCCGCACCTCCTCGACCACCTCTCCCGCTCGGACAACCCGGCGCTGTACGAGCCGGCCCGGCGCACCCTGGAGCAGGACGCGCTCCAGCGCACCCGCCGCCGGATCACCACCGTCCGTACGACGGCGGGCACGGCGTCCGCCGCGGCGGGCGAGGACGGGGAGAAGAAGCCGCGGCGCACCATCAGCGACGCCGGGCACAGCGAGAAGCTGCCGGGCGAGAAGGTGCGCTCCGAGGGCCAGAAGCCCGTCGAGGACGCCAGCGTGAACCGCGCGTACGCGGGCCTCGGCGCCACCTTCGAGCTCTATCTCGCCGCCTTCGGCCGCTACTCGATCGACGGGGCGGGGATGCCCCTCGATGCGACCGTCCACTACGGACGCGACTACGGCAACGCCTTCTGGGACGGCGAGCGCATGGTCTTCGGCGACGGAGACGGCGAAGTCTTCCGCGACTTCACGCTCCCCGTGGACGTCATCGGCCACGAGCTGACCCACGGCGTCACCCAGCACACCGCGAACCTCGCCTACTTCGGGCAGCCCGGCGCGCTCAACGAGTCGGTCTCGGACGTCTTCGGCTCGCTCATCAAGCAGTACGGACTCGGGCAGACCGCGGACGCGGCCGACTGGCTCATCGGCGACGGGCTGTTCACCGAGGCCGTCGAGGGCGCCGCCCTGCGCTCGATGAAGGCGCCGGGCACGGCGTACGACGACGACGTCCTCGGCAAGGACCCGCAGCCGGCGACGATGAAGGACTACGTGCACACCGGCTCCGACAACGGCGGCGTGCACATCAACTCCGGCATCCCCAACCACGCCTTCTACCGGCTGGCGACGGAGCTGGGCGGCCACGCCTGGGAGCGCGCGGGCCGCATCTGGTACGACACCCTCACCTCCGGCGGTCTCTCGCCGGACGCGGACTTCGCCGCGTTCGCCGGTGCCACGGTCGCCGCCGCCAACGAGCGCTACGGGGCGGGCAGTGAAGAGGAGGAAGCGGTGACCAAGGCGTGGTCGCAGGTGGGCGTGACGCCCGCGGAGGACGGCGGCGGGCAGGACGGGACGGCCGCGTAGGGACGCAGGGGGACGCGCGGGGAACGGCCGCCCGCGCCGCCCCGGTTCAGACCTCCGGTGCCCGTGCGCCGGAGGAGACCGCCGGAGTCGAGGAGGATGGGGAGATGCGCATCACCGTCACCCGCACCGGAGGCTTCGGCGGTCTCACCCGCCGCGCCACGCTCAGCACGGACGGCAGGACCGACGCCGCCGACCTCGCCGCGCTCGCACGCAGCGCCCTCGCCGAGGGGCGCACCGAACGCCCGCTGGGAGTGCCGGACGGCTTCCAGTACGAGATCGAGACCGACGACGGCGTCGGGTACTGCGCCGACCCGCGCCTCACCGAGGCCCAATCGGCCCTGATCCGCCGGGTGTTCGCGGACGGCGGCTGAACTGCCGCCGGGGGCGGGGCTGTTCGGCCCCGGTGAACGGCGGACAGGGGACGTGGGCGGCCCGGCACCTCGCCGTACCGGGCACCTCGCCGTACGGGGCACCTCGCCGTACGGACGGGCCCGCGCTCAGAAGCCCAGGCGGCGTAGCTGCTTGGGGTCGCGCTGCCAGTCCTTGGCGACCTTCACATGCAGATCCAGATAGACGGGCGTACCGAGCAGCGCTTCGATGTGCTTGCGCGAGGCCGTCCCGACGTCCTTGAGCCGCTTGCCCTTCGGGCCGATCACGATGCCCTTCTGGCTGGGGCGCTCCAGGAAGATGTTGGCGTGGATGTCGAGCAGCGGACGGTCCGCCGGGCGGTCCTCGCGCGGCAGCATCTCCTCGACGACGACCGCGATGGAGTGCGGCAGTTCGTCCCGTACGCCTTCGAGCGCGGCCTCCCGGATCAGCTCGGCGACCATGACCTGTTCCGGCTCGTCCGTCAGATCGCCGTCCGGGTAGAGCGGAGGGCCCTCCGGCAGCATCGGCACCAGCAAGTCGGCCAGCAGGGAGACCTGTTCGTTCTCGACGGCGGAGACCGGCACGATCTCCGCCCACTCGATCCCGCACTCCTTGCCGAGCCGGTCGACCGCGATGAGCTGCTCCGCGAGCGCCCGCGAGTCGACCAGGTCGGACTTGGTGACCACGGCCACCTTCGGTGTGCGCTTCAATCCGGCCAGTTCGGCGGCGATGAAGCGGTCGCCGGGGCCGGTCTTCTCGTCGGCGGGCAGGCAGAAACCGATGACGTCGACCTCGGCCCACGTCGTGCGCACCACGTCGTTGAGCCGCTCCCCCAGCAGCGTGCGCGGCTTGTGCAGGCCGGGGGTGTCGACGAGGACGAGCTGCGCCTCGGGGCGGTGCACGATGCCGCGGACGGTGTGCCGGGTCGTCTGCGGACGTGTGGAGGTGATCGCCACCTTCGTCCCGACCAGCGCGTTGGTCAGCGTCGACTTGCCCGCGTTGGGGCGGCCGACGAAGCACGCGAAACCGGAGCGGTGTGCCGCCTCGGCGGGATCGGCCGTGGGGGAAGGTGCATCCATGGCGACCATTGTCCCCGATGGGGTGAGTGCCTCCGACCGGTACCGCACGGGATCCGATACCGCACGGGATCCGGAACCGCCCGGCCGTCAGCCGGAGGCGACCGTCGCGCGCACCTGCCCGTCCGTCCCCGCCAGCAGCACCGTCGTCGTCCGCCCGGACAGATCGTGTACGGCCGACAGGTCCTCCGCCGGGATGGCCTCCGACTCGGTGACCACCGCCCCGGCCTCCAGCGACGCGGCGCCCGAGGCGACGGCCATGGCCACGGCCGTCTGGAGCGCGCTGAGCCGCAGCGAGGGCAGATCGACGGTGCCCGCCACATACGTACGGCCGGTCTCGTCCCGTACGGCCGCGCCCTCCGGGACGCCGTTGCGGGCGCGGGCGCTGCGCGCCAGCGTGAGGAGCTTGCGGTCCTCCGGGTCCAGTGCCTGGTCACTCTGGTCGCTCATGGGCCCGAGCATATGACGCCGGGTGCGAGTCCCCGTCCGGTGGTCCGGGGCCGTGGCCCGAGGCCCAACGGGGCTTCCGCGCCACGCAGTTCGTCTCCCCTGCGGGCGGCCCGCCCGTCCGCGCGACGCGGCGCCCCGCTCAGGCGCTCGCGGGCTCGTCCGCCGTCGCCTCGTCGGCGTCCTCCGTCGTGCGGACGGGCTCGACCAGCACCGTGACGATCCGGTTCCGCCGGCCCGTCGGAGCCTCCGCCGTCAGCCGCAGCGCGGTCAGGGACGGGTCGGAACGGTCCTCGGTGACGTCGACCGTCGCCGTCGCGCCCGCGATGGGCACCCTGCCCAGCGACTTCGCGAGCAGTCCGCCGACCGTCTCCACGTCCTCGTCGTCGAGGCCCACCAGGTCGTACAGCTCGCCCAGATCGCCGATGTCGAGCCGCGCGGTGACGCGGTAGCGCCCGTCGCCCAGATCCTCCACGGGCGGCAGCTCCCGGTCGTACTCGTCGGTGATCTCGCCGACGATCTCCTCCAGGATGTCCTCGATCGTCACGATCCCCGCAGTACCGCCGTACTCGTCGATGACGACGGCGACGTGGATGCGGTCCTGCTGCATCTCGCGCAGCAGATCACCGGCGTTCTTGGTGTCGGGGACGAACGCCGCGGGGCGCATCGCGGTGGACACCAGCTCCGTCTCGGCCTCGCGGCTGATGTGCACACGGCGCGCCAGGTCCTTGAGATAGACGATGCCGACGATGTCGTCCTCGCTCTCGCCCACGACCGGGATCCGCGAGAAGCCCGAGCGCAGTGCCAGGGTCAGCGCCTGCCGTATCGTCTTGAACCGCTCGATGGTGATCAAGTCCGTACGCGGCACCATCACTTCGCGCACGATCGTGTCGCCGAGCTGGAAGACGGAGTGCACCATCTTCCGCTCGTCGGCCTCGATCAGGGATTCCTGCTCGGCGAGGTCGACCATCGCGCGCAGCTCCGCCTCGCTCGCGAACGGGCCCTTGCGGAAGCCCTTTCCGGGCGTGAGCGCGTTGCCGAGCAGGATCAGCAACTGCGGCACGGGCCCGAGGATGCGCACCAGCGGGACCAGGACGTACGAGGCGGCCGTGGCGGTGTTCAGCGGGTGCTGCCGTCCGATGGTGCGCGGCGAGACCCCGATGGCGACATAGCTGACGAGCACCATCACGCCCATCGCGACCGCGAGGGACTGCACGGTGCTCTCGAAGACCCGCACGCTCGTGTACGTCACCAGCACGCCCGAGGCCACCTCGCAGGCGACGCGCACCAGCAGCGCCAGATTGAGATAGCGCGTCGGGTCGGCGGCCACCACCGCGAGGCGCTCGGCTCCGCGCCGGCCCTGTCGTACGGCCTCCTCCGCGCGGTAGCTCGTCGTACGGGCGAGGCCGGCCTCGGCGCACGCCGCGAGCCACGCGACGACCAGCAGCAGGACCGCCGCCGCGATCAGCCGGGCCGTCACGACGCCGTGGTGGGGGCCGGGGAGGGCCCGGTCAGGCCGCGCTCCGCGCGCCAGCCGTCCAGGATCGCCGACTGGAGACCGAACATCTCGGCCTTCTCGGCGGCCTCCTCGTGGTCGTACCCCAGCAGATGCAACACCCCGTGGACGGTGAGGAGTTGGAGCTCCTCGTCCATCGAGTGCCGGGTGGGAGCCTCGGCGCCCTGCCGCTCGGCGACCTCCGGGCACAGCACGATGTCGCCGAGGAGGCCCTGCGGGGGCTCGTCCTCGTCGCGCACGGGCGGGCGCAGCTCGTCCATCGGGAACGACATCACGTCCGTGGGGCCGGAGAGATCCATCCACTGCAGATGGAGCTGCTCCATGGCCTCGGCGTCGACGACGATCACCGACAGCTCGGAGAGCGGGTGGATGCGCATGCGGTGCAGCGCGTAGCGGGCGATGTCGAGGAGGGCCGCCTCGTCGACGGCCCTCCCGGACTCGTTGTTGACGTCGGTGGTCATGGGGCGGTCAGCGCTTCCCACGGCCGTGGCTCTGGCCCTGATTCTGGCTCTGGCCCCGGCCGTTGCTCTGGCCCTTGTCGTCGCCCCGCCTGCCGCCCCCGTCGCCCGACGGGCCGGCGCCGTCCGTGCCGTGCCGGTCGTCGTAGCGCTCGTACGCGTCGACGATGCGGCTGACGAGCTTGTGCCGTACGACGTCGGAGCTGTCGAGCAGGCTGAAGTGCACGTCGTCCACGCCGTCCAGGATCTCCCGCACCTGGCGCAGCCCGCTCTTCGTGCCGCCCGGGAGGTCGACCTGTGTGACGTCGCCGGTGATCACGATCTTCGAGTCGAAGCCGAGCCGGGTGAGGAACATCTTCATCTGCTCGGGGTTGGTGTTCTGCGCCTCGTCGAGAATGATGAACGCGTCGTTGAGCGTGCGGCCGCGCATATAGGCCAGCGGCGCCACCTCGATCGTCCCGGCGGCCATCAGCCGCGGGATGGAGTCGGGGTCGAGCATGTCGTGGAGCGCGTCGTAGAGCGGGCGCAGATACGGGTCGATCTTCTCGTAGAGGGTGCCGGGCAGGAAGCCGAGCCGCTCCCCGGCCTCGACCGCGGGCCTGGTGAGGATGATGCGGTTGACCTGCTTGGACTGCAGTGCCTGCACGGCCTTCGCCATCGCCAGATAGGTCTTGCCGGTGCCCGCGGGGCCGATGCCGAAGACGACGGTGTGCTTGTCGATGGCGTCGACATAGCGCTTCTGGTTCAGCGTCTTGGGGCGGATCGTGCGGCCGCGGTTGGAGAGGATGTTCTGCGTGAGCACCTCGGCCGGGGTCTCGCTCGCGCCGCCGGTGCCGTCCTGCTGTTCGCGGAGCATCGAGATGGAGCGCTCGACCGCGTCCTCCGTCATGGGCTGGCCGGTGCGCAGCACGAGCATCATCTCGTCGAACAGCCGCTGGATGAGGTCGACTTCGGCGGCATCGCCGGACGCGCTGATCTCGTTGCCCCGCACATGGATGTCGGCGGCGGGAAACGCCTGCTCGATCACGCGCAACAGGGAGTCACCTGAGCCCAGCACGGTCACCATCGGGTGCTTGGCCGGGACGGTGAAGCGGGCGGTCGCCTGCGGTGCCTGCGGGGACCCCGCCTGATTCGTCGTTGTCTGCGTCATGGGTGACCCGGTCGGGCCTTCCTCATCCCTCTCTGTCTCTCCTGGCGGATTGGCTTTCAAGAATACGACGGGGCACTGACAAGCCAGAACGTGATTTACGGACCGGGGTCAGGACCGGGGTCGGGTCCGGAGGGCCACGGCGGTCCGCCCGGCGCCCGCCCGAAGCCGATCGTGGGCAGCGCGCGGCGGCGCGGTGCCGAGCCGGGGCAGCCGGTGAGGACGGCGTCCAGGAAGCGGTAGGTCTCCGGACTCGGGCCGGGGCGCTCCGCGGTGTGCTCCTCCCGTACGCGCGCCCACCACGCCCCGATCTCCGGCCAGCCCGGCGCCGAGAGCGAGCCCCCGAACTCCTGCACCGACAGGGCGGAGGTGAGCCCCGCGAAGGCCAGCCGGTCCGCGAGCGGCCAGCCCGCGAGCGAGCCCAGGACGAAGCCCGCCACGAAGACGTCGCCGGCGCCCGTGGTGTCCAGGGCGTCCACGGGGATCCCGGGCACCTCGGCGCTCTGCCCCGTACGGCCGTCCACCGCGCAGCAGCCCTGTTCGCCGAGCGTGACGACGGCGACCGGTACGCGCTCGGCGAGGGCACGGGCGGCGGCGCGGGGGTCGTCGGTGCGCGTGTAGCGCATGGCCTCCTCGGCGTTGGGGAGGAACGCCTCGCAGTGCTCCAGGCCCGGCAGCGCGTCCAGGTCCCAGCGGCCGGTGACGTCCCAGCCGACGTCGGCGAAGACCCGGCTGCCGCGGCGGGCGGCGGTGGCGATCCACTCCTGGCCGTCGCCGTGAGCCAGGGACGTCACGCAGGCGCGGGCGGGCGGCGGGCAGTGCGGTGCCTCGGGGTCGATGGGGGCGCCGCCGTGGCCGGGCGCCGCGTGGCCGTGGGAGACCATCNCATCGTGCGCTCGCCCTCGTAGGCCATGGAGACGGTGACGGGCGAGTGCCAGCCCGGGACGGTGTGGGAGAGCGTGAGGTCGATGCCCTCGCCCTTGTCGAGGGCCTCCCGGCAGTAGTCGCCGTACATGTCGTCGCCGAAGGCCGCCGCGAGGGAGGTGCGCAGTCCGAGGCGGGCGAGGGCGGTGGCCATGTTGGCGACGCCGCCGGGGCTGGAGCCCATGCCGCGTGCCCAGGACTCGGTGCCGCGTACGGGCGCGGAGTCGAGGCCGGTGAAGACGATGTCGAGGAAGACGGTGCCGGCGAGATAGACGTCGCACGCAGGGTCGCCGGGGGCGCGGACGGCGGCCAGCGGGTCGAAGGGGTGCGCGTGCTGTGCTGCGTCGCCGTGCGCGCGGGCGTCGGCGGCCTCCAGCCGGCTCTCCGGTCCCGGCTGCGGCCCGTTCCGCTGTCCCGCCCGCGGTCCTCCCTGCTGCGCGTCCGCGCTTCTGCCCGTGCTCACCTGGGACTCCTCCGGCACCGGTACGGCTTCGTGTGTGGTGCCTCCGGTGTACCGCGCGGCCCGTACGCGGGGCCACTTCGGGACCGTCCCGTCAGGTGGTCTCCGGGAGCCGTCCGGCAGTGCCGTGCGCCGCCTTCACCAGCGCGGTACGGCCGGGGTGACCCACTCCGGGTCGGCCTCGCGCATGGCGGCGGCGTCGTCGCGGTCGCGCAGGGTGCCGTCGTCGTCGAGCCAGCGCCGGTGCAGGACGGCGAGGCGCTCGCGGTCGACCTCGACGCCGAGGCCGGGTGCGTCGGAGACGTCGACGCGACCGTCGCGGAAGGTCAGCCGGCGGGTGAGGACGTCCTCGGACTGCCACGGGTAGTGGCTGTCGCAGGCGTAATCCAGATTGGGGACGGTCGAGGCGACGTGGGTCATCGCCGCGAGTGAGATCCCCAGATGGGTGTTGGAGTGCATGGACAGTCCGACCCCGAACGTGCGGCAGACGGCGGCCAGTTCACGCGTACGGGTCGGGCCGCCCCAGTAGTGGTGGTCGCTGAGGACGACCTGCACGGCGCCGCTGGTGAAGGCCGGGGGTATCTCGGGGAAGGTCGTGACGCACATGTTGGTCGCCAGCGGCACGTCCGTGCCGGCGGCGACCTCCGCCATGCCCGGGGTGCCGCTCGTCGGGTCCTCCAAGTACTCCAGGACGTCGCGCAGTTCGGCGGCGACGCGCAGCGACGTGGGCACGGACCAGGCGCCGTTGGGGTCGAGCCGCAGGGGCGCGCCGGGGAACGCCTCCGCGAGGGCGCGTACGGCGGCGATCTCCTCGTCCGGCTCGTACACGCCGCCCTTGAGCTTGAAGGAGCGGAAGCCGTGGTCGCGGGCGAAGCGGCGGGCCTGCGCGACGACTCCGGCGGGGTCGGTGGCCGCGCCCCAGTCGTCGGCCTCGCCCCGGCCGCCGGGGTGCCGCGCCCAGCGGTAGAAGAGATACGCGCTGTACTCGACGCTGTCGCGCAACTTGCCGCCCAGCAGCGCGTGTACGGGCAGATCGCGCGCCTTGCCGAGGGCGTCCAGGCAGGCGACCTCGAAGGCGGAGACGACGGACAGACGCAGCTTGTCGGCGCTCTGCACGCCGCGCAGTCCGCCGACGTCCACGGAGTCCTCGACGCGTGCGGAGTCGACCTCGACGGTTCCGGCGAGCGTGAACAGGCCGTTCAGGTCGCTGACTCGGCGCCCGGGCAGGGCCTCGGCCAGCGGGCGGGCGATGTCGAGGTACTGGGTGTCGCCGTAGGTCTCGCCGAATCCGGCCGCGCCGCCCTCGGTGACGACCTCGACGATCAGCCGGGGCGCGTACGGCTGGTGCACGCCCTGGGTGTTGAGCAGCGGCGGGTCGGAGACGAGGACGGGGGTGAGCCGTACGTCGGTGACGGTCAGGCCGGTCAGGTCGGCGGGACCGGTGAGTCCGGTCGGTCCGGTCGTCGGTCCGGTCGGGTCGGCGGTCATGGGGCGGCTCCCGTCGTCGTGTCCCCGTCGTCGTGTCCGTGAACTCGCTTGTCTCCGCGCGTCGTTGCTCGTCTCCGTACGTAGACGGCATCCACGTACGGAGATGGAGGCTAGGGAGCCGTACGCACCCGGTCAAGGGCGCGCACACCGGACCCTCGTCGCGGTCCGCGCCCTGGTGCGCAGACGCCTCCGCCCCCGTCGCTGTGACAGGGGCGGAGGCGTATGGGCCGGGCGAGGTGTCCGGCGCGGCGGGGTTCAGCGTGAGGTGTGCGCGGAGCCGCTCTCCTCGACGCCGGAGCCCGTCGTCTGTCCCGACTGGCCGCCGGCGTCCGGCACTTCGGAACTCGCGGCCTGCGCCGGGGGAACCGCCTTGGCGGGCGCCGCGTCGCTCTTGCGGCCGCGGGTGAGCAGCCTTACGGCCGGGCCCGTCCACCGGGCCGTGAGCGGTCCGACGATGACGAGGATGAGGACGTAGGCGGTGGCGAGCGGGCCGATGCGCGGCTCGGCCCCGGCCGCGAGCCCCGCGATGACGATGGAGAACTCGCCGCGCGCCACGAGCGTCCCGCCCGCACGCCAGCGCCCGGGCGCCCGGATGCCCGCGCGGCGGGCGGCGTACCAGCCGGTGGCGATCTTCGTCAGCGTGGTGATGACGGCGAGGATCAGCGCGGGCAGCAGGACGGGCGGGATGTCGGACGGTTCGGTGGACAGGCCGAAGAAGACGAAGAAGACCGCCGCGAAGAGATCGCGCAGCGGCGTCAGCAGATTGTGCGCGCCCTCGGCCACCTCGTCCGAGAGCGCGATGCCGACGAGGAACGCGCCGACGGCCGCCGAGACCTGCAACTCCTGGGCGATTCCCGCGACGAGCAGCGTGAGGCCGAGCACGACGAGCAGCAGCATCTCCGCGCTGTCGGAGGAGACCACACGGCTGATCAGACGGCCGTGCCGCAGCGCGAGATAGAGCACGGCGCCCACGGTGCCCAGCGAGATCAGCAGCGTCAGCGCACCGCCCGCGAGACTCACCCCGGCGAGGATCGCGGTGAGGATCGGCAGATAGACCGCCATGGCCAGGTCCTCGATGACGAGGACGCCGAGGATGACGGGCGTCTCGCGGTTGCCGAGGCGGCCGAGGTCGCCGAGGACCTTGGCGATGACGCCCGACGAGGAGATCCACGTCACCCCCGCGAGCACGACGGCGGCGACCGGGCCCCAGCCCAGCAGCAGCGCGGCGGCGGCGCCCGGCAGCGCGTTGAGCACGAAGTCGACGGCGCCGGAGGGGTATTGGGTCTTGAGGTTGGTGACGAGTTCGGAGGCGCTGTATTCGAGACCGAGCAGAAGCAGCAGCAGGATGACGCCGATCTCCGCGCCGGTGGCGACGAATTCCTCGCTGGCCTGGAGCGGGAGGATCCCGCCGTGGCCGAACGCGAGCCCGGCGAGCAGATAGAGGGGGATCGGCGAGAAGCCGATGCGTCCGGCGAATCTTCCCAGCAGGCCCAGGGCGAGGATGATCGCCCCGAGTTCGATGAGCATGGCGGTGGTGTTGTGCACGGGCGTCGTCCTCCGGGTGTTGTCAGGGGCGGCGTCCGGCTCGTCCTCGTACGGGGCGGATCGGCGGCGGTGCCGGTCGTGCCGATGCGGTCGGGGGTGCCGGTCGCATCGGCGCGGCGGGCGGTGCCGGCCGGATCGGCCGAGTCGCGTACGGGAGGGGTGCCGGGTGTGACGGCGGGCCGGCGGCGGCCGGCACG
>NZ_LJGW01000520.1 GCF_001751255.1 Streptomyces nanshensis | reverse complement strand
CGCGGCGAGGAGCCTCGCCGCGGACACCCCGGGGCCCCGCCCGAACCTCCAGGCCACAGCGGAGAGGCAGTTGATGGTGACAGCGATCGAGTACACGCCGTACTACCGGCCGCTGACGGCGGCGATGTGGCGGGCGAGCACCTACGGACCGGACAGGCACTTGCCACCCTGGCCCGGCGAGGCGGCCGACGCTGTCTCATGGCGGTCCTGGCTCGCGAGAGTGTGGGCGACCAGCCCTCTCGCCGAAGCCGTCACGCTGGCCAGCCCAGCCCTGGCCGACCGGATCGAGCAGACCCTTGGCGGGCGCGAACACGCTGTCACCGACCTGCGGCACATGGCCACTTCCCTGGCCCGGTACCTGATCCGCCTACGCGGCCGGGCCACCCCCTTCGGCACCTTCGCCGGAGTCGGCCCCCTCCACTTCGACGACAGAACCCGTCTGTCGTGGAACGACGACCACCGGCCCCGTGCGAGGGCCGACGCCGTTTGGCTCGCCGACATCATCGCCCGCCTCGAAGCGTCCCCGTCCCTGCGCGAGCAGCTACCTGTCGTCGTCAACAACGTGGCCGTCGAGCGCGGAGAGAAGCTGGTGGTGCCCTGGCAGCCCCACTTGGCCGCCGCCGTCCGCATCGTGGGCGAGGACGTGGCGGAGGTGACCGTACGACGAGTTCCGGTCGTGCGCACCATCTGCCAGGCAGCCCGCACTCCCGTCCCGGCCGGCGCCTTGGCCGACAAGGCCGCCGCCGAGCATCCCGGCGCGTCGCGCGACGCGCTGATGGGTGTGATGGACCAACTGATGGCCTCCGGCGTGCTGATCAGCAGCCTCCGCGCCCCAGGCACCTGCACTGACCCCCTCGGATGGTTACTGGGCGCCCTGGACGAGGCGGGCGCCGACGCCATGCCCGACGTGACGGCGGTGCACACAGAACTCCGCGCCCTTCACCACCAGATGAGCAGCCTTGGCCAGGCCGAAGCCTGGAGTAGCGAGCCGGACCGGCGCCTGGTCACGGACCGAATGCGGGTCCTGTCGAGCGTCACCGACCAGCCCTTGGCCGTGGACCTCTCGTTGAACGCCGACCTCGTGCTGCCCCACTCGGTGGCCATGGAAGCCGCCGAAGCAGCCCAAGCCCTGATCCGGCTCACTCCGCAGCCATCAGCAAGCACATCGTGGCGCGAGTACCACCGCGACTTCCTGGCCCGATACGGACCCGCAACCCCCGTTCCGGTCACCGAGCTGACCGACTCCGCCGGCGGGCTCGGCTACCCCCGCCACTTCACCGCCCCGACCTCCGGACGGGAGATCACACGACGGGACGAAGTCCTCCTCGCCCTCGCCCAACAGGCCGCCCTCGACCGCGTGAGCGAGATCGTCCTCAAGGAGACCGAGCTGGAACAGATCGGCCCCGCCCGCGACAGCGCGGCGCCCGTGTCAGCGGCGGACCTCTCGGCGGAAATTCGCGCCTCCTCCCAAGCAGCCCTCGACGAAGGAGAGTTCACCCTTGTCGTGAGCGGGTTCGGCCGCGCCGGGGCCACTACCGGGCGCTTCCTCGATGTACTGGACGACGGAGACCGGGATGAAACCACCGGCCTGCATCCGGTGGCACCGACCGGGATGGCCGGCGGCCTGGCCGCACAGCTCTCGTACCCTCCGAGGCACGTGGGCAGCGAGAACGTCCTGCGCGTGACGCCCGTACTGCCGCACGTCATCTCGCTGGCCGAACACCGCCACAGCGACGGGCATATCCCGCTGACGGACCTGGCCGTCGCCGCGGACTCCACGCGCCTGTACGTCGTCTCCCGCTCGCAACGGCGGGTCGTGGAGCCGATGCTGCCGCACGCCGGAGCCCGGCACACCATGCCGGATCTGGCGAGGCTGCTGTTCGAGATTCCACGCTCCACCCACCCAGCAGTCACAGCGTTCGACTGGGGCGCCGCCGCCTGCCTGCCCCACCTGCCGCGCGTGCGCTACGGCCGCAGCATCCTCGCCCCCGCCCAGTGGCGAATCGACCCCGCCGACCTTCCCGGGCCGAAGACCCCCACGAGGCAGTGGACGGCGGCCTGGCAGACGCTCCGCGGCCGCCGCCATCTGCCCGCCACCGTCGCGGTCGGGGACGGCGACCGCCGTCTACGGCTGAACCTGGATGAGGCCATGGACCTGGCGGTGCTGCGCCACCACCTGCACGCCGCCGACGGGCCGGTCACCGTGACTGAGGCGCCCAGCGGCGCGGAATACGGATGGTGCGGCGGCCGAGCCCACGAGATCATCATCCCCCTGATCGCGACAGCTCCACCCGCGGCGGCGCCGTCCTTCCTCACCCGCGTCCCGCCACCTGCGGCCGACAGCCGGGCTGGGGACGCAGTGGTGTTCGCGAAGCTGTACGGCCCGAGCGAAACGATCGACGACATCCTCACCCGGCACCTGCCCGCACTCCTGGCCCGCTGGGCCGAGCCGCCGCCGTGGTGGTTCGTCCGCTACCGGCACCCCCGCCCTCACCTGCGGCTGCGGGTGCGGGACGCCGACACCGCGCGGGCCGCAGGTCACCTCGCCGCCTGGGCAGGCAAGTTGCGGCAGGCGGGACTGGCCGGGGAGATCACTTTCGACACCTACAGGCCGGAGACCGGCCGGTACGGCACGGGTGATGCCATGGAGGCTGCCGAGCACCTATTCGCCACCGACTCCGCAGCTGTCCTCGCCCAGTTCGCCTTCCTGGCCGCTCACCAGGAGGTCCCGCCGCAGGCGCTGACCGCCGCGAGCATGGCCGACTTCACTGCCGCCGTCATCGGCAGCCGACAGGCAGGGCTGGACTGGCTGCTCGACCACCCCCAGTACGCCGACGGGGCCGGCGCCCAGGACCACCAGACGCGCCACCACACCCTCCAACTCGCCCGCGACGGGAGGCTGGAGACCTTGCCCTGCGGCAGCGACCTCGCTGCCGCCTGGGCAGCCCGCACCCGGGCGGCAACCAAGTACACCGCCTGCCTCACCGCCCCCGGCGGGCTCCCCGCTCCGGCGACGGTGCTCGGCTCGCTGCTGCACCTGCACCACGTCCGCGCCCACTCCCCCGGAGGAACCTCCGAGGCGACGACCTACAAGCTGGCCCGAGCTATCGCCCTCGCCAGCTCCGCACGCCACCCCGATCGACAACACAAGGGAGCGGGCGCACAGTGAGCGTGCGGGAGACCACGACAACCACGGCAGCAGCCCTGCGCGAACACGCCGCTACCGTCGCCGCCGAACTCGCCGACGCCCTGACCACCCCGCCGGACGTGAACTACGGCGACGACGTCCGGCCCGACAGCCCACGCTGGCGCGACCAGTCCCTGTCCAAAGGCGCCGCAGGCGTCGCAGTTCTGCACGGGCTGCGCGCCCAGCACGGCCTCGGCGGCACCGAGGCGATGCACGCATGGCTCGCCCGCGCCACCCGCGACGACCTGACCGCCGGGCCAGGGGCCGGTCTCTGGTTCGGCGCCCCGGCCGTCGGCTTCGCCCTCCACCTGGCCGCCCCCGGGCGCTACGAAGGCGCCCTTGCCCGCCTGGACGCCGCTGTCGCCCAACTCGTCCACACCCGGCTGACGCCTGCCGCCGAGCGGATGGATGCCGCACTGCGGCCCTCGCAGTACGAGTTCGACGTCACCCGCGGGCTCGCCGGGCTCGGCGCCTACCTGCTCAAGCGCGACCCCGGCGGTGACCTGCTCCGCCGCGTCCTCGCCTACATGGTTCGCCTCACCCGGCCCCTCCCGGCCGACGACGCCGCCGGAAGCCGCGCACCAGGCTGGTGGACCGCCGACATCCCCGCCAGCTCGCGCGACTCTGCGTTCGCGCACGGGCATGCCAACCTCGGCATGGCCCACGGCATCACCGGCCCCCTGGCCCTGCTCGCCCTCGCGATGCGCGAGGGCATCACCGTCGACGGGCACGCCGACGCCATCGAGACCATCAGCCTCCACCTGGACGTCTGGAGACAACCGTCCGTCGCCGGCCCATGGTGGCCCGAGCGGATCACCCTTGACGAAATGGAAGACGGCCGCCCCCACCGGAACGGACCTGCCCGCCCCTCCTGGTGCTACGGCACCCCCGGCATCGCCCGCGCCCAGCAACTCGCCGCCCTCGCACTGGGCGACACCGCCAGACAGCAGGCGGCCGAGCACGCCCTCGCCTGCTGCCTGGCCGATCCCGTCCAGCTCGCCCGCATCACCGACCCCGCCCTCTGCCACGGCTGGGCCGGAATCGTCGCCACGGCCTGGCACGCCGCAGCCGACGCCACCACCAGCCTCGACCACAGCCTGGACCGGCTGCTGGTCCGCCTCCTCGACCACGCCCGCGACACTGCCCGCGACCAAGCACCCGGACTCATCGAGGGCAGCGCGGGCACCGCCCTGACCCTGCACAGCATCGCCACCGGTACCACCGGCGGCTGGCCCACCTGCCTGTTGATCAACTAGCCCGAGGGAAACGCCTGTGACACGCGACGAACCCATCCCCGCCTGGCGGCAGATCAATCTGTCCAGCGACACCTGGCAGGCCGCCGAGGACTTGGCCGTCCGCAATCATCTGCCGCTGCTGGCCCAAGCCGAGGACGATGGAGCGATCTCCTCGTGGTGGTTCATCCGCAAGCGGGAAACCTGGCGCCTGCGCCTCCAGCCCGCCCCGGGACGCGACGAGGACACCGCCGCCCTCTTCACGCAGATGACCGAAGCTCCCGAACTGCGCGCTCACGCCTGCGACGTGGTGTACGAGCAGGAGACCTACCGCTTCGGCGGCGAACCCGCCATGGAGATCGCCCACCGCCTCTTCCACGCCGACAGCCGCCACATCCTCACGCACCTCGCCCGCGCCCGCGGCGGGCCGGATCACCGGCGCGAGATCGGCCTGCGGCTGGCCACCCGCATGATGCAGGCGGCCGGCCAGGACTTCTACGAGCAAGGCGACATCTGGACGGCCGTCGCCGAACACCGCGCCGCTGACGCCGCGGAGCCTTCCGCACCGCCCCTCGCCGGCGTTCAGATGCTCATCACCGCAGCCGACGATATCCCTGGCAGCCCCCTCAGCCAGACTCCCGCATGGCCCACGGCCTACGAGGACGCCGGAAAAGCCCTCGCCGAACTCGCCGGCGGCGGATCCCTGACCCGCGGCATACGCGCCGTCCTCACCGACCATCTGCTGTTCGCCTTCAACCGCCTCGGCATCAGCGCGGAGCACCAGGCCGCAATCGCCCGCGCAGCGAGCCGCATCATCTTTCACCGCCAGCCCAGCCACAGCACGGCCCCGCGAAGCTCCGAGGGCACCCCCGCTCAGCCCACTACAGTCAGGCCAGTGACCATGGACACCACCTCTACGCCGACCGCTGATCCCCGCGCCCTTCGCGACGCCCTCGTGGCCAAGATCGACAGCCTCGGCACCTTCCGCACCGAAGCCGTGAAGAACGCCTTCCGCACCATCCCGAGGCACGTCTTCCTCCCCGAGGTGGACCTCGCTACGGCCTACGCACCCAAGCAGGTAGTCACCAAGCGCGCGGCCGACAGCACCGCGATCTCCTCCGCCTCCAGCCCGAACATCGTCGCCACGATGCTCGAACAGCTCGAAGCCGCACCCGGACAAGGGGTCTTGGAGATCGGCGCAGCCACCGGCATCAACGCCGCCCTGCTGGCCGAACTCGTCGGCGAGAGCGGGCGAGTGGTCACTATCGAACTCGACGACGACCTCACCGAAGGCGCCCGCACCCACCTGACCGAAGCCGGGTACGAGCGCGTCACCGTGCTGTGCCGGGACGGCGCCCTCGGAGACCCCGACCGCGCACCGTACGACCGGATCATCGTCACCGCCGGGGCCTGGGACATCCCGGCCGCCTGGTGGTCCCAACTCGCGTCCGGCGGACGGATCGTCGTCCCCCTGCGACTGCACGGCAGCGGCCTGACCCGGTCCATCGCCTTCACCCGCACCGAAGACGACCGCATGGTCAGCACCAACGCAGCGGTGTGCGGGTTCGTCCCCCTGCGCGGTGCGGCCGAGATGGGCGAGATCCATGTCCGTCTCGCCGAGAACGCAATCCTCAAGGTCGACGCCGACGACCAGCCGGACCAAGCCGCACTGGCAGACGTCCTCACCTACCCCGCCCACCAGCAATGGACCGGCATCCACGTGCGCCATGACGAGCCCGCAGCCCACCTCGACCTCTGGCTCGCCACCATCGAGTCCGACCTGAGCTTCGGCAAGCTGTCCATCGGCCCAGCCGCCCGCGACCTCGGCCTGGCCGCCCCCGCCCTCCGCTGGTCCGGCGCCGCCCTGTACGACGGCGGCACCTTCGCCTACCTCACCGCCCGTCCCGTCAGCGACGACGCCGACGAACTGGGCATCACCACCCACGGCCCCGACGCCAACAAGCTCACCGCACAGGTCAGTGACCTCCTACACCGCTGGAGCCAGGAACGCCCCGCCCAACCCCTCATTACCGCCTACCCCGCCGCCACCGACGACGACCAGATCGAAGCCGGCGCCCAGATCGCGCGACCCGACACCCGCCTGACAATCGACTGGTAGTTGCCCCCACCCGGCAGCCGTCGACCCGAGCTGAGCCATGGAGCCCTGGCGGTGACTTCACCGTCACGCCTCCATGGCCCTTCTCCCCTCGTACCCCAGCGACGTGGTACCCACCAAGAGGGCGAGCGGGCGAGACGCTGTCCTGCATCTCCAACCCGTCGGTGGTGGTCGCCACTCAACTGGAACAACGGGGCGCAACGCCTGGGCACAACATCCTTGAGACTGGCGCAGCCAGCGCCTACAAGCCGCCCTACTCGGCCAGCTCGTGGCCCCCACAGGCATGTGTGACCGTGGGCGGCGACAGGACCTCATCGACGGAGCGAGGCAACCTCGATCTGGTCGGCGCTTCTAACGTCACGCCTGGTCCAGTGACCTGGCAACCAGTACCTCGACCTGCTCGTCCGTGATCTTCCGCGGCGACCCGAACGCGGCCGGTCCACCAGACCCTCCAGCCGATCCGCCAAGAATCGGGCCCACCACTTGCGCACCATCTCCCGCGAGACACCCAGATCGAGCGCGACCTGCGCGTTCGGCAGGCCCTCCGCACACGCCAGCACGATCCTCGACCGCAACACCAACGCCTGAGACGCCGTGCGCTTACGCAACCAGCCACGCAGCACCCGGCCTTCGTGATCGGACAACTCCAACGACAACGGCTTCGGAGCAGGCACCACCCCGTCCTATGACCGCCCTTGATCTTTGGACTCCGGACACTAGCGCGTGGGGGTGCCGAGGATTTTCCCGAGCGTGACGGCCACGTCGAAGTCCCGATCCCATGTGAGTGCGACGAGGTCGTCGAACTCCGCCTCAGGGCGGAGCAGATTGAGGACGTCGGCTTCGAATACTGAGCCCGGTTCTGCGAGGTCGAGCGCCTCGTCGTGGAAGCAGCGGTACGTGTTGCGTGACCGGAACATGACCGAGTACTCACCGTCTACGAGCTCTCCCACGGACACATCCCACTTCGCTTCAAGCGCCTGCAGTGTGCTGGCGACGCGGTCGGCGTTGAGCGGCTCGGTCAACAGATCCACTCCCACCGCTTCTCGGGCCGAATCCAACGGAAGCGTCTTGTCCCAGAGCACCGAGAGGTGGCGCTCGAAACCGATGTCCTCGCGAACGGTTTTGTCGAACTCCAGGTAGTCGGTGTCCAGATACGCACGCATCCAGCCGGTGATCCAGAGGATCGGGGCGCTGATCAGATTCGCCCGCAACGAGCCATTGCCTTCACCGTAGACAGATTCGCGGATGCTCGTCAGCAGCTCTTCGCAGTGGTAGTCCTTGCAGAACCGGAACAAGTGAGCCGATCGCCGTGGCAGACCGTTCCAGCGCGAAGACTGAGGGAGGGGGAAATCAGCCAGAATCGTCTCCAGCTCGCGTTGGAGCCCCGGCTTGGCGGCCGACAACACGAGAGCGTCGTCGTTCTCGTCCCACCGCCCGGCGGCCTCATAGTCGAACTTCGCCTTGCACGAGGCATATACAACGGCTTGAGCACACGTATTGAACAGCTCCGTGCTCACCCGGTACGCAACCTCGCAGTGATAGTTGAGGTTGAATCGGTCGAGCTCTCCGTCGGCGACCCGCTCGAAGACATGCTTCGCCGACAGCACGTCCCTCGCGGCACGGCCGAGGATCCACTCCACCTCGCCGGACGAGCTGTCGGCGGACGCTTCGTTGGGGCGCAGATCATCGGAGATCTCCTCGATTGTCGAGTCGAGCCGCTGAAGGGTTACCCGAAGCATGCCGCGTACGGTGTCGATGCGGAACCGCTGCGCCTCGTCTTGGAGCAGCATCTGTTCAATGATCGGGTCGAGGTCGGCCAGGAAGGGGTAGCGGTCGCGCACAAGCGCGTGTCGTCGCCCTCGGGCGTTCTGTTTCGTGAACATCTCGGTTATGACGAGGCCGAGCGCAAAGATGTCCGCGGGCTTGCCGATATCGAGGGCGTTGTTCCTCACCATCTGCTCGGGAGCGAGGTAGTTCCGGTTCACTAAGAGGTCCCCGCGATTCGTGAGCGAGGAGTCCTTAAAATGCGCGATGCCGAAGTCGGCCAGGACGAGCCGGCGCGCATCAGGGTCGACGAGGACATTCTCAGGTTTGATGTCGCGATGCACTATGCCGTCGCCGTGCACGTACGCGAGCGCATCGCAGAGCTGGCGCGCGTAATCGAGAAGCACGTCAGCATTGGTTTCGTCGTTGATCACGTTTCGCAGCGTCATCGGGTAGAAGTCCATGACGTAGTAGAAGAAGTTCGCGTCCTCTGAGCGCGCGTGGATACTCACGACGTTCGGGTGGCTCGATGTCTGTCCGTACTCGATCTCCTGCTTGAAACGCTTGTTGCGAGCGGAGTCCGCGTTGCGGTCCTTGTTAATCCGTTTGACTGCGAACACCTGACCGTCGGGCTTACGGCGGGCCCTCCACACCACGGCTGATCCGCCCTCTCCCGGAGCTGAATCGCGCTCGTAAGTGACTCCGTCGATGATGAACGGTTCGTGCTTCGGCATGAACCCACCCTACTGACCTCCTCAGGGCGGTGACGTCGGTCAATTGCCGCCAGGACCAGAGCGCTCTCCGACGGGGCGAGGTAGATGCCCACCACGTCGCGGACCTTGGTCACGAACTGCGGGTCGGTCGACAGCTTCCAGGTCTCCACGATGTGCGGCTTGAGGCCGAACGCCCGTCACATCCGCGAGACGGCCGACTGCGACATGCCCTCCGCCTCGGCCGTCGAACGTGTTGACCAGTGCGAATCACCCGTCGGTGGCGCCTGGCCGAGCGTCCTGACGACCAGGGCTTCGACCGGCTCGTCGGTGATCCTTCGCGGTGGCCCCGAACGCGGTCGGTCCGCCAGGCTTTCCAGCCGGTTCGCGGCGAACCGGGACCGCCACTTGCGTACCGTCTCTCGCGAGACGCCCAGATCGTCCGCGACCCGCGCGTTCGGCAGCCCTCCGCGCACGCCAGCACGATCTTCGACCGCAGCACCAGTGCTTGAGACGCTGACTGCTTGCGCAACGAGCCGCGCAGCACCCGGCCTTCGTGATCGGACAACTCCAGCGACAACGGCTTCGGACCAGGCATCACCCCGCCCTACAACCTCAAGCAAACTAACGACTCAGGACACTAGCGCTCGGCGTAATGCAAGAACTGCCAGCCTAGTGCGGCTAGGGCGAGCGTCTCTGTGACGGAGACGATCAAGGGGAAAGGTTGGACAGCGCGAGAGGTCCAGAACGTGATCACACACGTCGTCGGCAACACCAAGTATGTGAACAGATCGACTGCGGTTTGCAGACGCTTACGCGTAGCGCGACTGGCGTCGTCACGGTGGTAGACCTCCCAACCAAATATGGCGCTAGGGGAAGTACCACTGAGCTCAGCCAGCCTCGGCCCCAGCTGGTCTCGGATGTAACGGCCGATCGCCGAGATCTTCTCGTCGTTGGTCAAGTACGTCCATCCCAGGACGAGGCAGATGGCGGGAAGAGCGAGCAATAGTTGAGCGTGCCTGTTCTGGAAGGTGATCGCCAGGACCGCGGTAGACGCAGCGAGAGTGAAGTAGAGCAGGTTGTCTCGGAATCCGATCCGAGCCCTCTGCTCCTCCTTGATGCGATCGTACTCGGCCAGCAGTATTTTGCTCTCAGTAACATCCTCAGCAGCGGCCACGAAATTCCCCTTCGAAAGATCGTTCTGGAGCGGGGGGTGCACTCAACTACCATGCAGCTGAACCGCGTTGTCCGACCCCAGGGCTAGCCTGTGACTCACGCCCCTGCGCATCACGGTCGCTCGGGTAGACAAGCCGGTTTTCGCGAGGTGCTACATGCGTCCGTCCAGCGGAAAGATCATCATCTTCGCCGCGCTACCACTGGAGTATCGAGCGGTACGGGCGCTGGTCGCGGACCCACAACGGGTCGACCACGCGGCAGGGACAATTTTCGAGGTCGGCCGAATCCCGGGAACCAACTGGGAGGTGTACCTCGCTCAGGTCGGTCAAGGGAACCAGGGCGCAGCCGTCCTTACTGAGCGCGCCATCCAAATGATCGGCCCGGACGCTGTCTTCTTCACGGGCATTGCTGGAGGCATGAAACGCGACGTAGCTCTCGGCGACGTCGTCGTTGCCACGCAAGTTTTCTCCTACCACGGGGGAAAGCAGGAACAGACATTCAAGACCCGGCCCGTGACTTGGTCAGCATCACACCGGCTTGAGCAGACAGCCCGTTTCGCCGTGCTGGATCCGCAGTGGGCGGAGTCTCTATTTCCCACAGGCCGTGAGATCCCCGAAGTCCACTTCAAACCGATCGCGGCCGGCGAGGTGGTTGTGAACGCCCAGGCGTCCACGCTGCAGGACCTTCTGGACGAGCACTACAATGGTGTTGCCGCCATCGAAACGGAAGGAGCAGGCTTCTCAGGCGCCGCTTCCATGGCTGAGCAGGTTTCGGCCTTGGTCATCCGTGGCATCAGCGACCGAGCTGACGGCAGTAAGCAGCAGACAGACACCGGCGGCTTCCAGCTGCTTGCCGCTGACAACGCCGCAGCCCTCACCATCGCCGTCATCAAATCGCTGACCTTCCCCGGAACAGTGAAGACTGAGCAACCGTCCGCACGCCCCGAGACCGTCGGCACCTCTGTCATGGCCAGTGCTGTCGCCGGTCAGCAGCTCAACGAGCCGTTGCCAGTTGCTTGGCGCAGGGAGCTGCTACCCCCGTGGTCAAGCGAAAGTGCGACGATTGAGCTTCATCTGCTGCCGGAGGAAAGCCCCCGGCTGTCCATGCGCCAGATGAATCAGCTCAAGGAGGACCTCGTGTCCCTGGGGCGGTCAGCGTCGTTCTTCACAGCCACCGAAGAAGTATCGAGCGTGATCGGTGACGACTTCACTGCTGCGTACGTCCGCGACGCGCGGCAAGGTCGCAGTATCGGTCTGGCGATTAAGCGGTCCGGCCAACGGAGCTGTTGGGAGTCGCTACCCCGTTCCAGTCACATGTTCATGCCGGTTCTCGATCCAGAGTTCGCCCAGGCACGCATCGCTGACTTGCTTTGGCTGCTGCTACGTCTCCACGACGTCCCGCAAACCCGCTTCGCTCCCGCGCTGGCCATCGACCCCGCCGAGATCCTGACCGTGATGAGCTTGGACTCTGCCAAGACCTCCAACAGCTTCCCGCTGGCACGCGGCGGACGGGGTGGTCCGGTGCAGCTCCTGCCCGACGAGACTTGGGACGCCACAACCATCGAAGGTGCGGTGCCGAACATCGCCGAGGAACTCACGCTGAGGCTCATGCACTGCTTCCGGAATCCTCACGATCAGCAACGGTTCTGACCGGACTCTCAGACCGTCCGGAGCGCTCCGCGCCGGTACTCGCATGACATTCGCGGTTGCAGTTCTGGTTGCATTCACCCCCGTGCAGCGCCGTTCAGGCACCGCACCGACGCAAGCCCGACCGCAGGTCAGAACGCCCCCGCCCACCCCCGAACGCCGAGACGAACATTTGGAAAGCGTGTTGGGGGCAACCCCTCACGAGTTCGATTCTCGTATCCGAAGTTCATCGACCTGCCCGCCGGCACCCCGGCCGCCCCAGCTCCTTGACCCACGACCCCGCACGACCACTGGGCCGTACTTGATGGCGGAGCGGTAGAGCGGGGATTTCCTCCCGCACGGAAAACTCGGTGGGTAAACGCCTGCGATGCTCGCCCTCACCGCCGGTCGGCGCCGCGGAAGATGTCGATGAGGTCGTGATAGCCGGGGAGGCGCCCGCGATAGACCCCCGCGAACACAGCCGTGATGATCAGCGCAACAGCCGGGCCGGTCGCCATCTCAGGTAGATCGACCCGTGAGAGCGCCACCAACACACCGACGATCACGACCCCGGACACCGCCAGGCGCAGCCACGAGCGATCCGCGACAGGCTCAGCCCCCGTCATCTGGTGTTCGTCCAAGAGCTGAAGCGTGCGCCCCTCCGCGTACCGGTGAGCCACTGTGGCCAACAGGGTTGCCATGGTCCGCAACGCCTCTTCGGGATCCTCGTACTGCCGGGCCTCCGCCCTGCGCAGCGCACTGATAACCCGCGCGGCATGGGTCTTCAGCTCCGGCTGCTGATACCGACGCACCTTCCCGTGTCGCGTCTTCCACGCCCGGCGGATCACCCGCTCCGCCCTGCGCACAGACAGCCCCGGCAGGTCGAGCGGTCCCAGCTCCTGGAGCTGGGCAACAGTGCGCCCACAGTGAACCGCGGACAGCATCAGAAGCACGACCGGCCAGTTCCGCGTCTCGGATTCGGCTTCGATGCGCCGCTGGTCCGTCCGAGGCAGAAGGGGACGAAGCCCCACGAGCACGAGGAAGCCGGGAAGCAACATGAGGACTGCCCAGCACAGGAGCACCGCGACGATAGGGGTTCGCAGCAACCCGACCACCTCCGTCGGATGCTCCCAGATCCGGACCGCCGTCCCGGGGAGTTCCAAGGGGAGTATGAAAATGGTCCACTGCGCTGCATCCACGCATCCGCCGATCAAAGCTTCGAGAGGATCGGCGGACTGCGGCGCGGGATTCGTCTCAGTCCACTCCCTTCGGATGACGGCCTCGTTCCATACCGCAATTACCAGTGCGGCCAGCAAAAATGCCCGTACCGGTATGCCCCTCAGGAAGGTTCGGGCCCACCGCGAGACGCAGAGGTCGGCTAGGCCCCTGTGCGGCGGCAGGCCGGTCACGATGCCGGGCAAGACAGAGTGCATCGGGGCAACCACGCGAGCGGTCAACCGGCTCGTCAACCGCCGAAACTCGTGACGCACTCGCAGGACGACATGTCTCCGAACGAACGGCCAGACGTACCGGAGCCATACGAAGCGCATAGCGACGAGCAGGGCACAGAGGGCGGCCAGCACCGCGCACGTGATCAGCTTTACTTTCCAGTCAGGAACCACCCGCAAAGTTTCACCCACCTGGGGGATGTTGGCGCCCACTTGACCGGCTGCCGCCCTCCGAAGCGTGCCTGTGTCCCAGGAGAAGATCGCGTACGGGCACCCCGCAACTCCCAGGTACTGATCACAGACCATCGCGGCGACGTCCTGATCGTGCACCCCGCCAAGGACGACGCGCCGTGGCAGCTTCCCGGCGGGCTGATCGAAGCGGGCGAATCACCGGCCGCGGCGGCGGAGCGCGAAGTACGCGAGGAGCTGGGCCTGGCCCTCGCCGTCCGCCCGCCGGATCTACTGGCTGTGGAGTGGCTGCAAGCAACCCGCCCACGACACCGTGACCGGTTCGTCTTCCTCTTCACGGGGCCCGAACTGGACGACGACTGCTACGACTTCCGGCTTCAACGCACAGAACTTGACGCGCTCCTCTGGGCCCCTCCCGTGCAGGCTCACGAGCTGCTGCATCCGGTTATCGCGCCCGCCTCGACGCCGCGACACGAAGCCCCCGCTTGCCCGTCGACCGTGAGATCCGCACCGAGGAGAGGACCACCGTCCCGTGAGCCTGACCGACTTCGCCGACCGGACCCTTCGCATCGGCACCCGCAACTCGCCCATGGCACTCGCGCAGACCGAGCACGTCACCGCCCTGCTGCACGAGCTGGAGCCGTCCCTCAAGGTCGAGGCCGTGCCCACCGTCACCGAAGCCGACAACTGGGCAAGGCGACCTTGCCCAGTTGGGCGGGAAGGGACCGTTCGTCAAAGCCATCGACCAGCAGTTGCAGCGCGGCGACATCGACGCGGCGATTCACTGCCTCAAGGACGTCCCCGGCGACCAGCCCATGTCGCAGGGTTTGATCTTCGCCGGGATGCTGCCCCGCGCCGGCCTGGAACGCCTCGGCCTGACCCACCGCATCGTTGCCGAGTTCACCGTGCACGAGATGCTGCCCGCCGTCGGCGCCGGCGTCCTCGCCCTGGAGTGCCGCCGCGACGACGCCCCGGTGGCCGCACTGCTGGAACGCCTCAACCACCCCAAGACCCAGACCGAGGCCACCGCCGAGCGTGTGATGCTCCACGGCCTGCGAGGCCACTGCAACTCACCGATCGCCGGATACTGCACCACCGAACCGGACGGCCAACTCTCCCTGCGCGGCATGGTCTTCTCCCGCGACGGCTCGAAGTTCGCCCACGCCCACATCTGGGACGAGACCTCCAACGACCCCGCCACACTCGGCAGCCGAGTGTGCGCCGAACTCCTCCGCCAGGACGCCCGCGACATCATCGAAGGCATCCCCCACTGAACCAGAGGGCATGCGGCTGGTGCTCTGACTTGGAGACATAGCAGGCAACTGCGGCGGCTCCTGCGACCGCCCTGCACTCCGCTCTGAGGGGTGACCCGTTGCGCCTCTTCGGTGACGGTCACCAACGCCGGGACTTCACCTACATCGATCACGCAGTGGCAGCCACCATCGCCGCCGCAGGTGCCCCGCCCGACACCAGCATCGTGAACGTGGGCGGTGGCACCAACGCGTCACTGATCGACGTCATCAACATCGCCAACAGCCTTACGGGTCGCGAGATCCAGCTTCAGGCGGCCACCGCACGCAACGGCGATGTTCTGACCACCCGTGCCGACTCTCGCCGAGCTCAGTCGACCCTCGAATGGCAGCCCACAGTGGATCTCGCCACCGGCATGCACGCACAGTTGCAGGCTTTGACTGCGTCAGCCCAACGGGCCACCGTCTGATCTCCCGCCCGTCTCCCGCCCGCAAATGACCTGTGAACCACTCTCTTGCCGTGAAGAGTCTGCGCGCAGGAGGTGAGAACAGGCCAGGACAGCGGACCTCTCGGAACTGGCGAAGTGCAGAGCCTTATCGTGAGCGGAGGCATGCCCAACTGTCTTGCCACGATGATGACTTGAGGGGGTAATGGATTGGACGGTATGGAGCTGTCCGAAGCAATCAAAGCCGTACGGGAGGGCCTGGAGGCCGCGCAGCGAGACGGTGCAGGCTCGGATCTTCGGTTCAGGGTGAAGGATGTCGTCTTGGACCTGGGAATCGAGCTGCGCAAGACAAGTTCGGCCGGCGGCAGCATGAAGGCGTTCGTCGTCTCTGGTGAAGCGCGCGGAGAGCGCTCCACTGCACAGACGCACCGCATGACCGTCAGTTTGGAGTTGGAGGGAGCCAGTCTGAGGCCGATCAGTGATCAGGGCCACTTGGGCGAGACCCCGGGCGGGCGCCCGTTCGCCTAGGCAGGGGGCTGGGATGGGATGGAATCGTGCTGCCTCAGTGGAGTACGCGGGACGCGTAGGCGCGGGCACTGTGGTCGCACCTGGCCTGATCCTGACGGCCTACCACCTGGTGGAAGTGGCAGTTGGCTTTGGAGATGCGCCTCGCCTCGTCCGATTACTCAACGACGGAGTGCAGGGCCCCCAGGTGGTCGCAGATCTTGCGTGGCGCCGTGGGGATGCAGCGCTGCTGCGGTGCCGGCCTCAAGATCTGAAAGAGGCGTTTGCGCCAGTGCGGTGGGGCGAACTCACCTGCACCAGGCCTACTTCGGCCCCCGAATGCACTGCCGTGGGACTTCCTCGCGCAGCAGTACGGCGAGGATCTGATGTCGCTGCCGATGATCGTTGGGAATACCGTGCGCCCCATGTGGCGGTCGGCCGCATCAACGTCATTGACAACGCCTCTCGCACCTACAGTTTGCAGGTAGCTGGGGAACCCCCACAGTCCTCCAGCGGAACAACCGGTTCCCCGTGGAGCGGAATGTCTGGAGCGGGGGTGTTCTGTCAGGACCTGCTGCTGGGCGTGATCACAGATGAGCCTGCAGGGTGGAACAGTGGCCGTCTGGAAGCCCTTCCGGTGCGGCGGCTGCTGGATGACCGGGGATTCTGCGACCTGGTGGAGCAGGCTTCACAGGCGCGGCCACGGCTGGAGGCTGCCGATCTCGCACGGCTCTTCGACTGTCCGCCGCAGCCCGCGGCCGCAGCGTCCTACCTGCTCTCACCTCGCTCGGAGATCGTGGACTTCACTGGTCTCGACGCCGAGTTGACCACGTTGCTCGATTGGTGCGCCAGCGGGCGGACCGTGGACTCCGCTGTCGTGCAGGGCCCCGGCGGAATCGGAAAGACCCGGCTGGCCGTGGAGCTGGCACGCCGCCTTTCTGAACGACGCCCCGACGCCGAGCACCTCCCGCAGAACCCGGACATACCCTGGTGCGCCGGATTCCTCTCCGACGTCCCCGAGCAGCGTTCCGAGGCGTATGCCGACTTCTGTCACCTCGTCCGGCCCGTACTGATCATCATCGATTACGCCGAGTCACGCACCCAGCAGGTCGAACAGGTGCTCAATGCGCTGGCGGCACACCGGCCGCCCGGCCGCCCGGTGCGCCTCCTGCTGCTGGCACGCTCCACCCGTGAGTGGTGGGAACGGCTGCGCATCCGGCACGCTGCCGCGACCAGAGGGGAGATAATTCAGCTTGTCCCCGAGGCGCTCTACCGGCAGCTGACCCGGGCCCAGGTACAGGAGGTCGCCGCACTCGCCTTCAATCGGCAGATAGCCGCTCTCCACCGGGCTGGCGTACCTGATGACTGGAACCCTGACGAGGCGGCCGAGCGCCTGGAGGAAGACGGCGAGATCGACCAGGAATGGTTGTCGGAGCTCCCCTACCCTGATCATCCCCTAACCGTCCACATGGACGCACTCGCCGACGTGCTGCTCCACTCCCGCCAGGCGCTCGACGAGAAGCCAGCGGCCACCGCAGTGCTGCTGGAGCATGAGATGAAGTACTGCCAGCGCGGTGTCGACGCCGAGCGTCTGGACGTCGACCCGGATCTGCTACGTGCCCTCGTTGCTGTGCAGAGCATGGCTGGTGCCGCCCACAAGGACGACGCCAAGGGGGTCATTACCGCCGCCTGGCTTTTCTACTACCGCGAGTTCGAGGTCCCTCCGCCGCTGCCACCCGACACCATCCTGACGCTGCGGCGCTTACTCCGAGACCTCTACCCGGCCCTTGACGAGGGTTACTTCGGCGGTCTTGGCCCCGACGCCCTAAATGCAGCGCTCATCGACGAGTTGAATACCTCCAGTGGTGAAGAGTTCCTTGAGCAGGTTCTCACCTCCCCCGCGCTCACAGGCAGCCAGCGGCGACGCTGCCTGACGATCCTCACCCGCGCTGCCCCCACCCAAGACCTTCTGGCGGACAGTGCTGCAGGTGTGATCGCCTCCCACCCAGGCATGCTGAAGGAGACCGCCGCCGTAGTCGCCGAGCAACTTCCTGCTGCAGAACGGGAAGTGTGGCTCGCCACCATCGAGAACGCGGAGGTCGAGCTCCGCGAAGATTCAGCACTGCTAGGCGACTTGGTGCAGGTAGCCGGTGAACTCAAGCCACAGCCGGCCGACAGCCCCGGGGAACCCCCACCACACGAAGACGGGGAGGCACCCCTCCCATCGGCTGTCCTTCCGTCAGAGCCGACCGCTACCGCATCGCACGCCTCTGGCCCGGATGACATGACGCTGCCGGCATCCGTTGTCTCCAGCCACCACGGGAGGGCCACGGCACGACGGTTGACCAATGAACCACCGGTGCCGAGAGCATCGGGCGGGGGAAGAGTGGTACGCCGGCAATGGGAAGTTCTGCATGACTACCTGGAGGCTCACGAACTCCAGAAGTATTTCCTCATCACCGCTGTCCCCATCGCCCTGATGACCTGCGCCCTGCTTGTCTGGTGGCCCGGGACCTGACGCAACCCGGCGGGGACAACTACAGTGAGCGCGACCCCCATGCCGGGCGCGTGGCGGCCTTCCTATCCTTGCTAGTTCCAGTCTGCGGTTGCGGGGGGGCGACGTGACGGACGCGTTTCATGAGATCGAACTCACACAGGCCGTGGCGGCCGTGAGGCAGCAGCTCCTCGACGCCGCCGTCGCGGGCGATGGCGAGGAACTGCGGTTCGATGTCCGGGATATCACCCTTGAGTTCTCCGTAGAGCTCCGCAGGGACGCTCAGGCTAAGGCGGGTTTCAAAGCCTGGGTTGTGTCCGGGGACGTCAGTGCCGCTGCCGCGCAGCACAAGGCCCACCGGATTGCGCTGACCTTGGAACCCAGGCGCTCATCGGACAGCACGAGTTGGCTGATCGGTAACCCGGACCCAGCTGAACTGGACGACTTCGGGAACATGCGGGACTGACGTCGCCGGGGGGCTATGACATGGGGGAGGCTATGCGGTGGCGCATCGTGATTGTCGAGGGAAGTACGCAGGGCAGCGGCTGGCTACTGAGCGCACGGCTGATCCTGACTGCCCGTCATGTGGTCAGTGCCAGTGACGCACGGGCTGGTGTCCCGGGTGGCTCCGGGCTCCAGGACTGCAAAGTTCTCTGGCGGGGTGTGGGCGAGGCGTGCGACGCGGCGCTGCTGCTGGCGGATGCCGACCTAATTGAGCCGGAGGCGACCCCGCCGGTGCGCTGGGGTGAGCTGGAAGGTTCGTCGGTCTGGTCCGGTTGCGAGGTCATCGGGTTTCCCCACGCCCAGCGGACGGGCCGTCGGCCTGATTCTGAGCAGCTGGTCGGCACACTCAAGCCCGGCTCGTCAGTACTGCGCGGGCGCTATGTGATCGACAGTGCGCACTCGGCCCCGCAGACATCGCGAGACGGCTCGCCATGGCGGGGAATGTCTGGCGCAGCCGCTTTCCTGGGGGACTACCTGGTCGGGGTGGCAGTCGATGATCCGAATGGCTGGGCGCACGGTCGCCTGGAGGCGGTTCCGGCAAGGACGCTCCTCGCCAACGAGGAATTTCTCGAACTCGTGGAGCGGCACACCGGAGTGCGGCCAGCCCTGGAGCGGATCCGACGCAAACGGCGCTTTGCGTGGGAGGCGGTCGCTGGGGCGGAGGCGGTTGGTTACGGTACCCATCCTGTGCGTGAGGTCGATGGCCTGCCTGAAACTGTGCCGTACGTTTCGCGGGATCTTGACGAAAGGCTCGACGGACGCCTGCGGGCGGCGGCGCGCCAGGGCGGCTTCGTTTTGATGACGGGAAATTCGGGGGTAGGAAAAACGCGTTCCGCATTTGAGGCGATGCGGCGGACGCTCGGTGAGTGGCAGGTCTGCTGCCCTGATCCAGCGACCGATCTCAGTGGGCTTACAGACGACTGTCGGGAACCAGGCAGGTACCGGGTGGTCTGGCTGGATGATCTAGAGCGCCATCTGCATCCCAAAGGGCTTACCGGTGAACTGCTGACCGGGCTGCAGAGGAGCGGGACGGTTGTCCTCGCCACCTTGCGTTCTCAACTGTATGACCGGTACGTGAACCGAAGCGCCCGGCGCGGCGCAGGCGAGGCGCTCGACGGGCCGACTTTTGCCGAGGCTGTGCTTCGGCGCGCTGCGCTCGTCCCCGTCGACCGGATCTGGAGCGATGGGGAACGTGCGGCCGCTGCTGGCTCCGGTGACCCCCGTCTGGTCGAAGCACTTGCGGCCGGTGACGACTACGGCCTGCCGGAATACCTCGCGGGGGGACCCCAGTTGATGGAGCGGCTGCGTGCGGCCGTTGGGTCGCTCGGAGTGGATGGAGGGCATCCCCGTGGGGCGGCTCTAGTGACCGCGGGGATCGACCTGGCCAGAACTGGCCTTGCGGGACCACTGCCGGGCGCAGCATTGGAGCGGCTGCATCACGCCTACCTCAAGCGTGCGGGCGGCGCCAAACTGCGGCCGGAGTCCCTGGAGGAGGCGTGGGCCTGGGCCTCGGAGGTTCTACTCGGAGCGACAAGCCTCCTCGTGCCAGACGATGAGTGCGGCTGGCAACCCTTCGATTATCTGGTGGCTGAAGACTCGTGGGCGGCTGGCGTGACTCCAGTGGCCGATGCGGCATGGGAGGAGGCCGTGCGACTCGTCGATGGGCCAAACCTCTCACTGCTCGCCTGGAACGCTCAGTTGGCAGATCGTCCTGATATCGCACTCAGGGCACTCCGTCCGGCGGCACAGGCGGGGGATACCGCTGCGATGACAGAGCTCGCGGGCCTGCTCATCGACCAAGGGGAAGTATCGAGCCGGCAGGAGGGGGAGCGGTGGCTGCGCGACGCAGCCAATCGAGGCGATGGTGCGGCTATGTGCCACCTAGGTGCACTGCTTGCCGAAGCGGAGGACGGCGAGAGAGCCCAAAGGTGGCTTGAGGCGGCGGTGCGGGCGGGTGAGGCACGCGCGTTGCGGGTGCTCGGTGACCTTGCTCTGGATGATGAGGATGAGGAGGCGGCTCGGGAGTTCTGGCTCAGAGGAGCTGAGTGGGGAGACGCCGAATGTGCCGTCAGGTATGGCGACTGGCTACGGCGGAACATGAACCTCATGGGCAACCGCGCCCAGTGGCTGGTGAGCGCAGCTGATCACGGACTGCCTGCTGCGGCTCTTGCTTATGCTGGGACGTTGGCGTTCGGCGAACTCCCGGACGAAGCAACGTTGTATATCCAGCGGGCCCACGACGGCGCGCTATTGCGTGCGGAGTCCGGCGACCCCGATGCCATGATCACGCTGGGCACTGTCCTGGCTCTGCGTGGCCAGCTCGATATCGCTCAGCTCTGGCTACGCCGAGCTCGGCAGCGCGCCCCAATGCTGATGCCGGACTGGCGGATCGTCCATGCGGCAGAGGGGCAGCCGGGCCTGTCAGCCGTCGCAGTCAGTGGGAGCACCGAACGTCACCTAGCTCCAGGGCAACTCGAGAAAGCAATGGCCTTGTTGTGGCCGATTGACTGCCAGTACTGCGGGGGTTCTCTTGACGATGGAGTTCCCGCGCTGCGGGTGTTCGAGCAGCCCGGCAAGGCGACTGCAACCTTGAACCATCTGGGCATGTGCCGCTATCCCGATTGGGTAGACACCGACGGACCGGCCGGAGACCGACGGCACGGGGTGATGACGGTCATTGGTACTTCGCGCGCGCTGGCCAGCTGGCGCGCGATCGCGGTCAAGACCAGCCTGCTCCGCATAGACGATCGAACTCCCGTGGCCATCCTGGTCAATCCACACCTTGAGTCCATCGACTTCGTGCCTCCGAATCGTGACCGGGACGGTTGGTGGGTGGGCGTCACCGACTATCGCCGAGACCTTGGCCTCGTGCCTCGTGATGAACCTATCCGCGCCGCTCAGGGGACCGCAGTTCTGAGTGCAAGAGTGTTGACCTTGAGGCTCGGCATCGAGGAGTGGGAAGCTCCCGTGACCGAGCAGGTACGAGTTGAGATCGCGCAGCAAGGCGGGGTGCCGATCGTGCTCTCCTCGGGGCTGCCGGATTCGTCAGTCACTCCTGACTCGTTGGACTACGCCCTACGAGCACCCAACGTCGCCGTGGCTTGGCTGCCGCTCACGAGGTGAGGAGCCCGTCAGACGACAGGTGCTCGGTCCACGCCCCACCCCCAAACACCAGGCCCACGCCGCAGACGCTGGGCGTCTGCGGGACCTCCACAACAACCTGGCGCCCCTGCCCCGGCGTGACGAGCAGAACACGGTGCTGGCAGTTTGCACGGCAGCACAGCGCCTTCTCGATGATGGAGAACATGGCGCCGTGGGCGCAGCCGTTGTCGAACAGTTCATACTGCGGGTCCTACCGGAGTAAACGCCTGATATCTCCCCGCACGGTGACTAGCGGGAAGGAGGTCGCGCGGCCGTGTTCCGGCAACCGAGCTGCCGCCACACGATGCGACGAGCAAAGAGGACAGGAACATCAGATCCTGTTCCCGTCCTCCCCCCGCTCAGTCTGCTGGGCGCCGCCTCATCCAGTTCGTACGCCCTGCGAGAGCACCGAAGCCGACACGATCTCCTGCTGGCAACAGGGGCACTCGGTCAACTGCTCGGGATCGACCCGCCATGGGCCGAGCCACACCTTGCGCGCTTCAATCTCCTGCCGGTCCCTTGCCGCCAGGAGTCTGCCCATCGCGACACCGAGCCGGGTAAGGCAGACTTCTCGCTGCTGTGCACGACGCCTCTCCAGGCCCAGGCGCCACCACATCACTTCGGCGACGTCGAACGACGTCTTGCAGTACTGATTGACCAGGGCAGCGACCTCACCGAGATTCAGCGGCACCTTGGGGTCATGGATGCCGTTGACGAAGGCTTCCACGACCTCTTCGCGCGTCGGTGGCCGGTACTTCGGGCTATCCACGGGAAGCATGACGTCGGAGAACACCTTCCCCGTCTGCCGTAGCATCCAAGACTCGGCAGGCGTGGGCCAGATCCTCGGCCCCGCCGTACGACCATTGCTGTACCGCAGCACGCCGACCGAGGACAGACGACCCACGCATTGCTGCGCGTTTCGAGTCTCGAACGAGTAGCCGTAGACCTGGCGAGCAACGCCCTCCCAGGTCATCCAAACTGGGTACGGCTCAACTGTGCGGGCCTCGGCAAGCACCTTGTAGATCTTCGATCCCACGGGAGACTTCTTAGACACGGTGCGAGGCTAGGCAGGGCCGGCGGCAGAAGGCGCTCGGGACGGAGACTACACACGATCGAGTGCATCTCTCCAAGTGAGCTGCCCGCCAAGGCCAGCGAGCAGCTATAGCCCTGTCCGACTCGGGCAGACCTCTGTGCCGGTCGCGGGCTGGCTCGACTGACGATCGCACACCTCTTCATCGCGGGCGATGGCCTGCGGTACCTCTGCCGTGTTCTTCAACACGGCCTGCCACGCATACGTGCCGACAGTCCTCGACCGGCAAGACCTCGCGGATGGGAACGCGAAACTGCAGGTAAGTGAAGCCGGGACGCGCGTCTTGGGCAGAAGCCCGGCTGGATTCGTTGCCCAAGCCGTCGGCGCGACGATGGGATTGCTACTGGACGCACCGACCTTCCCCCGCCGCGATTCTGGACGTGGGTGGCGGCCCCTGGAGCACACGTCCGGTGCCTCGGCAAGACATGGTTGGCAAGTAACACCTATCTCACTGGGCTTGATCTAAAGGAGCGGGCATGCATGAGCTTGTAGCGATATGCGATGTTTGCAAGCGAGTCGTGGCCGATGGCGAGGGCAATCTGTGGGTGGACATGGCGGAAGTTGAGCAGGTCACTGTGAACGAACGTGCGTGGGAACAGCTCGAATCTGAGCCTCAGGAGGGTGGGGCCGTGACGTTCTCGGGTGGGAGCCTCCTTTCGTATCCCACTCCTGCGCGCTGGCGCGTTGACCACGCCTCCTGCGACTCGGCTCCTGACGCCAACGCGTACGCCATAGAGGTCCATCGCTGTCGAAGCTGGGCAGACCTCGTGCTGTGGACAGCCCATCTCATGGGGAAAGAGTGGCTTCTTTACACCGACTGGGATGAGCTACTACGTGCTGTCAGCGAGTCAGCTGAAACACGCATTAGCCCTGCCGTACGCCCGACACTGCACCGATAGATGACTGAGCAGGTGCGGACAGGCGGCGACACCTCTAGGTACCGCTCGAAGAGGTAAGCACGCTCAGGCTAGGTGTGGAGGTGCGTTGCTACACGGACGCTGTGGCGTGGGTCCTGAGCGAGGGCTTCCAGGATCGCGGTGGCTGATTCGGGAGGGTCCGGCGCAAGGTAGGCCGCTGCTTCGGCCAGCGTGCGTCGCACACGGCCGTCACTGTCGCCGGCGAGGCGCATGGCCGTATCCAGACAGCGTTCAGGGTTCTGCATACACAGCACGGCGCTGAGTTGGCGGACACCGACATGGTTGTGCGTGGCCAGGAGACTGGTGTCTATGTTGCTGGTGACCTCTCGTGGGAGTTGGTTGAGTGTCCTGGCGGCGGTCTGGAGGATGGAGCGCTCGTCGCTGCGTAGGAAACCAAGCGCCTGATCTCGCACCCACTCTTGTTCCTCGATCGTCGTGGCCGAAGCTGCGGCCAGGCGTAGTCCGTGACCACAGAGCGAGGCAGGTCCACCGTTGATCCTGAATGAGCTGAGTGGATGAGAATCGCCGGTCAGCTCATCGTCAAGATGGCTACCGTCTTGTTCGCCGAGCACAAATGCCCTGCTCTTTTGGAAGGTTTCGTGTTTCACGTCCGGGGATTGTTCAAGCACTAGATTGCTGGCCCCGATGAGCGCGTCCTGCCGGGTCGAGGCCACCTCACGTGGGTCACCAGCGACATCCAGAAGTTTCCTAAGGCAGGCCTCCTGGTCTTCATCGGCCAGACTGCTTGCCAGATATGAGTCGGTAACCATGGCGGTCCCGAGTTCAGCGTGCCCAGGTTTAGGGGCGGGTCGGTTCAGGATTCGATCACGAGCTTGTTCCGCGCGGTCGCGTACTGAAGGATGGATGGGGTGAATTTCGGAGCACATGACGTCGCTCAAGTAACCTCCCTGCTGCGCCAATTGGATCGCCCGAGCGCGAAGTGTGGTCTGTTCGTCGTCGGTCAGCATTCCGGCGTCGCCTGGTTTACCGAGACGGTCTTTGCGATGTTCCCGTGCCGCCAGTAGTTCGAGCACCCTGTGACTTGCCAGGAGCTCAAGCGCCTTGTGGGTGTCGTACTCTGCGAGGTCGAACAGCCTGGTTAGGGCAGCCATGGTGAGGTCCGGGTGTGCAAAGGCGATCTCGACGCATGCGGCCGCATGTTCATCGTCGGTGTGCCGGTAGTGGTTGGGCTCACGAACCACGTCGGAGGCCAGCAGCTCAAGGAGGGTGCCAGCCTGTTCGGGAGTTCCCCTTGACGCCAGCGTGCAGGCGCTCTTTGTGGCTTGCAGGGTGAGGGCCTGTGTTGGTGAGTCACTGAGCTCACCTGCCCTGCCTCGCGCAGCCAAATCTGTGAGATCGCTGAGCAGCGTGCCCACCGTGTGGTCTTCGATCAGATCTGCCTGCGCTGAGATGAGCGTCGCTCGGGCGCGGAGGACCCACCATGGTTCGTCCCTGAGTTGCCCCACCGGCAACAAGAGGTCGCCGACACTCGTGGAAAGTTCTTCGAGTCTCTTGGCGTTCCCCGCGCGTTGGTAGTACGTGGAGGCTAGGGCGGGCTCGTTGTTGTCGCGGTACAGGTCTCCAAGGAAGCTGAGTGCCTCATTCTCATCGGCCCAGCTTCCCGTCACGACACTGTCAGTGAGCCAACGTCGAGCTGACAGCACGGCTTCGATGGGCTTCTTGCGCAGCACAGCTGACATCGCCTGCGCCCTTGGGTCCCGAATGCGATCCAACAATCGGCCCGTTCCTGTTGCGCCGAGAGCCTGGGCAAGGTGATGCTCGTCGTCGAGTTCTGTGGACCAGGGGCCGTACTGAACATTCAGTGACCGGATGGCGTAGAGCCAGTCGGCGGCGTCCTCAGCCAATCCGGCGTGGATAGCGTCTTGAACGGCATCCCTCCAGCTTTCCAACGCTTCCTCGGCCCGATCTTCGAGACAGCATCGCCGAGCTTCGCGCGCGCTGATCAGTGCCGAGTGTCGGCCATGGACCAGGTGTCGCCTCGCTGCTCTCAGGAGTTCCTCTCTTACGAGGGAGTTGTACTCGGCACGCACGAGTCGCAGGCGTATGGCGAGGTCTTCTCCGAGGCCTGCGATCGGCCGCTCGTCTGCTTCTGTGACCGCAACGCTGATGAGGTGATCCAGTTCCTCAAGCTGGTGCGGATCTGTGGCCAGCCGATACTCAGCGAGAATCAGGACCAGCAGGGGCCAATACCCCAAGTCCACATCGCTCTCCGCCAGCTGGAGGTCGGGCTTGCCGGCGCCAAGTGGGTGCAGAGCGTTGTCTACAGCCGCTCGGACAAGTTCGGCATGCCGCCTGGTTGTCGCAGCCTCCTCGGTACCCGTCGACTCGGCATCACGTGCCAACTCCCCGAGCAGGCGAACTAGCTTCCGCGGTTCGTACCGATCACCGTGGTAAAGCGCAGTCACAGCCAGAAGAGCCGCGAGTCCCGCTGCTTCATCGAAGAGCCCGGCCTCCCGTAGGGCATCGAGTTGTCTGTGACGCAGCACAATCGCATGTCCGCGATGGCCAGCTTCCTGCAACCGGACCGCCAGGTCGCCATACAGAACGGCGGACTCTGCCGGAGCCCCTGCCCGCTTGGAGTCCGCCTCGCGCAAGATCGGCTTCACATCAGCGGTCTTGAGGGGACCGATGAGGATTCGCTCCGCCTGCTCGTGGCGATCCGGAAGCGGTGCTGGTACCCCTGGGAGAGGTGCCCCAGTACAGAACACCTTGGCTGTCTCGCGGGTCCAGAACTGAGCAACGACATCGCCGTGGTAGCGGAGGTGCTGGTTGATCTTCTCGGAGCCCCAAAGGTCCAGTTCAAGATCAGGATTCTCGTCCTGAAGCTTGGCCAACTCATCGGCGAGTTGCGTGGGTTGGGCAGAGGCCGAGGTCGCGATGATCAGGCGATAGGCGTTGAAGGGCCGAAGTCCGGTGGTGAATTTCTCGACAGCTGCCCGTAGGTTTCCGGCGGTGAACTGTTGATAGTCCTTGCATTGGATCACGGTGTAGCGGCCGTCCGCCTCACGTCCGGCGAGGTCAATCCCGTGTTGCTCCTGCCCCTGGATGCCGTAGCGACGGAACTTGATACCTCGAAGACCAAGAACACTACGCGAAACCGCAAGCAGCAGCTTCTCGAAGCGTTCCCAGCCGATGTTCAAGTTCAGGTCTTCCCCCGGCGGTTGATTCCCGGGCGAGCCTGGGTCGGGCGGCTGCCGCAGCTGCGGATCGGCCGAGTATGCCGCCCACGCATCTGTCACCAAGCCAACCTCGTCGCCAGTCGCCTGCGAAGGCCTCAAGGGATCGGGACAATCCGAGCCGGAATGAGTCATACTCCACATTATGTCGGCGTACGCACCGGATTGTTAGGTTCGAGTGCGACCTGGCGCAGACCGTAGTGAACGCTGACCGAGTGGCCGGTGGCCTCTCTGGCCACATCGCTGGGAGATCTACGTCAGCTCAGGAGGGGCAAGCTCGGGGTATCGAACCACCGGGCTCGCTGTCCCCGGCTGGGAGCACCTGCACCGCATCGGAAGGCACCGGGAAGGCGTCACCCGACGTGGGATCCCACAGATTTACCTGACCACCGACTGCACCAAAGCTGCCGTACACCTGTTCAGGGTCAAGCTGGTGTCCGTCCAGGGGGAGTTCGTCCAAGGGACCGATCGGAGTCACACAGACTGGTTGGGGGTTGGCGCCGTAATAGTGGTCTGGTACTTGGCCGGATCGCCATTGCCGAACCGCTTTATCGCCGGCCGCCGAGGCAGTATCCAGTACGGTCGTTGCCCAGGCCAGGGTGAGTGCCATGGCCCCGGTGATGGCGACGATTGGAAGGAATGGGCGCAGCGTACGGTCGCGAAACAGCGGTCGCAGGTAGCCCCAACTGGCGAGGAAGACGAGACTCAGCGTTGTAGAGATGCCGAGCACGTACGTCGAGGCCAGGAACTGCCAAACGTTAGAAACGTCTATCTCCTCGGCACGGGTATGAAACGCGGCGCCATAGAACGTGAAGAGGACAGGGCTGAGCCCGCCAAGTGCTGGAACGGCCACCGGGAGCAGCGCCACGAGAAACGCCACGAGAAACGGCCTCCGGCTGCCGGCGCGAGCCAGGTGTCGGATGCCAGGCGTTACGAATACCGTGCCTGCCAGGAGTAGGTGCCAAGCGACAGCGCTCGCTGGATTCGTATTCCAGGTCATCCAGGCGGTGACCGCGAAGAACACTCCGCTGACTGCCACCGCTGCCAGCCATGCGCGCGCCCGCTGGTGCCGGTAGACAATTACTTCTTCGTCCTCGTCCGGCTGGGCAAGGTTCCCGTCCCCGGTTGTCGTGCGACCACTATCCAGCGCCGGAGAGTCGGTACGGCGACGTTGGACCGTGTGACGTTGGCGGGCGAGGGGAAGCATGACGGTGGCGCACCACCAAGTAAGCAACGCCCAGGTCGCCAGCGCAGGCAGAGCCAGCCACCAGGGGCCCGCCGCCACTGGGAGGCCGAGTATGCCCGCCGCCCAGCTCAGCGCCACTGCCCTCAGCACCCGCCTGCGGCCTTCCCCAACCCTGGTCCGGCGCAACTCGTCATGGGCCTGCACCCGTCGCGGAAACGGGGGACGCACCCGTCCCTCACCTGCGCGTCGCTGAGCCTCCTCGTAGGGACCGAACAGCACTGTCCCGGTGTCGTGGAACCCCATGCTCCGCTCCAGATTGAACAGCCACCGGACCCACGGATACGAGTGCGTACTGCGCGGTGTACAAACAAACCAGTGGGGTTCCTGGCGACGCTGTCTGCGTAGCATCCGCGCGCTCACCGGTCGTAGGTCCAGGTGGGCATTGTCTGCGAGGTCCTTAACCTCTTGGACCGCCCACCGCTCCGGTCGACGGGCATCACGGCCGACGGGTATGTCAAGCGTGTAGAACGAGATGTGGATCGCCTCGTCCGGGAGAACTCCGCCCGGGGTGCGAAGCGCCGGGTCCGTCTCTTCAGCGTGCAGTACTTCCCAACCCATTTGCTCGAACGATGCTTGGGCGGTTGTCCGGTGTTCGACGGGTCCTGTGAGCGCGGCCTCCACCCGGACGGTGACCAGTACATCCCCGCGACTCTGCCCCTGCTCCATCTGCATATGATCCTTTCCTTCCCATGGCGACGGGAGTGGGACTTTCCTGTCGAGCAGACTCCTCTGAGCTGGTTGCAGAAGCAGTTGGCGACGGCGACTGACCGCCCAATGGCCTCACAGGTCCGGGAGGGGTGCCTTCACAGCCACGCGGGTTCGCGGTGGGCAGCGCGGTCAGTGCCGTCCTTCTCGAGTGGGACGCGGAAACGGGGAAGTAGCTGTTGCAGGCAGAGCTGCGCTGGATCAGGCGATCCAGGGGAGCCCTTCGTCGAGGGCGGAGTCCTATACGTCGCGGCCACGAGCGTTCGATTCGTGCACTGCTGCTCCCCCGACCGGTCTCAACCCTTACCTGATGTCGCATGTCCGCCGCGCCGACCTGCGGGCCGGCTGGTGAGATACTCGGCATCGCCGTCCCAGCATCACGCCCCGCCTCCCGGTCGAGCTCCGCGAATTCGCGAGGGGTTCAGAGGGCCGGTACGCCTGGGCGGGCGAAGCGACGTCAGGTGGCCGACTGTCCGTCCGGATCGTCGCGCAGTTCGTCGGCAGCGTACGGATGGACGTACCGGCCCTCGTTGAACGGCTTGAACCAACTCTCTAGGCCCATGGGCGCGACACCGAGATACTCACCCACCGGACTCTCCTCGATGCCGTCCTTCGAGTCGTCGTACAGCCACTCGTGGTCCATGTCCTCGTAGATCAGGTCGGAGAAGCACACCAACGCCTCCGCGACCCCCGGATCAAGCAGCCCGAACGTCTCCAACGTGACCTCGGTCGTGGTCAGCAGCAGCCTCAAGGTCAGCTCCTCCGCGACGCAGCTCAGCTGCTCGAAGCTGCCCTCGGTGAAACGTGTGGTGAGGGCGACGGCCGTCACCAAAAACCTGCGGGCGAAACGAGCGTCGTACTTTAGCGCATAGCGCGGAGGCAAGTCCTCAAGCAGCCACAGGGGCTCCTCGCACTCAGCGACATTGGTCTTCCGCTGGGCCAAGGTGAAAGCGTCCTGGAAAAGCTCATCCAGAAGGACATCCGAGGCCCAGACCAGCGCCCCGGCGGCCAGTTCCGCATCCTCGGGCGACACCGCAGAATAGGAGGGTTCCGGGTCGTAGTCTTCGTCTTCCTCGTCGACTGCGCCGAACATCCCTGGTCCGAAAGCCCGCAACTGGGCAGCCATGGCGCGCATCCTGGTCTCCGCTGCCTTCGACTCGGCAGCTATGCGGGCAGGGTCGGCGGGGGTTCCGGCAGCCGACTCAGCCAGCTGGGCACGCCGGGCAGCGATATCGACCGGGGGTGCCGCCGGACCATCAGCTGCCTCAAGGCTCTCCTTCGCCAACTCCGGGTGCAGTTCGACCTCGCACCGCTCCACTGTCCAATCGGCAAGAGGCTCCGAACGTTCGAGGACCTCCTCCACCAGCGAACGGACCGCTTGCTCGGCGAACTCCAGCGCCGACGCATCCACGAACACCTTCAGCAGGGCCCCACCGGGATAGACACCCACGAACGTGTCGTCGACTTCCACCTCGACCCCGTCCGGCCCTTCGAGCGACTCGATCGCGCTGAGACCTTCTTCCAACAGAGCCCCGGCACCGGCCCGTTGCAACTCATCCATCTGGGGAGCACCGCTCGGGATGCTCGTGTCCACTGTCACCGCGTACGTCACGCACCAAGCCTTCCAGCACGAGCCACCCAATGCGGCAGCAGGGCCAATCAGCCTCGGAGCACAGGGCAGGCACACGCGTACCAGCGGTGGCGGTGCCTGCCCCCATGCGTGAGCGCTCATGGTGGGGCTCAACGGGACGCGCGTACCTCCTCTGTGGAGGCGCTCTGACCTTCCACGACAAACTCTACGAGCGCGTCCGCTGCTCGGCCTCGGGGCTTGTCAGTGGCCAGCCTTAGGCTCGTCGCTGACCATGATGACCTCACGGAGAACTGCTGTGGCTGCCATGCGCGCTTGCTCGAAATGTGGCCGGAACGAGAGTGCCAACCGGATGGGCAAGCCCGGCCCCTGCCGCGAGTGCATTGATGAGCAGTTCCGACGCGTCGGCGTCCGGCCGTGCGAGCCTCACCAATCCCCGACAGCCCTGCGCGAGTACCGATGCCTGGCGTGCGGGCGGACAGGATCGGTGGCATACAACCAGATTCGCAATCAAAGCTATTCGGCCTGCGAGCCGTGTTCACTCAGAGAGGTCTACGAGGCAGGCCTGCAACACGATCCGGAGCGTTGGGTGACAACAACGCAGGACGCCGTAGCGGTGCTCCGCGAGGCCGGCTACACCATGATGGGCACGGCCGGTGAGACGGTGGGCGGGGAAGCGGCTGCGGCCATGCTCACGGACGTGTGGGACATGGTGGACGTGCGCTGCGCAACCTGTGGCGAGCAGTTTCGGCGAAGCGTCGTTCATGTGCTGGCCAGTTCATGGCGCGGTGGGGACCATTGCCCTCACCTGGACTGGGCGGGTCTCGTCCGCCAGCACACCGAGTATTTCGCCGCTCACGGCCTAGCGAGAAACTTCGACGGCTACGCGAAGCTCACGCAACCAGTCCCGGCCGTCTGCCTGGGCTGTGGAACGGAACGGAAGGTCTCCCTCTCGGCACTGGCCCAGAATGCGTCGCCGTGCCCACGGTGCGCCGAGGCGGTTGACCCCGACCTTCCCCACCTCGTGTACCTCATCCACTTCGCAGAGTTGGAGCTGACCAAGGTTGGGATCACCAACACCGAGGGCCGTCGCCACGACAGGATCAAGGCGCACCTGGCTCGGGGCGGCTCCTTGATCGAAACGGTGATTGTCCCGAACCGTGAGGCAGCTCTTACCGTCGAGCGGCACGTTCTGGATCAGATGTCTGGATACCGGCAGGGGGCCACCGCCCGGCATCTCCCGCAAGGGGGTTGGACCGAAACCTGGCACGACTCCGCCCCAGGTGTTGCCCTGTCCGAAGTCGTCCAGTCGCTGAGCCAGAGCAACGCTCCGGGCTTCGACCGCTTGGAGCGTCTGGAGTCGTTCTTCGCGCACGAGCCGATCACCGTGGAAGAAGCCGCAGGCTTTGTGACCATTGAGGAAGTCGCTGTGGACGACGACGTAGTCCATGTCATTGGGCTTTCAGCCCCCCGCGAGGAGGTGCTCCGCGAGGTGCGGCGCCGACGCATGCACCACCAAACCTCTGACAGGAAGCCTTCTCAGGGCTGAGGAGCGACTCTCTGCTGCCGCCTTCGGCCGGAGGGGAGTTGGACGCGGCCACGCGGCGTGAAAGCCGCGCGTCTCGCACCACTTCGCCGCCACAGGCGGCTCCGAGCCAGCCGCCTCAGCGTGCCGTGCCAGGTCCGTCGTAGGGCCGCATGCCCGCGCGCAGCAGTTATGCCGGGATTGGCCGGTCCTCATCGCCTCTTGCGAGGGGTAGCAAGATCGTGTACTCGGTGGTCGCCCCTGCGTGGGGGCGAATTGTGCGTGAGCGACGCGTGAGCGGACGGTCGAGCACTGACCATCACGAGCCGGATCAGGAGAAATGCTGGATGAAGCTGACCTGCACAGACAGAATCACCCAGCATCAACAGGCACCCGTCAGCATGGATTTGATCCCACTCCTAAAGCGGGTGTCGCAGGTTCGAATCCTGCCGGGGGCACCACACAGAAGGATGACGCGGTGAGGTCTCAGCAGCAGGCTTCATCTCGTCCTCCTTTGTGATCTTGGCCGGCCTTCGAGAGTCCAGTGAGGTGACCGCTGCACCTCGGCTCGTCTGTGCCACTGCATCGGTCGTCTCTTGGAGCGCGTCGAGTTGCCGTTGCAGTCTGTCGCGTTCCGCGCGGAGTTCGGCCCGTCGTTCGTCGATGTCGCGGACCAAGTCCGCGTCGGGCCCGTCGACGCTTTCCAGGTGGCGGAGGAGCCGCTTGCGCACTACAGCAGGAGGCGGGTCACCGTTGCTGCGCCGGCGATCACGGCGGGCAGTCCGAACATCGCCGCCAAGCCTTTCGGGCTCAGTTGCTCCCGGACGTGGAACATGTAGTCGCCCCACCCTTCGGCCTGTTCGGTTCCGCGGATCACGATCCAGGACGGTCGCCACCAGCACACCAGGCCCCAGTCGATGACCACCAGGTCGATCAGGCAGAACGCGAAGAACGTGGCGAACGCCATCCCGAACGCTTGCAAGAGCCCCGACGCGTCGGCGCCGTCGATCCAGGTGTAGGTGGCGACGAACACCGCGCCGAGCAGCGTGACCAGGAAGATCGCGGAGAAGACGGCACCGCGTCGGCGCTCCGCAGCGGTGAACTCGGGCAGCAAAGCCTTCACATCAGCGGGAACTCCGCCGGCGAGGGCTGCGATCCCCCACTTGGCACAGGCGAGCAGCGCTGCTGTGGGGATCAGTAGCAGAGGCAGCGCGATGACGGTGAAGTGGGTCAGCCACATAGGGGGACCTTACCTGCGGGTGCCTCCAGACGATTCAGAGCGCGATGACCCGCTTCTGTCGGCGGGTGGCGGGTGCGCCACGGGCGGAGAGATCACCACGCGCAGCCCTCGACAACCACCAGGCCCCAGCCGCCCGGCGCGAGGTCCGCGCCGCCCTGATCCGCCCCGACGGACACGTCGCCTGGGCCGGCACGGACCAGGACACCACCGCCCTGCCCGCGGCCCTCGGCACATTCGTCGCCGCCTGACGGGCCGCCGGCCCCGGCGACTGCCACCGGCCAAGCTCGATCAAGAGTCCTCTGCCGGCCCGGCATGAGTCTGAGTCTCGTCGGCCGTGTGCGCCAGGAGGGCGAGTGCACGCCGAAGAAGCGCTCGGCCCGTCACAGCGACGGACCGGTCGAGGTCGGCTCCCACGTTCTGCGCGCCGGGCACGTATTGCTGCGACGGGAACGCGTTGTCGACCTGTACGTCGAGCCGGCCAATGCGGTCTTCTGCCTCGCACGACGACGTGCAGGCCGGCCCTGCTGAGCGCGAGCGCGGTCGCTCGACCGATGCCGCTCGTCGGCCCGGTGACAAGCGCCGTGTGCAGTGGCGCACGAGGCACAGTCGTATCAACCCTTCGCGTGAGGGCTGTCGTTGCTCTTACGGCGTCCGGCATCGGTTCACGTGGCGAGAGACGCCTTGGTCTCCTTGGTCTCCTGGTCGGCGAGCACCTCCGGCGCGCCGGCTTCCAGGCCGTCGAGCGCGACGGTCACGACGTCGGCCGGATCGTTCTTGGGGACGTCCCAGGCGGCCATCATGTCGGTGTCGGTCGAACTGAGGTAGAGGCCGGTGACCTGGGTGCCTTGCCGGGCCAGTTCCAGGCGCGCCCCGTTGGTCATGCTCCATGCGGCGGCCTTCGAGGCGGCGTAGGCGTTGGCTCCCGGGTAGGAGAGCCACGACATACGCGAGTTCACGTTGAGGATGCCGCCACCGCCGTTGCGGGCAAGGACCGGCGCGAACGTGCGGATCATCGCAAGCGGGCCGTAGAAGTTCGTGTCGAGTTCCCGCTTGATCGCGGGAAGGTCACCGGTGACGAGGTCGCTTCCCGTGGCGGTGCCGGCGTTGTTGACCAACAGGGTCACGTCGGCGGCGACGGCCGCAGCAGCGGTCACCGAGTCGGGGTCGGTGATGTCGAGTGCCAGCGGAATCGCGCCGGGCACGTCGACTGTCTGTGGGTTCCGGGCGGCGGCGTACACCGTCGCCGCACCCCGCTCCAGCAACTGCTGGACGAAGTGCCGGCCGATGCCGCGGTTGCCGCCGGTGACGAGTGCAACGCTTCCTTCGATGTTCATGGCAGCTACCGTAGGGCGCGCATAATGCGAGTCTCAATGACACATTGACTCAATTCCATATCCATACCGCTCACTTGGGAGGCATGCTGAGAGCATGGATGCTCTGACTGGACTCATCGACGCGCAGGCGGTGCGCGGCGTCCTCGGCGCTCGGATCGCCGCCGGGGACGACTGGGGGTGGTGGTCGGCGCAGGGGCCCGGGGCCGCGTTCCACGCGGTGACCTCGGGCACGGTGTGGATCGCCCCCGAGGGCTCCGATCCGCTGCAACTCCTGGCCGGCGATGTCCTCCTGCTCCCGGGCGGCCACGCACACGCGCTCGCAAGCGGCCCCGAGGCGATCGCCCGCACCTCGCCCGGGCGTTCCGACACCTACACGATCGCCGGCGACGGCACGGTGCAGATGGGACACGGGCCGGTGCACACGCACATCCTCTGCGCGCACTACACGCACGATCCCACGGCCTCCGCGTCCCTTCTGGCGGCGCTGCCCGAGACCGTGCTGCTCCGCAGCCGAGGTGACGGCGGCGGACTCGCCGAGACGGTCCGCCTCGTGGGGCGCGAGCTGACCTCGCCACGGCCGGGGAGCCAGGTCGTCCTCGCCCGCCTCGTCGACGTCCTGCTGGTGCAGGCGCTGCGCGACTGGCTCGAACGCGACGACGACAGCTCGGCGTCCCCGCTGCACGCCCTCCGCGACCCCGTCGTCAGCACGGCGATGGCCTTGATCGACGGGGAGCCCGGCCGCGGCTGGACGACCACGGAACTCGCCCGCGCGACCGACGTCTCGCGCGCGACTCTGGCCCGCCGCTTCCCCGCAGCCCTGGGCGAGACACCCGCCGCCTACCTCACCCGACGACGCCTCGACCTCTCAGCACGACGCCTCCGCGACACCGACGACTCCCTCGAGCAGATCGCCCAGGAGGTCGGCTACACCTCGGTGTACGCCTTCAGTCGCGCCTTCAGCCGCGCACGAGGCATACCGCCCGGCCGGTTCCGCGCCACATCCCGCACTGCCGCGGCTCGCCTGAACGTCTAGCGTCCCGTCACCCAGGAATGCCACCACGACGAGCAACTCGCTTTCTTGGTCAAGCGATCCAGGCGCCAGCCACGGCTCGGTCGCCCATGGTCTGTTACAGGCCGCAGGCTCCCGTGTTCGTGCCGTGTACTGTGCCGCGCGAGTGGCCGTAGCCGTACGGCGTGGCTCAAACGGCCGTGGGAGAAGGCGAGTTGATGGAGCAGGGACGGGGCGTCGCCGGTGGGGGCCGGCGGTGATCGGGCGGATGTTGCCGGGGTGGGTGAGCACCGAGGAGATCTTCGTCAGTGGGCAGGAGGACACGCTGAGTGGGCTCTTTCCCGAGGAGCGGGTCGCCGTGGCCCGGGCGGTGCCCAAGCGGCAGCGGGAGTTCGCGGACGTACGGGCGTGTGCGCGGAGTGCACTGGGGCGGCTGGGTGTGGCGCCCGTGCCGCTGGTGCCGGGGCACCGGGGGGCCCCGCAGTGGCCGGAGGGTGTCGTCGGCAGCATGACGCACTGCGACGGCTACCGGGCGGCGGCCGTCGCGCGCGGCACCGACGCGGTCGGCATCGGCATCGACGCCGAACCCGCAGAGCCGACGCCGGACGGCGTTCTGGGCGTGATCTCCCTGCCCACCGAACGGGAACACCTGCGCGCGCTGGCGGCGGCGCATCCCCAAGTGGCCTGGGACCGCCTGCTGTTCAGCGCGAAGGAGAGCGTCTTCAAGGTCTGGTATCCGCTCACCTCACGCGAACTCGACTTCTCCGAGGCCGAGATCACCATCGACGCGGACGCGGGCACGTTCTCCGCTCGGCTCCTGGTGGAGGGGCCGGTGCTCGGCGGCGAGCGGTTGCGCGGTTTCACCGGCCGCTGGGCGGCACGGCGGGGGCTGCTGGCCACCGCCGTCCTTCTGGGGACGCGTCCGGCGACGGGCGACAGCACCGGGACAGGGGCCGGGACGGCCGCTCATCTACCGCCTGGCGCCTGACGCTTCCGGCCGCGCCGCCTGCCGCTCGCGTCACCTCACCGTTCCCGGTCCCGTACGCGTCCGCCCCGTTCCGCGGGAGAGGCGGAACGGGGCGGGGAGCCTTCGTACGGTCACGGGCGGGGCGGGTTACGCCGGGGTGAGCCACATCGGGATGCGGGCGTAGCCGCGCAGGGCGAGTCCGCTGCGGCGTTCCGGTTCGGGCTCGGCCAGTTCGATCGCGGAGAAGCGGGTGAGCAGCGAGGTGAAGATCTTCCGGATCTCCAGCCGGGCCAGGCCCGCGCCGAGGCAGTAGTGGATGCCGCCGCCGAAGCTCATCGGCGCGGCCTCACCGCGGTCCAGACGCAGCAGTTCGGGGTCGGAGAAGACGCGCGGGTCGCGGTTGGCCGCGCCGATCATCAGGAACAGATACTCGTCCGCGGGGACGGCGGTGCCGTCCGCCAGTTCCACGGGCTCCTTGGTGTAGCCGGCGATGAACTGCACCGGGGAGTCGTAGCGGATCAGCTCCTCGACGGCCGCGGGCATGGCGTCCATGTTGCGGCGCAGCCACTGCGTCTGCTCCGGGTTCTCCAGCAGGGCGAACATGCCGTTGCCCATGGAGTGGGTCGTCGTCTCGAAACCGGCCATGAACAGCAGGATCAGCATGGTGACGAGTTCCTGCTCGGTGAGGCGGTCACCGGCCTCGGTCGCGTTGGCGAGCGTGGAGGTCAGGTCGTCGGCGGGGTTGCGCATGCGCTCGGCGCCCAACTTGCGGAAGTAGGCGATCAGTTCGTCCGCGGCGGCGTCGGCCTTGGGCAACTCGTCGCCGGTGAAGCCGAGTTCGACCATGGAGGACAGGTCGAGCACGACGTCGTGGAAGCGGTGCCAGTCGGACGCGGGCACGCCGAGCATGCGGCCGATCACGGCGACGGAGAGCGGGAAGGCGAAGCCGCTCATCATGTCGACGGGCTCGCCCGCCTCCGCCTTCTTGACGGCCGGTGTGATCAGGTCGTCGATCAGTTCCTGGATGTCCGGCTCCAGCGCGGCGACGCTGCGCGGTGTGAAGGCGCCGTTGACGAGGCGGCGCAGCCGGGTGTGGTCCGGCGGGTCGAGCCGGTGCATCGTGCCGCGCAGCAACGCCTCGGCGGAGTGCTCGGCGGGGTCGGGGCGGCCCGGCTGGATCTGCTCGGGGCCCTTGATGACGCGGGGGTCGCGCAGCGCGGCGCTGCACACGTCGTATCCCGTGGCGACCCAGCCCAGTTGCTCGGAGCGGTGCACCTGGCCCAGCTCCTGGAGGCGCCGGTACAGGGGGTAGGGGTTCTTCTTCCCCTCGGTGGACTGGAAGACGTCCGTGACGATCTCGTCGATGTCGGTGGTGAGGTGGGTGGTCACTGCGTGTCCTCTCATGGCGCCGTGCGGCGCGGTATCCGGTGCGGTGGTGGTGCGTGTGCGGGGGCTGTCATGAACGTGAACCGGCCTGCGCCGACGCGGACTTCACGCCGTGGGCCGTGGTACGTGGGCCGTGGGCCGTGGCCGGGGTACGTGGTCCGGACGGTCCGGTGCGGGTGGTCGGGCTTCCGCCGTCGAGGCCGGTACGGGGTCAGGTGCGGGCGGCCAGGGCGCGTTCCTCCGCGGGGGCGAAGCGGGAGGTACCGCCCCACGACTCGCAGGCCGCCGCGACGTGTTCGGCCGCGCCCTCCATGAGCATCAGCCCGATGGCGTCGGCGTGCCGGGCGCGCCAGGACTCGCAGGCCGTGCCCTTGACCCACTGGTTGAAGGCGCCGAGCGCGGGCCCCGTGTGGATCTGGAAGTTGACCTTGTCGCCGTCCTGCCCGGTCAGTGCCAGCCGTGCCGAGTAGGCGAAGTACCAGCGGAAGACCAGCGCCATCTTCACCTTCGGCTGCCGCTCCGCCTTGTCGGTGACCTCGGGCTGTCCCTTGGCGCGGTAGTGCTCGCGTACCTCCGTCCAGATCTCGTCGAAGGTGCGGTGGAAGTACGACCTTTCCAGCAGGGCACGGGTCTTCGTGGGCAGGTCGTCGAGGCCGTCGTGGTGCTGGTAGAGCGCGTACAGCTTGTTGGCCCGGGTCGGGAAGAAGACGCCCTTGCGCAGCACTTGGACCCGGGCTCCCATCTCGAACATGTCGCCCGCGGGCGCGTAGCCCGTGTCCTGGATGTCGATGGTCTGGAGCATGTCCTTGACGGCGTCGCTGGTGTCCGCCTCGACGGTGCACTGGTTGACGGAGCCCGTCAGGACGTAGTCGGCGCCCAGCATGAAGGCCGCGGCGACGGCCTCCGGGGTGCCGAGGCCGCCGGCGAGCCCCATGCACAGCGGCTCCGCGTAGTCGTGGCTGCGCTGGGCCTGCCGCCGGAGGCCGAGCATCGCGGGCAGCATGACGGTGGCGATGCCCCCGTCGGTGTGGCCGCCGGAGTCCGCCTCGACGGTGATGTCGTGGCTCATGGGGACCTGCCGTACGAGTTCGGCCTGCTCGCCGGTGATCGCGCCCTCCCGGAGCAGGCCGTCGACCACCTTCCCGGGCGGCGGTGCCATGAAGGCGCCGGCCACCTCGGGGCGGGAGACCTTGGCGACGATGCGGTGGGCGCAGCGCGGGGCGCCGTCCGGTCCGCGGTGCATGCCGCGCGCGCGGTAGAGGACGAGGGCCGGGGTCATGCCGATGAAGGCCGCCGCCTCGACGACGGTCACGCCGCGGCGCATCAGCATCTCGGCGACGCGGCGTTCGGCGGCCGGATCGTCGTGGTCGGCAAGGAAGTTGACGCCGAACGGCTCGCCCTCGCGCAGCTCCCGCCGGACCTGGAGGATGCGCTCCTCGACGGCCTCGGGCGTCAGGCCGCCCGTGCCGAGGAAGCCGAGCATCCCGGCGCGGGCGAGGCGCACCACCATGGCCGGGGAGGCGATGCCCCGGTACATGCCGCCCGCTGCATAGGAATGGCGCAGCCCCAGCCGCTCGCGGAAGACCGCGCTGCCGAGCGCGGACCGTGCGGCGGGTGCGGCGGGTTCGGGCCGTACGGGAGCCGCAGGCGCTGCGGGCGCTGCGGGCGCCGGGCCGGAGGCGTCCGCGTCCCTGCGGTGCGCCTCACGGATCTGCCGTACGAGCTTCGCGACCACGCTGCCGCCGAGTTCGGTGAACTCCTCCACGCCGAGGTCGAGCAGATGGCGCACGCTCTCCGTCCACCGCACGGGGCTGGAGATCTGCCGTACGAGCAACTCGGCCGTACCGCCCGGCGGATGGGGCCGCGCGGTGACGTTGGAGATCACCGGCGTCTCCGGGTCGCCGAGCGTGAAGTCCCGTACGTACGCGGCGAACTCCTCCTGCGCGGGCAGCATCAGCGGCGAGTGGAAGGCGCCCGAGACGTTCAGCCGCACACCCCGCACGCCGCGTGCGGACAGATACGCCTCCAGGGCGTCGATCTCGTGCGCGGCGCCGGAGACGACCTGCTGATCGGGCGTGTTGTCGTTGGCGAGGGCGAGGGAGACGAAGCCGCCCTCGCGGAGCAGCTCCGTCAACTCCCCGGCGCCGAGGCCGAGTACGGCCGCCATGCCGCCGCCCTCCGCCTGCGACATGAGGAGACCGCGCCGCTGCACCAGGCGCAGCCCGGTCTCGAAGCCGAAGGCGCCCGCGGCGTGCAGCGCGGTGTACTCCCCCACGCTGTGCCCGGCGAAGTACGCGGCCGAACGCCCCGTCTCCTCCTGCCACTTGAGGTGCGCGAGGGTGCCGACGACGAACAGCGCGGGCTGGGTGTACTCGGTGCTGCGCAGCCGGCGCTCGGGGTCCGCCACGCACAACTCGCGTACGCAGTACCCGAGGACGTCGGACGCCTGCTCGGTGAGCGAGGGAAAGGCGTCGAACAGCTCGCGGCCCATGCCGCGGCGCTGCGCGCCCTGCCCGGGAAAGACGACCGCCTCCATCTCACCGGCCTCCCTGCGCGTGCTGCTCCGGCGCGTACAGCCGGTCGCACAGCCGCAGCACCTTCTTCAGCGCCGCGGGCTCCGTCATCACCTGCGCGTGGGTCTCCGTGTCGACGTCGATGACGAAGAAGTCGTCGACGGCGTCGGCCCATTCGCGCCAGTACGGGGTGCCGTCCACCGCCGGGAGGTCCGGTTCGGGGAAGAGGACCATGTACTCCTCGAAGGGGCCGAAGAACTGCCCGCCCGCGTTGCGCAGGTAGTAGCAGCGCACCTCCTCGCGCCGCGGCAGCGGGTGCACCACGTGCCGCTCGCCGTGCACCGCGTCGAAGTACCGCGCCAACTGCCGTACGCGCGTCCGCAGTTGGGCCGGGGTCTTGTGGATGCCGCGGGCGACGGCGGCCTCCACGAGGTAGTCCAGGAAGGCGTCCGGGTCGAGCGCGGTGTCCACCTCGTCCCGGTGCAGGACGGACGAGGTGCCCTCGCGCGCGTCGAGGCTGTCGTTGCCCAGCATCAGATTGACGGCGCGGAAGGCGCTGACCTTCGCCACCACGTCGGCGTCGTCCTGACGGCCGCCCGTCATCAGGGAGTTGGCCAGGTTGGTCGAGGCGGCGTCGAGGGTGTCCAGCATCACCAGGGTGTCCACCGTGGCGTCCTGGAGCTGGAGTTGGCGTACGACCTCGTAGGCGAACAGACCGCCGAGGGAGAAGCCGCCGACGTCGTACGGGCCCTCCGGCTGGACGGCGCGGATGATGTCCACGTAATAGGCGGCCATGGCCTCCTGGCCGGTGAGGATGTCCTCCGAGCCCGTCCAGCCGCGGGGCTGGATGCCGTAGAAGGGGCGTCCGCAGCGCTCGGCCACCGCCGCGTACGACTCGACTCCGCCGTTGCCGTGGTGGACCCAGAAGACCGGGCGGCCCTCCCGTACGGCGTTCATGGGGATCAGCTCGGGGAACTCCTCGGGTGCCTTGGCGACGGGACGCACCACCGGTACGCCATCCGGCTCCGGGGCGGGGCGCGTTGACGGTTTCCCTTCCGTACCGGACGAGGGTGAGGGTGCGGACGCGGATGCGGGCGCCGGAGGCGTGGCGGCCGGCGGGGCGGCGGCGCGCTCGATCGCGTCGATGAAGTCCGTCAGCGTCTCGCAGCCCGCTATGACGTCGAGCGTGAGCGCCGGGTCGAACTCCTTGCGCGCCGTGCCGAGGAACTGGGTGAGGAAGATCGAGTCGAGTCCGTACTCGCGCAGCGGCACGTCAGGCCGCAGGGACTCCGCGTCGATCTCCAGCAGGTCCGCCAGGACGGCGGTGACCCGACGGGCGACGTCCGCGGAGCCGGAGCGCACCGGCACGCCGCCGCCCGCCCTCGCCGCGTCCGGCAACTCCGGTGCGTCCAGGGGCTTCTGTGCGTCCAGCGGCTTCTGTGCATCCGGCCGGTGCGGGGCCTCGGGCAGCGGGGGCTGCTCCGGCAGCAGCCGGGAGCGCATCCGCTCGTGGTCGCCCTCCAGCACCAGGACGGACGTCAGACCGCACGCCCACGCCCGGTACAGGGCGTCGAGCCCCGTCTCCGCCCGCATCGGGCGCATGCCCACGCCCTGGAGCACGGCCTCGGTGCCCGCGCCGCCGCGCATGCCGCCCTTCTCCCACAGCGGCCAGTTCACCGAGAGGGTCCGCCCGTGGCGCTCGCCGCGCGCGCGGAGCGCTTCGCGGTGCTGGGCGTAGCCGTCGAGGAACGCGTTGGCGGCGGCGTAGTCGGCCTGCCCGGCGTTGCCGAAGGCGGCCATCGACGAGAAGGCGATGAGGAAGTCCAACTCCACGTCCGCCGTGGCCTCGTCGAGATGGCGCAGCCCGGCGACCTTCCCCGCGAAGACCTGCCGCAACTCCTCGGCGCTCTTGCGCGCGAGGAAGCCGTCCCGCAGCACGCCCGCCGCGTGGACGACGCCGTGCAGGGCGCCGTGTGCGGCGACCACCTCCCGGACCGCCGCGCTGACGGCCCCGGCGTCGGAGACGTCCAGTACGCGGTACTCCGCGCGGGCGCCCAGCGCCTCCAACTCCGCGACCAGCTCCCGCTGTTCGGGACCGGCCGCGCCGCGTCCGCAGAGGACCAGCGACGGCCGCCGTACGCGACGGGCCACGTCCTTGGCGAACAGCGCGGCGAGACCGCCCGAGCCGCCGGTGACGAGATAGACCCCGCCGTCGCGCCAGGGGACGCGGGGCGCGGGCGGCGGCGTCTCCCGCCACCGCGAGACCCTGCGCCGTCCGCCGCCGTGCCGTACCGCCACCTCGGCGGGGTCGGCGCCGTCGCCGCGCAGCAGCACCGCCAACTCGTGGGCGGAGCAGTCGTCTTCGGCCTCGATCCACTGGACGAGGAGCTTGGGGTGCTCCTGGCGGGCGGTGCGCACCATGCCGCTCAGACCGCCGAGCCAGGGTGCCGAGGACGGGGTGACGAGCTGGACGAGCCGCCCGCCGGGAACCCCGCCGGGGGCCGGGGCCGGGGCCGGGCTGCGGGCCTCCTCCTGGAGGAGTTCCAGCAGCCGCCGGGCGTACTCGGTGTAGCGGGCGGCGACGTCCCCCTCGGCCTGCCAGGTCTCGCAGTCGCCGCCGAGGGAGCCGGCCAGCTCGGCCGCGTCCACGCCGGGCAGTTCGCACAGCACGACCCGGTGGTCCTCCGGCATGGCCGCCACGGAGGCCGCCTCCGCCTCGCGCCAGGCGGGCTCGATCATCAACACGGGCGGCTCCCCGGGGAGTTGGGGCGCACCGTCCTCGGGGACCGTACGGGTGCTGAACCCCGTGAGGCGTACGCAGACCCGCCCGGAGGTGTCGCACAGGTCGATGTCCAGGGTGCGTACCGTCCCGCCGGGCCGGTCGCCCTCCGCGGCGCGTGCCACGGCCCAGCCCTCGGCGGGGGTGGGGGCGAGGATGCGTACCTCGCGCACGGCGAACGGCAGCGCCGCGACGTCCTTCGTACCGTCCGCACCGGCGGGGCCGCCGTCCACCGCCTGGGCCTGGGCCTGGGCCTGCTCGCCGAGGAGCACGCCGAGGGTGGTCTGGAAGGCGGCGTCCAGCATGCTCGGGTTGAGCGCCCGTTCCCCGGCCGCCGCCTCCGGCAGCACCAGACGGGCCAGCGCCAGGTCCGCGCCGTAGTGCAGCGTCTCGACGGCGCGCAGGGCCGGGCCGTAGGCGAGGCCCAGGTCCGCGAACCGGTCGTAGCAGCCGTCGGCGTCGAGACGGTGGAGGCAGCGGTCGCGCAGGGCGGCGATGTCGTGTGCCGGTACGGGCTCCGCCGGTTCGGCGGTCCCGTCCGGGCGGTCGCTGCCGGCGGTGTCGGGGCCGTCGGCGGTGACGGTGCCGCGTGCGTACACCTCGCGCTCGTCGCCGTCCACGGCGCGCACCTCGTACGTGCCGTCGGCCGGGTCGAGGGCGACGGCGACGGTACGGGGCGCGGTGACCTGGAGCGGACGCAGCCACAGCACGTCGCGCAGCCGCAGCGGGGCGGTGTCGGGGGCACGGTCGGCGTGGGCCCAGGCCGCGCGGACCAGTTCCAGACAGGCGGCACCGGGCAGCGTGGGCACGCCGCCCACACGGTGGTCACGCAGGAAGTACTCGTCGCCGCGCAGCAGTTCGCGGTACTCCGCGTCCCGCGGGGTGCCTTCGTACGGCGTTCCCTCGCGCGCGGTCGACGGCCGCCGTGTGGACCGGCCGCTTGTGCCGTCGGCGATCCAGTAGCGCTGGAGCCGGAAGGGGTAGGCGGGCAGCGGGATACGCCGCGGGGGGTGTTCGCCCCACAGCCGCCGCCAGTCGAACTCGGCGCCCGCGACCCAGAGTTTGAGCAGCCGGTCGAGCTTGCCCTTGGCCATCCAGTTGTCGACCGCGGCGGTGATGTCCTCGTCGTCGGCCAGGTCGTTCCAGATGCCGCGCCGCTCGGCACGCCCGGTCCGTACGCCACGGGGCCGTTCGCCGTCGAGGAACTCCTGGAGCTGGGCGCGCAGTTCGGCCAGTGACTCCGTCACACAGGCCAGTCGTTCCGGCATCGCGACCCGGCCGACCTGGAGGGTGTAGGAGATCCGCGGCAGATCGGCCTCGGTGGCCTCGCCCTTGTCGAGCCAGTCGACGAGCTGCCGTGCGCGGGCGCGCAGCGTCTCGGGCTCACGCGCGGAGAGCAGGACGGCAACAGGGCTGTTGTGGGCGGTGGTTGAGGGATCGGTGTCGGTATCGGTCTGCGTACCGGCCGGGGGCTGGTATTCCTCCAGGACGATATGGGCGTTGGCGCCGCCGAAACCGAAGGAACTCA
>NZ_LJGW01000423.1 GCF_001751255.1 Streptomyces nanshensis | reverse complement strand
GCCCGGCTGCGTGCCTGGCTGGCGGGCGAACAGCCGGGCGGCGAGGGGACGTTGCTGCACGGCGTCGCCCACGCGGGAACGCGGCAGGCCGCGGTGGGCGGGCTCGCACCCGCCGAGCTGGCGGCGGCGTATGTGGGCGGCGCCGAGGGGCCGTTCGCCGAGAGCTTCCCGGTCGAGGCGCGGCGTCAAGTGCCGCTGCCCACCTATCCGTTCGAGCGGCAGCGCTACTGGGCGGAGGGGACGGACGGACACGCTGTCCCGGCCGCCGCCGGTACGTCCGCCGTGGAGCCGGGCGGCCGGCGCACCGCGTACCGCACGCGGCTCACGGGTGAGGAGTTCTTCCTCGCCGATCACCGGGTGGGCGGCCGTACGGTGCTGCCGGGCGTGCTGACGCTGGAGGCGGTACGGCGCGCGGTCACCGCCGGTGCTGACGGCGGTACGGGCGCCCCGACTCCTTTGCGGCTGCGTGACGTCGTGTGGCCCGCGCCCTTCCCCGTCGGCGCGGACGGCGCCGAACTGCGCGTCGATCTCGACGGCGACGCCTTCGCCGTACGGCAGGACGGCTCGTCCGTGCACGCGCAGGGCCGCTGGACGACGGTGCCCGCCACCGCCGCCTCCGGCATGCCCGCCACCGCCGCCTCCACGTCGCTGGAGACCCTGCGGGAGCGCTGCGCACGCCGCACGCTGACGCGCGAGCAGTGCCGCGCGGCGCTGGAGGCCGTCGGCATCCGGCACGGTGAGCGGCTCCGTGCGATCGAGCAACTGTCCGTCGGGGACGGCGAGTTGCTCGCCCGGCTGGTACTGCCCGCGACCGTGGAGACGGGGACGCAGGCCACGGAGACGTTCGGACTGCACCCGGCGATGCTCGACAGCGCCATCCAGGCCGTCGTCGGACTGTACGGCGACGAGACCGGAGCCCTGGGCGAGAGTCCGGACGCCCCCGCGCTGCCCTTCGCCCTGGACACCGCCGACGTCCTCGCTCCCACCACCGACCGGATGTGGGCCCATCTGCGCTGGGCGGACGGTTACGCGCCCGGCGAGGCCGGAGAGGTGACGAAGACCGACATCGATCTGTACGACGACGCGGGGCGGCTCTGTGTGCGCCTGCGCGGCTACGCCTCCCGCCGCGTCACGCCCGCCGCCACGGGCTCCGCGACCGCGGCCCCGGCCGGTACGGACGGCGCCGACGCGCCACGGGCGCAGCTCCTCGCACCGGTGTGGGACGCACAGCCGCATGCGGACGGGCCCCGCAGCCCGGAGCCCGGTGCGCACGTCGTCCTGCTCGGCGGCACACCGGAGGAGCGGGACGGGCTGCGCCGTCTCGTCGCCGACGTCACCGTCGTGGAACCGGAACGCCACGCGTCCGCCGGGGAGTTGGCCGCGCTGCTGCCGACGGGCGCCGAGCACGTCGTCTGGCTCGCGCCCCGCGACGCGTCGCCCGCCGCCTCCTCCGCCGAGGGACCCGACGGGGCGCTCGACGTCTTCCGGCTCGTCAAGGCGCTGCTCGCGGACGGCGCGGACGCCAGGGAACTGAGCTTCACCGCGGTCACCCGCCAGGCCCGGCTGCTGCCCGGCGACGCGGACTGCGACCCGGCGCACGCCGGAGTGCACGGTCTGCTGGGCACGTTGGCCAAGGAGTACCCGCACTGGCGGGTGCGGGGCGCCGACATCGAGCGGGACGTCTCCGTACCGTGGCCGGAGGTGCTGTCGCTGCCCGCGGATCCGCGCGGCGAGGTGTCGGCCCGCCGGCACGGCGAGTGGTACCGGCAGCGGCTGCTGGAGGTCGCCCCCGACGCGTCCGGCGCCGCCTCCGGCACGGCCGCCTTCTCCGCCGACTTCCAGGCCCCCAACCCCCAGGTTCCCAACTCCCAGGCCCCCAACTCTCAGGCGAGTGGCGCCCGTTCGGCACTGCGCGAGCCCGGCGTCGTCGTCGCCATCGGCGGCGCGGGCGGCATCGGCACCGTATGGACCGAGCACATGATGCGACGGCACGGCGCCCGCGTGGTGTGGATCGGCCGCCGCCCCCACGACGAGGAGATCGCCGCGCGGCAGGACGGCCTCGCGGCCTGCGGTCCGCGCCCGGAGTACGTACGGGCCGACGCGACCGACGCGGGGGCGCTGCGCCGCGCCGTCGCGGAGATCGAGCGCCGCCACGGCCCCGTACGCGGCGTCCTGCACACCGCGATCGTCCTCGGCGACCAGAGCCTGGCCAGGATGGACGAGGCCGCCTTCCGCACCACGTACGAGGCCAAGGCCGCCGTCTCGGTCAACATGGCCGAGGCGTTCGCCGGTCAGCCGCTGGAGTTCGTGGCCTTCTTCTCCTCCATGCAGGCGTTCTTCAAGGCCCCGGGCCAGGCCAACTACGCGGCGGGCTGCACGTTTTCCGACGCCTGGGCCGAGCGGCTCTCCACCGCGCTCGACTGCCCGGTGAAGGTCATGAGCTGGGGCTACTGGGCCGGAGTCGGCATCGTGACCGCCGACGGCTACCGGCAGCGCATGGCGCAGCTCGGGCTCGGCTCCATCGAACCGGACGAGGGCATGGCCGCCTTCGACGCCCTGCTGGCCTCCCCGTACCGGCAGCTCGCCCTGCTCAAGGCGACCGACAGCCGCAGCATCGACGGGATCTACGGCGACGACGAGCTGCGGCGACTGCCGCCCGCCGCGCCCGCGCTCGCGGACACCCTCCGCACGGACCGCCCCGACCGGAACGCGGAGATCCGGCGGCTGCGGGAGCAGGCCGACGGCCACGCCGGAGTCATGCACGACGCCCTCGTCCGCGTCACCTGGGCGCTGTTGACGTCGCTGGGACTCTTCCGCGACGGCCGCGCGGCCACCGCCGCCGAGTGGCGCGCCGTCGGCGGCATCGAGGAGCGCTACCAGCGCTGGACGGAACACACCCTGGAGGTGCTGGCCGCCGCCGGACGTCTGCGCCGCGCGGGCGAGGACCGGTACGCCGCCGTCGCCCCCGGAGCCGTACCGGCCGAGGACGCCTGGGCCGAATGGGACCGGGCGCGGGAGGTGTGGCTCGCGGACGAGGCCAAGCAGGCGCAGGCCGTGCTCGTCGACACCACGCTGCGGGAGCTGACGGCGATCCTCACCGGCCGCCGCGCCGCCACCGACGTGATGTTCCCGGGCTCCTCGCTGCGGCTCGTCGAGGCCGTCTACAAGAACAACCCCGTCGCGGACTACTTCAACGAGGTGCTCGCCGACACCCTCGTCGCCTACCTCGAACACCGGCTGCGCCAGGACCCGTCCGCGCGGCTGCGCATCCTGGAGATCGGCGCCGGGACCGGGGGCACCAGCTCCGTGGTCTTCCGGCGGCTCCGGCCGCTGGCCGGGCACATCGAGACCTACACCTACACCGACATCTCCAAGGCGTTCCTGCTGCACGCCCGGCGTGCGTACGGGGAGATCGCGCCGTACCTGGACGGGCAGCTCTTCGACGCGGAGAAGCCGCTCGCCGGACAGCCGGTCGCCGTCGGCGGACACGACGTGGTGATCGCCACCAACGTGCTGCACGCGACGGGCAACATCCGCAACACCCTGCGCAACGCGAAGGCCGCCGTACGCGCCAACGGCCTGCTGCTGCTCAACGAGTTGAGCGACAACATCCTCTTCAGCCACCTCACCTTCGGTCTGCTGGACGGCTGGTGGCTCTACGACGACCCGGCGCCGCGCATCCCGGGATCGCCGGGGCTGACGCCGCAGAGCTGGCGCCGCGTCCTGGACGAGGTGGGCTTCCGCGGGTCGTTCGTCGCGGCCGAGGGCGCCGACGACCTCGGCCAGCAGGTGATCGTCGCCGAGAGCGACGGAGCCGTGCGGCAGCCGCGGCCCGGCGGGGTCTCCGCCTTCCGCGGCAGCCTGCCGGAGGCGCGGCCGGCTCAACCCACGGGCGGGGCGGGGCACTTGGCGGTGCCGGCGGAGCACGGCTCCGCGCCTGCCGTCACCGTGCCGGTCACTCCCGAGTCCCCACCCGCCAGTCCCTTCGCTGGCTCGTCCGGCGACGGGAGCATGGCCGCACGTGTGGCCGGACCGGCACGGGACCTCTTCCGGGGGCTCGTCGCGGACGTCCTGCAACTGCCCGTCGGCGACATCCGTGCCGACGTGCCCTTCGAGCGGTACGGCATCGACTCGATCCTCGTCGTCCAACTCACCGACGCCGTACGGAAGGTGCTCGACGGCGTGGGCAGCACGCTCTTCTTCGAGGTGAGCACGGTCGACGGCCTCGTGGAGCACTTCCTGCGCACCCGGCCCGACGAACTCGCCGCGCTCGTCGGCGTATCCGCCGCGGAGCACCCGGAACCCGCGGCGGAGGCCGCCGCATCGGAGGCGGTCACCGAGGAGCCGACGGCCTCTGTNACCCGCACCCGCACCCGCACCCGCACCCGCACCCGCACCCGCACCCGCACCCGCACCCGCGCCCATACCCGTAGCCACTCCCGTCTCCGTACCCGTGCCCGCCGCCCCGGGTGAGGACGTCCCCGTCGCCGTCGTCGGCATGGCAGGGCGCTACCCCGGCGCCGCCGACCTGGACGCCTTCTGGGAGAACCTGCTCGCGGGCCGCGACTGCGTCACCGAGATCCCCGACGGCCGCTGGGACCACGGCCGTTACTACGACGAGCGCCGCGGCGTGCCCGGCAGGACGTACAGCAAGTGGGGCGGATTCCTCGACGGCGTCGACGAGTTCGACCCGCTGTTCTTCGGCATCTCGCCGAAGGCCGCGTCCACGATGGACCCGCAGGAGCGGCTGTTCCTCCAGTGCGCGTGGACGGCGCTGGAGGACGCGGGCCACACGCGTGCCTCGCTGCGCTCCGCCTCCCGCGCCCGGCTGCCCGAAGACGCCGGGGACGTCGGGGTGTTCGTGGGCGCGATGTACTCCGAGTACCAGCTCTACGGCGCGGAGCAGGGCGTACGGGGCGAGCCCGTCGTCGTACCCGGCAGCCTCGCCTCGATCGCGAACCGGCTGTCGTACTTCCTCGACGCGTCCGGGCCCAGCGTCGCCGTCGACACGATGTGCGCCTCGGCCCTGTCCGCCGTGCATCTGGCGTGTGCCGCGATCCGGCGCGGTGAGTGCGCCTCGGCGGTGGCCGGCGGCGTCAATCTGTCGCTGCACCCCAGCAAGTACCTGATGATCGGCGAGGGGCAGTTCGCCTCCTCCGACGGGCGCTGCCGCAGCTTCGGCGCGGACGGCGACGGCTATGTGCCCGGCGAGGGCGTGGGCGCGGTGCTGCTGCGGCCGCTCGCCGACGCCGTGGCCGACGGCGACCGCGTGCTCGGCGTGATCCGCGGCAGCGCCGTGAACCACGGCGGGCACACGCACGGCTTCACCGTTCCCAACCCGCTCGCCCAGGCGTCCGTGATCCGCGGCGCGTGGCGCCGCTCCGGCGTGGACCCGCGCGACATCGGCTGCATCGAGGCACACGGCACGGGCACCGCGCTGGGCGACCCCGTGGAGATCGCCGGACTGAACGCCGCCTTCGGCGAGTTCACCTCCGAGCGCACCTTCTGCTCCCTCGGCTCCGCCAAGTCCAACATCGGGCATCTGGAGTCGGCGGCGGGCGTCGCGGGCCTGGCCAAGATGCTGCTCCAGATGCGGCACGGCACGCTGGTGCCGTCGCTGCACGCCGAGCGCACCAACCCCGAAATCGACTTCGCCGCCACGCCGTTCGTGCTCCAGCGGGAGGCCGCGCCCTGGCCGCGCCGCGAGGGGCGCCCGCGGCTCGGCGGCATCTCCGCGTTCGGCGCGGGCGGTTCGAACGCGCATCTGCTCGTCGAGGAGTACGTACCGACGGCGGCACCGCCGCGGCGTGCGGCGCCGGGCCCGGTCCTCGCGGTGCTCTCCGCGCGGGACGGCGAGCGCCTGCGGGAGTACGCCGGGAAGCTGCGGGACGCGCTGCGCTCCGGGCAGTGGACCGACGAGGACCTGCCGGACATCGCCTACACCCTCCAGGTCGGACGGGAGGCGATGAGCGCACGGTTCGCCGCCGAGGTGAGCACGCTGGCCGGACTCGTGGACGCGCTGGACGCGTGCGCACGGGGCGCCGCCCTGCCGCCCGGCTCCAGGCTGCGTACCGACGGCGGGCGGGGCGGACCGGTCCAGGACCTCGCGGACGACGAGGACTTCCGGGAGACGGTCGTGCGCTGGCTGCGCCGCGGGAAGCTGGCGCCGCTCGCCGAGGCGTGGACCGGCGGCCTCGACGTGGACTGGGCCCGCGGCCACGGCACCGGCGAGGACCGGCCCCGCAAGGTCGGCCTGCCCGGCTACCCGTTCGCGCGGGAGAGGTACTGGTGGAACGACGGGCTGACCGAGGCCGGAGGCGAGGGCGCTGACGGTCTGGAAGACGAGGGCTCCGCCGGCGGCACCGCCGCTTCCGGTAACGGCTCCGGGTCCCGTTCCGCTCGTACGGACGGGACGCGCCCCGGTGAACTGCCCCCGGGCGACCTCACGTTGCACCCCGTCTGGGAGCCCGTACATGCGGCGGGCGGCGGCGCGGACACGCCCTTCCCGCAGCCCGCGGACCGCGTCGTCGCGGTCGGCCTGGCACCGGAGGCCCGCGCCGCGCTGGAGGCGTACGGCACCCGTGTGGTGACGCTCCCGGCACCGCAGGACAGCGGCCGTTCCGTGGCGGACGTCCGCCGCGAACTGGAGGCCGCGGGCCCCTTCGACCACGTCGTCGTGGAGTGCCCCACCCCCGCCGCACAGGGCGCGCGGCAGCGCGTCGAGGCTCAACGCGCCTCCGTACGCGGCCTGTTCCGGCTGCTCCAGGCGCTCTCCGCCCTCCGCGCGGACGAGCCGCGGACCGGTCTGACCCTCGTCACCCGCGACGCGTTCGACCCGGACCGCACGGGCGGCGCCGACCCGGCGCAGGCCGCGCTGCACGGCCTCGTCGGCGGCCTCGCCAAGGAACAGCCGTACTGGCGCGTGCGCGCCGTCGACCTGGCCGAGGGCGAGCCCTTCGTGCCCGAGGAGATCTGCGCCCTGCCCGCGGACCGCCGTGCGCATCCGCTCGTCCGGCGCGGCGGCCAGTGGCTGAGCCGCAGGCTGCTGCCCGTCGGCGACGTACGGCCCGGCACGCCGAACGACGGCCCGCGTACGGCTGTTGACGGCACGGACGCCGTGCCGCAGGCCGTCTCCGCCCCGTCCGTCTCCGTCCCGACCGGCGGTTTCCGCGGTGACGGCGTCTATGTGCTGATCGGCGGCGCGGGCGACCTCGGCACCGTCCTCACCGAGCATCTGCTGCGCCGCTACGACGCCCGCGTGGTGTGGGTGGGCCGCCGTGCGGAGGACGACGCCGTACGCGCCGCGGCGGCCCGCGTCGCCGCGGCCACCGGCGGCGAGGCCCCCGTGTATCTGTCCGCCGACGCCCGCGACCCGGGCGCGCTCGCCCGCGTACGGGACGAGGTGCTGCGCCGGTACGGACGCATCGACGGTCTGGTGCACCTGGCGATGGTCTTCAGCCACACGCTCCTCGCGGAGCTGCCGGAGGAGGACCTGAACGCGACGCTCGCCGCCAAGGCCGACCCGACCGAGCACTTCGCCGACGTCTTCGCGGGACAGCGGCTCGACTTCGTGCTGCTGGTCTCCTCCCTCGTCAGCTTCATCCGCAACTCCCACCAGGCGCACTACGCGGCGGCCTGCGCCTACGAGGACGCCCGCGCGCCCGGTCTGGGCCGGGCACTGGGCTGCCCCGTCAAGGTCGTCAACTGGGGCTACTGGGGCAACGTCAGCGACGAAGTGCTGCGCGGCGTCACGGAGATGGGGCTCGCGCCCATCGAACCCGCCTCCGCCATGGCGGCCGTCGAAGAGCTGCTGACCGGCCCGCTCGACCAGATCGGCTTCATGCGGCTCGGCCGTCCGCTGCCCGTCGAGGGCGTGCTCGCGGGGGAGACGCTGAGCGGGCATCCGTACGCGGCGGTCTCCCGTACGGCCGCGGAGCCCGCGCCCGTGCCGGTGCCGGCCGCGCTGGCGGAGCACCACGCGGGGCCCGTGCCCGGTGAGATCGACGCCCTGCTGTGCCGCTGTGTCGCGGCCACGCTGCGGCGTGCCGGGCTGCGCCGCCCGGCCGA
>NZ_LJGW01000416.1 GCF_001751255.1 Streptomyces nanshensis | reverse complement strand
CCCCCTCACCGTCCGCCTCCGCCCTGCGAGCCGCCGCCGCGAGGGAGCGTGAACGGCAGCCCCCGTACTGGTTCGCCAACAGGCTCGTGCTCGTCCTCAGCGGACAGCGCCCTGTCCACACGCTGCTGGGCCACACCCGCGCCGCCGCGTACGAACAGCTCTCCGGCCTCGCCTCCCACGCCCCGCTGCGCCCCCGCGGCGCCGACCGCCGGAGCCCGGCCGTACTGGACGCCCGCGGCCGGCGCCCCCGGGACGGTGTGATCGAGGCGTTCGCCCGCATCGTCACCGGTGAGCGGCAGCGGGCCATCGCCTTCCGGCTGGAGCTGTGCCCGGACCGCAGATGGCGCTGCGCCGCCGTGGAGCTGGACGGGCAGTCGCCGTCACGGCCCGGCGGTCGCTGACCCGACCGTGGGTCGCACCCTTCCCCTGTCCCCCGTTCCACATCGTCCGCGCGCCCTCCGCTTCATCCGGCGTGCGGACGGTCTCGCGAGGTCGTCGTCGCCGATCGCGTATCCGCACGCCTCTTGACAGGAGGAAACGTCGCCAGTCCAATAGTCCAATCTATAGACCTTTGGAGGCGAGACATGTTCCGTTTCTCCGCGGCGAGCAAATCGGCGGCACGGACGCACGTCCGCCACTACGCAGCCGACTTTCCTCTGCTGGACGAGCTGTTCCCCGGCACGTATCCCCGCCTGCTCGTCGAGGGGGACGGCACGGATCTCATCGACTCGGAGGGCCACCGCCTGCTGGACGCCGGAAACCACCTGGGAGCCTGCGTCGTCGGGCACGGCCGCCACGACATGGCCGAGGCCATCGCCGCCCAGGTCCGCAGCATGGAGTTCGCGTCCCTGGAGGCGGGCGCCTCCCATCCGTACGTCGCCGAACTGGCCCTGGAACTGGCCGGACGCGTCCCCGTCGACGACGCCGTCTTCAGCTTCACCTCCAGCGGCAGCGAGGCGAACGAGGTCGCGGTCAAGATCGCCCGCGACTACCACAGGCGCCGGGGCGAGAGCGGCAGGTTCAAGATCCTCAGCAGGTACGGCTCCTACCACGGCTCCAGCTACGCGGCGACGACGGCCACGTCCATACCGGCCTTCCGCGAGCCCTTCCAGCCGCTGGTCCCCGGCTTCGTCTCGCTGCCCCAGCCCTTCCCCGGCTTCTGCCCGTCCTGCTCCTTCGAGGAGAAGAGCTGCGGGGAGAGCTGCTTCGAGCAGACCGCGGCGGTCGTCGAACGGGAGGGTCCGGAGACCGTCGCGGCGATCCTGGCGGAGCCGATATCCATACCCGGCGCGGTCAAGGTCCCCTACCCCGAGTACTGGCCGCGGCTGCGTGAACTCTGCGACCGCTACGGCATCCTGCTGATCGCGGACGAGGTCGTCTCCGGATTCGGGCGCACCGGTGCGATGTTCGCGTGCGACCACTGGGGCGTACGCCCGGACATGCTCACCATGGCGAAGGGCCTCACGAGCGGCTACGTACCGATGGGGGCGACGGCCGTCTCCCGCCGGATCCAGGAGGCCTTCGAGGTCTCACCGCTCGCGCACGTCAACACCTACGCGGGACACCCCGTGGCCAGCGCCGCCGCGCTCGCCACGCTCCAGATCCTCGACGACGAGCGCCTCGTGGAGAACGCCGCGGCGCACGAGGACGGGCTCCGGCAGCGCCTGGAGGAGATCGGCGACGAGACGCCGTGGCCGACGCGGGCCTCCGTACGCGGACTGCTGGGGAGCCTGGAGATCCGGCTGCCCGAAGACGCGGACGCGGAGAGGTTCCGTTCGCTGCTCTGGCACGAGAGCTACGAGCACGGCGTCGTGCTGCGGGTGACCCGCGGAGGACAGACGGTCTCGGTCTTCTTCTACCCGCCGCTGACGATCACCGGTGACGCGATGGACAGCGGCCTGGGCCGACTCGCCGCAGCGGTACGGCAGGTGGTCCGCGCGACGGCCGAAGGTTCCGGCGCGGACGACGCAGCCCGCCGGACGGAACGACTCCCGTGACCTCACGGGCCGTTGACGGAGGAGGAACGATGCCGGCACACGTCATGACGGTGCAGGGACCCGTCGATCCGGGCGACCTCGGCTTCACGTTGATGCACGAACACCTCGTGACGCGCTTCTGGCACGCGTCGCACCGGTACGACCTGGCCTGCATGCCGGAAGACCGGCGCTACGTCCTCGAAGAGCTCTCCCGGCTGGCCCGTACGGGCTGCCGCACCCTCGTCGACGTCACTCCCGTCGGCATCAACCGCGACCCGGAGGCCCTGCGCGAGATGGCCGAACGTACGGGCATCCAGGTCGTGATGGGGTGCGGGTGGTACCGCGACTCGTACTTCCCCGCGCGGGCGGAGATCGACCGGCGGTCGGTGGACAGCCTCGCCGAGGAGATGCTGGCCGAGATCAAGGAGGGGGTCGCCGGGTCCGGCGTACGCCCGGGCATCGTCGGCGAGATCGGCACCGAGAAGGACTGGATGTCGCCGGCGGAGGAGCGGGTGCACCGCGCGGCCGGACGGGCCGCGGCGGCCGGCGGACTGGCCCTGATGACGCACAGCTTCGCGTCCGACATCGGCCTGTGGCAGCTACGGGTGCTGCGCGAGGAGGGCGTCGACCCCGCGAAGGTCGTCATCGGCCACGCGGACACCTACCGGCTGAAGCCGTATCACATGGCTCTCCTCGAAGAGGGCGCGAACATCGAGTTCGACACGCTGCTGTGGTATCGGCCGGAACTCTTCGACAACGCCCTCGACCTCATACGCGACTACGTACACGAGGGCTTTCTCGGCCAGTTGCTGATCTCGATGGACACGTGCAAGGCCGAGCATCTGTCGTTCTTCGGCGGAGCGGGGATGACCGCCGTCCATGACCGGGTGATTCCGGGACTGCTCGGCCGGGGCCTCTCCGAGGCCGACATCTCGGCGATCTTCGTGGACAATCCACGCCGCATACTGACCGTCGAGACGAAGGTGCCCGAATGAGCACGCGCGGAGAAGAGACCGGACCGGGATACTCCGAGGTCTTCCGGAAGATCCAGGGCCACCGCACCCAGCACGAAGTCATCGACCAGATCACCTTCGCGATCCGGGCCGGGAAGTTCGTCCCGGGCGACCGGCTCCCGTCCCTCGACGACCTGTCACGGCTGCTCGGCGTCAGCAGGTCCGTGGTCATCGAGGCCGTACGCAGCCTCTCGCTGGCCGGCGTGATCGAGACACAGCGCGGCAACCGGGGCGGCCTGACCGTGGTGACGAGCAACATCCCGGTCGCGCTGCTCGGCCTGTCCAGCAACAAGTTCGAGCGCCTTCCCGACGTGCTGGAAGCGCGGCGCGCGGTCGAGGAGCGGCTGGCCCTGCTCTGTGCGGAGCGCGCCGACGCCCGCGACTTCGAGCTGATGGAGAACTCCGTCCGGCGCCTGGTGGAGAACCGGGAGGCCGGGCGCACCGAACGGCGCTACTGGGACCACCTCTTCCACTACCAGATGGCCCGCGCGGCCCGGAGCGAGATGCTCGCCTACCTCCAGCATCAGATCCTCGAACGCCTCACGGTCGTCCTGGAGAACTACTTCACCGAGGAAGAGGACCCGAAGGAAGTCGAATCGCTCCACCGGGAAACGCTCGACAGCCTGCTGACCGGCGACAAGAAGGCGATCAGAGCGGCGATCGACCGGCACCTCGCCCCCCTCGAACGCCACCTCCCCGAACTCCCCGAACTCCAGGCCCCGGAAAGCGAGTAGCAGCATGACTCAGCGCACGTATCCGGCACCCGAGGTGCCCGACAAGCTCTACATCGACGGGGAGTGGGCAGCTCCCGTCGCCGGGGGCAGCCGCCCGAGCGTCGACCCGTACACCGCGAAGCCGTGGGCGACCCTGCCCGAGGCCGACGAGGCCGACGTGAGCCGCGCCGTCGGCGCCGCCGAGACGGCGCTGCGCGGCGACTGGGGACGCACGTCCGGCCGCGACCGGCGCAAGCTGCTGCTGCGCCTGGCCGATGCCATCGGCTCGCACGCGGAGGAGCTGGCGCTCACCGAGTCGTACGACAACGGCAAGCTGCTGCGGGAGATGCGGGGACAACTGGTCGGACTGCCCGACTGGTACGAGTTCTACGCGGGGCTCGCGGACAAGGTCAGGGGAGCCAGCGTCCCGCTCTCCAAGAGCGGCTTCTTCGGCTGCACCGTCAAGGAGCCCGTCGGGGTGTGCGCGGCCATCACCGCCTGGAACTCGCCGCTGCTGCTGCTGACATGGAAGCTGGCGCCCGCGCTGGCCGCCGGCTGCACGATGGTGGTCAAGCCCTCCGAGCACGCCGGGGCCTCGACGCTCGCGTTCGCGCGGATACTCGAGGAGGCCGGAGTCCCGCCGGGCGTGGTGAACGTCGTGACCGGCGGTCCGCGCACGGGCCAGGCGCTCGTCTCGGACCCGGCCGTCGCGAAGGTCTCCTTCACCGGATCCGTCGACGTCGGCTCACGCGTCGGCCGGGCCGCGGTCGGCGACCTGAAGCGGGTGACCCTGGAACTCGGCGGGAAGTCGCCCAACATCGTCTTCGACGACGCCCCGCTGGAAGCGGCCGTGAGCGGCGCCGTCGCGGGCATCTTCGCGGCCACGGGCCAGACGTGCGCCGCGGGCTCCCGCGTGCTGGTCCACAAGAAGATCTATGACGAGTTCGTAGCGGCCCTCGTCGCCCGCGCCGCGGCCATCCGGCTCGGCGACCCGCTGGAGGACGGGACGGAGATGGGCCCCGTCGCCTTCCAGGCGCAACTGGAGAAGGTGCAGCGCTACATCGAGATCGCCTCCGACGACGGCGCCGAACTGCTCTCAGGAGGCCGCCGCCCCGGCGAAGGGCCCCTCGGCGACGGGCTGTTCATCGAACCCACCGTCCTGGGCAACGTCGACAACCGCATGCGCATCGCCCGCGAGGAGGTCTTCGGACCGGTGGCGGCCGTCATCCCCTTCGAAGACGAGGAGGAGGCCGTGCGCCTGTCCAACGACTCGCCCTACGGCCTGGCCGCGGGCGTATGGACGCAGAGCGTCGCCCGTGCGCACCGCATGGCCAAGTCGCTGCGCGCCGGGACGGTCTGGGTGAACGCCTACCGGACCGTCGGCTACGAGATGCCCTACGGCGGCTTCGGCTCCAGCGGCATCGGCAGGGAGAACGGCACCGAGGCGATCGACGCCTACCTGGAGGACAAAGCCGTCTGGATCAACACCGACGACGGCGCCGGACGCGACCCGTTCCACCTGGGCTAGAGAGGACTTCCCGACATGCGCATCACCTCGGTCCGCGAGCGGCAGATACCGCTCGGCGCGGACATCCGTAACGCCTATGTGGACTTCTCCACGATGACGGCCTCGATCGTGGCCGTCGAATCCGACGTCGTACGTGACGGAAAGCCGGTGACCGGCTACGGATTCTCCTCACCCGGCCGGTACGCGCAGGGCGAGATCATCCGGGAACGTGCCGTGCCCCGCCTCCTGCGCGCCGCCCGCGAGGAACTGCTCGACCCCGGCACCGGCGAACTGGATCCCGTACGCGCCAACGCCGTGATGTTCCAGGGCGAGAAGCCGGGCGGGCACGGGGACCGCAGCGTCGCCCTGGGAGCGGTCGACGTGGCGATGTGGGACCTGGCGGCCAAGCTGCGCGAGCAGTCGCTGGCGCAGCTCGTCGCCGACCGGTTCGGCGGCGGTTCGGTGTCCCAGAGCGTCTGGGTGTACGCCGCGGGCGGCTACTACCAGCCGGGGGCCGGACCCGAGGCCCTGGTCGAGGAGCTGACCGGGTACCGCGAAGCGGGCTTCGAGCACGTGAAGTTGAAGATCGGCGGCGCCTCCCTCGCGGAGGACGCCGAACGGGTCGCCGCCGTCGTGGAGAGCGTGGGCGACGGCGCGTACGTCGCGGTCGACGCGAACGGACGCTTCGATCTCGACACCGCCCTCGCCTACGGACGGATGCTCGAACCGTTCGGGCTGCTCTGGTACGAGGAGGCGGGCGATCCGCTCGACTACGCCCTCAACGCCGAGCTCTCCCGCTCCTACGCGGGATCGCTGGCGACCGGCGAGAACCTCTTCTCCGTACAGGACTCCCGCAACCTGCTGCGCTACGGGGAGATGCGTCCCGACCGCGACTGGCTCCAGATGGACCCGGCGCTCAGCTACGGACCGACCGAGTTCTTCCGGATGGTGGCCGACGCGGAGGAGCGCGGCTGGCCGCGCGGACGGTTCGTCCCGCACGGCGGCCACCAGCTCAACCTCGCGCTCGCCGCGGGCCTCGGGCTCGGCGGTACCGAGTGCTACCCGGGCGTCTTCAAGCCCGTCGGGGGCTTCATCGACAGCACACCGGTCAGTGCGGGCCGGGTGAAGGTCCTCGACCACCACGGCATCGGCATCGAGGAAAAGGCCGACCTGTGGAGGCACTTCGAGGACCTGTGAGCCGTATTCGCGCGACCGAGGGGGGGCTTCACGTCTGACGGGCATCAGGGCTCGCGGCGAAGATCAGTGAGAGGTACAGCCGACATGTCAGAACAGCTCGTACAGAATGCTCCGCCGGGCGCCCGTGCCGCGGTGGTCAAGCGTGCCGTGGTCGCCGGAGTCGTCGGCCACTTCGTCGAGTGGTACGACTACGGCGTCTACGCGTACGTCGCCACCACTCTCGCGGTGGTGTTCTTCAAGTCCTCCGACCCCAACGCCGCCCTGCTCGCCGTGTTCGCGACGTTCGCCGTCGCCTTCTTCGCCCGCCCCGTCGGAGGTCTCTTCTTCGGCTCTCTGGGCGACAGACTGGGGCGGCAGCGCTGTCTGGCGACCGTCGTCGTGATGATGTCCGTCTCCACGTTCGCCATCGGCGTGCTGCCCGGATACGCGACCGCGGGCGTCTTCGCTCCCGTACTGCTGCTCCTCGCGCGTCTGATGCAGGGCTTCTCCGCGGGCGGGGAGATCGCCGGGGCCACGTCGTTCATCAACGAGTACGCCCCGGTGGGCCGGAGGGGCGTCCTCTCCAGTCTGCTGCCGGCCGCGTCCGCGACCGGGCTGCTCTTCGGGGCGACGCTCATGACGATCCTGACGGCGAATCTGTCGGAGTCCCAACTGACCGCCTGGGGCTGGCGGGTGCCGTTCCTCATCGCGCTGCCGCTCGGGCTCATAGGGCTCTATCTCCGGCTGAAGATCGAGGACACTCCGCTCTTCCGCGCCCTCGTCGCCGCGGAACAGCACGATCCGACGCCGCTGAGGTCCAGCGTCACCCGGCAGTTCCGGCCGATCGCGGTCGCGTTCGGAGCCACCCTGAGTTACGGCGTCGGCTTCTACGTCGTCATGAGCTACATGCCGACCTACCTCCAGGAAGTGACCACGTTCGGCTCGACCTCGGTGTTCGTGGTCACCACGGCGGTGCTGCTCGCGCACATCGTCTCGCTGCCGCTCAGCGGCGCCCTGTCCGACCGCATCGGCCGGAAGCCGGTCATCACCGTTGCCAGTGTCGGGCTCGTCGTCTGCACGTATCCGGCGTTCCTGCTCGTCTCCCAGGGCAGCAGCCTGGTCTACGCGATCCTGGGCGGAGCGGTGCTCGGAGCGCTCATCGCGGCGACCGCCGCACCTCTCTTCGCGTTCATGGCGGAGATGTTCCCCACGCGGGTGCGCAACAGCTCCGTCTCCGTCGGATACAACGCGTCGGTGATGCTGTTCGGCGGGACCGCCCCGTTCATCGCCACGTTCCTCATCGGCTGGACCGGCAGCCACATCGCACCGAGCTTCTACCTGGTGGCGGCTGCCGCCGCCACGGCGCTGACCCTCTACCGGACCAAGACCGGCGAGAAGATCAGCAAGGAGCTCCCCCAGACCTGAGTCCAGGTCCCCGCCGCGCGTCCGGCCCGCACCCGGAACCGCGCCGCGCCCCGCTTCCCGACATCCCGGCTCCGGCTCCGGCTCCGGCTCCGGCTCCTGGCCACTGTGGCCTGCGCCCCGCCGGCCCCCGGACCCCCAGGCCGCGACCCGGCCCTCGTACGGGAACTCCCAGGCCCCACGCAGCGCTTCGCCCCGCCGGAGGACCTGCCTCCGGCGGGGCGAAGCACCTGCCCGCGCGGGTCAGCGCCCGCGGCTCACGGGCGTCGTCTCCCGCGCTCTCACTTCTTGCGCTTCTTGCCCTTCTGCGCCTTGCGGCGTTCCGCACGCGTCATGCCGTCGGCCTCGGAGCGGACCGGGCCGCCGTTACCGGTCTCCAACTCGCCCTCCTCGACGCCGCCTTCGGCGGTCGGCGCGGAGTAGTGGAGCCGGTCGGGACGCTGCGGTGCGTCGAGGCCCTTGGCGCGGATCGCCGGTGCGGCGCCCGCGGGCACCGCCTCCTGCGGCTCCTTCTCCAACGAGGTCTTCTCCTCGGGCAGTTGCCGGTCCTCGACGGGGACCTCCTCGACCTGCTGCTCGACCTGGACCTCCAGGTTGAACAGATAGCCGACGGACTCCTCCTTGATCCCGTCCATCATGGCCTGGAACATGTCGAAGCCCTCGCGCTGGTACTCCACCAGCGGGTCCTTCTGCGCCATGGCGCGGAGGCCGATGCCCTCCTGGAGATAGTCCATCTCGTAGAGGTGCTCGCGCCACTTGCGGTCCAGGACCGAGAGCACCACACGGCGCTCCAGCTCACGCATGATCTCGCTGCCGAGCTCCGCCTCGCGGGCGTCGTACTGCTCGTGGATGTCGTCCTTGATGGAGTCGACGATGAACTCGGCCGTGATGCCCTCGCGTTCGCCGGCGGCCTCCTCCAGCTCCTCCACCGTCACCTTCACCGGGTAGAGCTGCTTGAACGCGCCCCACAGCCGGTCCAGGTCCCACTCCTCGGCGAAGCCCTCGACCGTCTCGGCCGCGACGTACGCCTCGATGGTGTCGTCCATGAAGTGCCGCACCTGCTCGTGCAGATCCTCGCCCTCCAGGACGCGGCGGCGCTCGCCGTAGATGACCTCGCGCTGGCGGTTGAGGACCTCGTCGTACTTCAGGACGTTCTTGCGGATCTCGAAGTTCTGCTGCTCGACCTGGGACTGGGCGGAGGCGATGGCCCGGGTCACCATCTTGTTCTCGATGGGGACGTCGTCCGGCACGTTCGCCATGGCCATCACACGCTCGACCATCTGCGCCTTGAACAGACGCATCAGGTCGTCGCCGAGCGAGAGGTAGAAGCGGGACTCGCCCGGGTCGCCCTGACGGCCGGAGCGGCCGCGGAGCTGGTTGTCGATACGGCGCGACTCGTGGCGCTCGGTGCCCAGTACGTACAGGCCGCCGAGCTCCTTGACCTCGTCCACCGCGTCCTTGACCGAGCGCTCCGCCTTCTCCAGGGCGGCGGGCAGGGAGGCGGCCCACTCCTCGGCGTGCTCCACCGGGTCCAGGCCGCGGTCGCGCAGCTCCTTCTCCGCCATGCCCTCGGCGTTGCCGCCGAGCTTGATGTCGGTGCCGCGGCCGGCCATGTTCGTCGCGACCGTGACGGAACCCTTCCGTCCGGCCTCGGCGACGATCGCCGCCTCACGCTCGTGGTTCTTCGCGTTGAGCACCTGGTGCCGCACACCGCGCTTGTTGAGCTGCTCCGAGAGGTATTCGGACTTCTCGACCGAGGTCGTGCCGACCAGGATCGGCTGGCCCTTCTCGTGCTTCTCCGCGATGTCGTCGACGACCGCGTCGAACTTGGAGACCTCGGTGCGGTAGATGAGGTCGGCCTGGTCCGCGCGCGCGATCGAACGGTGCGTGGGGATCGGGACGACGCCCAGCTTGTAGATCTGGTGGAACTCCGCGGCCTCCGTCATGGCCGTACCGGTCATGCCGGAGAGCTTGTCGTAGAGGCGGAAGAAGTTCTGCAGGGTGATCGTGGCGAGCGTCTGGTTCTCGTCCTTGATCTCCACGCCCTCCTTCGCCTCGATCGCCTGGTGCATGCCCTCGTTGTAGCGGCGGCCGGCGAGGATACGGCCGGTGTGCTCGTCCACGATCATGACCTCGCCGTCGATGACGACGTAGTCCTTGTCCTTGTGGTAGAGCTCCTTGGCCTTGATGGCGTTGTTGAGATAGCCGACCAGGGGCGTGTTGACCGACTCGTAGAGGTTGTCGATCCCCAGCCAGTCCTCGACCTTGACGACACCCGCCTCGTGGATGCCGACCGTGCGCTTCTTCTCCTCGACCTCGTAGTCGCCGGTCTCGGGCTTCTGCGTACGGGGGTCGCCGGCCTCGCCCTTCTCCAGGCGCTTCACGAGCTTGGCGAAGTCGCTGTACCACTTCGTGGCCTGGTCGGCGGGGCCGGAGATGATCAGCGGGGTGCGCGCCTCGTCGATGAGGATGGAGTCGACCTCGTCGACGATCGCGAAGTTGTGGCCGCGCTGGACCAGTTCGTCCTTCGACCACGCCATGTTGTCGCGCAGGTAGTCGAAGCCGAACTCGTTGTTCGTGCCGTAGGTGATGTCGCAGTTGTACTGCTCGCGGCGCTCCGCGGGCGTCATGTGCGCGACGATGCAGCCGACCGACAGGCCGAGGAAGCGGTGGACGCGGCCCATCCACTCCGAGTCGCGCTGGGCGAGGTAGTCGTTGACGGTGATGATGTGCACGCCGTCGCCCGAGATGGCGTTGAGATACGCGGGCAGCGTGCCCACCAGGGTCTTGCCCTCGCCGGTCTTCATCTCCGCGACGTAGCCGAGGTGGAGCGCGGCGCCGCCCATGATCTGGACGTCGTAGTGGCGCTCTCCGAGCACGCGCTTGGCGGCCTCACGGACGGTCGCGAAGGCCTCCGGCATCAGGTCGTCAAGGCTCTCGCCCTCGGCGTACCGCTCCTTGTACTCATCCGTGAGGGCCCGGAGTTCCGCGTCCGACAGATCCACGAAGTCCTCTTCGATGGAATTCACCTGCCGCGCGACGCGGTCCAGCCTGCGCAGGATCTTCCCTTCACCTGCGCGCATGAGCTTGCCGAAGACGGACACTTTAGGGTGGCTCCTTGCCGGTCGAACCTGGCACGGTCAGTGCGCGGACACGGCGATCCGATCGCCGCCGCACCGGCCATCGTATGCGAGGGACGTACGCCCCTGTACCCCTAACGGTCCGGAGCGCTGGAAGGTGCCGGGCACAGGGTCCCGAGCGGCGCCGGACGAGCCGGACGAGCCGGACGGTCCCGCGCGCGGCGGAGGCACAATCGCTCCATGGAGCCGACCACCCTCACCACCGACCGCCTGCTGCTGCGCCCGTTCGACGCGCGGGACGTCGAGGCGGTACGGGCCGCCTGCCAGGACCCGGAGATCGCGCGCTGGATACCCGTCCCCGATCCGTACGGACGCAAGGACGCCGAGGACTTCGTCTTCGGCGTGAGCCCGGCGGGCTGGCGCGAGGACACCATGTACAACTTCGGCGTCTTCACCAAGGCGGGCGACCTCGTCGGCTCGATGGGCCTCGTACGTCTCTTCCAGCTCCACAGCCCGGAGCGCCAGGCGGAGTTGGGCTTCTGGACGGTCAAGGAGCAGCGGAAGAAGGGCTACACGTCCGAGGCCGGGCGGGCGGTGGCCGAGTGGGCGTTCTCGGAGCTGGGGGCGGAGCGGCTGGAGTGGGTCGCGGAGGCGGGGAACGTGGCCTCGCGCGCGGTCGCCCTGCGGCTCGGCTTCGTACTGGAGGGGACGCAGCGCGCGCGGATCGTCCAGCGCGGTACGAGGCGGGACGCGTGGGTCGCGACGCTGCTGCCGTCGGACGTGGGCGTGGACTCGGCGACTCCGTATCTGCCGTACGACGAGGGGCGGGCGGCGTGATCCGGGGCGGCGCCGTGGACGGATGACAATGCGGATCCCGGTACGGATCCCGGTACGGTCGCCGGCCCTGCCCCGCTGTCAGTGGCGGCGTTTATCGTCTGCCGCATGACGACTGCGGAGATCTCGCTCTCCGCCGACGAGGCCCGGCGCGTGGCCCTGTCGGCGCAGGGACTGCTGGGCGCGCCGGACCGGCGCGCGGGAGTGCGCGGAATGCTGCGCCGGCTGGGAGCGGTCCAGCTCGACACCATCTCCGTGCTGGCGCGTTCACACGAACTCGTGCCGTACGCGCGGCTGGGCGCCGTCGGCCGGAAGGCCGTCGAGACCGCGTACTGGACGGGCGGCCACAGCTTCGAGTATTGGTCGCACGCCGCCTGCATCCTGCCCGTCGAGGAGTGGCCGCACTTCGCCTTCCGGCGGCGTGAGCGGCGTGCCCGGGGCCACCGCTGGCACATCCTGGAGGACCGGGACGCCGCCTGCGCCGCCGTACGGGACCGGCTCAAGGCCGACGGGCCGCTGACCACCACCGAGTTGGGCGGCGGCAAGAACGGCGGCGAGTGGTTCGACTGGTCCGAGACGAAGATCGCAGTGGAGTGGCTGCTGGACACCGGCGAGGTGGTCTGCACGGAGCGCCGGGGCTGGAAGCGCGTCTACGACCTCGCCGAACGGGCCATCCCCGACGAGCTGTTGCACGACGACATCGACGACCACGAGTGCATGCGGCGCCTGGTGGCGCAGGCGGGCGGGGCGATGGGCGTCGCGACGCGCGCCGACCTCGCCGACTACCACCGCCTCAAGGGCGAGCAGGTGGAACAAGTGCTTCCGGAGACCGGCCTGGTGCCGGTCGAGGTCGAGGGCTGGGGCAAGCCGGCGTGGGCCGATCCGGCGGCGCTGGAGGCGTCCCCGCGCGGCCGGCACCGTACGACGCTGCTCTCGCCGTTCGACTCCCTGGTGTGGGACAGGCCGCGTACGCAGCGGATGTTCGGCTTCACACACCGGCTGGAGGCGTATGTGCCCAAGCCGAAGCGGATACACGGGTATTTCGCGATGCCGCTGCTCTCCGGCGGCAGGCTGCTGGGCCGGGTCGATCCGGGCCGGGAGGGCACGACGCTGCTGGCGCGGCAGGTCTCGATGTCCGGGCGGAAGGCGGTGGCCCCGATGGCGAAGGCGCTGTGGGAGGCGGCGTCCTGGGTGGGCTGCGACGAGGTCCGGGTGGAGCGGTGCGACGACGCGGAGCTGGGCGAGGCGCTGGCACGGACCCTGACGGAAGGCTGAACACCGGGCACTCCGGGGGCAGTTGGTCCCCGTACCCCGTCCCGTTCCGCTTCCCCTTGCCACGTCGCTCTCGTACGTCCACGGACGTTCCCCTGTACGCGACCACGCGTGGACGGTCCCGAAGTGCCCGCAGCTCAGCGGATTTCGAGGATCTTCTCCCGCATCGCGTAGACGACGGCCTCCATGCGCGAATGGAGCTGGAGCTTCTCCAGGATGTTGCGCACGTGGTTCTTGACGGTGTTCTCGCTGATGAAGAGTTCTTTGGCGATGTCGCGGTTGTTCATGCCGGTGGCCACGAGCTTGAGCACTTCCAGCTCGCGGTCGGTCAGCTTGGGAGCCGGGACGAGCTTGCTCTCGTCGGTCCGCTGGATCATCGACTTGAACTCGGTGAGCAGCTTCGCCGCCATCGACGGGCTGATCTGGGACTGCCCGTCCGCGACGGCGCGGATCGCCGCCGAGACCTCGTCGGTCGAGATCTCCTTGAGTAGATAGCCGGTGGCCCCGGCCTTGATGGCGTCGTAGAGGTCGGCCTCTTCGTCGCTGATCGTCAGCATGATGATCTTCGCGCTGGGAGCGACCTCCTTGATGGAGGTGCATGCCTCGATGCCGCCGCGCCGGGGCATCCGTACGTCCATCAGCACGATGTCGGGCAGCAGATCGGCGGCCTTCTCGACGGCTTCGGCCCCGTCGCCGGCCTCGCCGACGACCTGGATGTCCTCTTCCTGGGCGAGGACGATCTCCAGTCCGCGCCGGAAGAGTTCGTGATCGTCCACGACGAGCACACGGATCGGTTCCGGCTGCTGCCGCTCATGCGGGGCGCCGTTCTCCGCCGCGACCCTTACCGGGTGCGCTTCCGCCATGGGCATCACCGGCCCGAAGCTTTCCGCCATCAATCCTCCCCCTGCAGGCTATGCCGCGCCAACCACGCTGCACAGTGCACAGGTTGACCAGTGAGGCCATAATTCCACGTTCGCGCCCCCGGCCGAGTCGTCGACCCGGCCGGGGGCGCGGTCTCAACGGTTCCGGGCGGCAGCCGTAGAGCGGTCAGCCGCCGAGTGCGCCACCCGCTTCGGGGGGCGGATCCACGGCGAACGGGTCGGGATCCAGGTGGATCACGCCGTAGTCATAGCCGTGGCGACGGTAGACGACGCTGGGCTGCTTGGTCTCGGAGTCGACGAAGAGATAGAAGTCGTGCCCGATCAACTCCATTTCGTACAGGGCCTGATCCAGAGCCATGGGCGCGGCGGCGTGTGTCTTCTCCCGGACGACGAGGGGGCCGTCGCCTTGCACCTCCAACGGGCCCACCCTTGTGGTCATCGGCTTCTCTTCGGTCGTCGTCGCCGGTGCGGGCGCCGCCGCTGCGTCGAGTTGTCCGTTGAGTTCTGCCGCGAGGTGTGCGGTGGCTGCCGCGACGCTCATCGGCGCCCGGCTTCCGCCACGGTGTACCCGGCGCTTGTCGTGCTGCTTGCGCAGCCGCGCGTCGAGCTTGGCCGCTGCAAGGTCGAGCGCAGCGTAGGGGTCGGAGGCAGCAGCCTCCGCGCGAATGACCGGACCGCGCGTGCGGAGGGTGATCTCCACCCTCTCAGAACGGTCGGCCTGCCGGGGGTTGTGTTCCTTGCACACCTCGACATCCAGGTTGATCACCTTTCCGTCGAGCTTTTGGATCTTCGCCAGCTTCTCGGCCACGTGCTTACGGAACCTCTCGGGCACCTCGGTCTTGCGGCCCTTGACGACGATGTCCACGCAGAACTCCGTTCCCGGAGCACTCCGGCAAGTGAAGCGGAGTGCGTCCTTTGTGCACTGACACCGGAGGCTCAGGGCTTGCTTCGCCGCCAGCCTCCGGAACCTCGGCTTGCGACTTTCACCTCCTTCTCCCCCTGGGGGAAGATCGTCACCCCAATCTCGAACGTACCTCCACTGGACATCGCTGGGCACCCCCTACTGGCACGTACCTACGTTCAGGTATCAATTCGCGCCAATGAGCCACCACGCCTTCTGATCTCTGATAGTTGTCCGTCGCTCTTCGGGGCAGCGGTTCCCGCGACGGATCACACATGGGCACGGGCTCTCGGACTGAACGCGACGACTGCCGCCGCATACACCGCCGTCGAGCGCGGTATCCGTTCCGCCACGGCACGCGCCGCCTCCGCCAGCGAGGCACCGGTAGTCATCACGTCGTCGACCAGCAACGTGCGGCCTTCGGCCAGCGGCCGAGCACCGCCGGGCACCAACTCCAGGGCGCCGCTCAGATTCGCCGCCCGTTCCCGGGCGGTCAGCCCCGCCTGGTCGGCGACCGTGCGTCGCTGCCGCAGCACGGTCAGCACTCGTGCGCGCAGCCCTCCCTCACGCAGCTCACGTGCCGCCGCCAGCGCGATCCGCCGTACCGGATCATGGCCGCGGACCGCCACCGCGCGCCGGGCGGACGGCACCGGCACGAGCGTCAACACCCCGTCCCCCGGCTCCGGTCCGGATGATCTCCGTCTGCGGGCCGGGACCACACCCGGCCCGGCTCTGCGCTCCCCGGCCGTACGCGCCAGGACCTCGCGGATCACCGACGCCAGCAACTCCCCCAGCGGCACGGCCAGTCGGAGCGCGCCCCGCTCCTTGTGGCTGAGCAGCATCCGCCGTACCTGACCGTCGTACGGCAGCGCCGCATACACCCTCGGCAGCCCGTACGGCACCGGAGACGGCCGCACCCGGTGCGGCACGGCACCGGCCAGCGCCCCGGCGCACCGCGCGCACAACTCCCCCCGCACCCGCGGCAGTCCGCACCCCGCGCAGCCGGACGGCAGCACCAGCCCGGCCAGTTCTTCCCGAAGCCCCCGCCACGAGGCCCGCATCGCAGCTCTCATGACGGCCACTCTTCCAACGGCACGGACCGGCCGCCAGCCCTGTGGATAACTCCTCGACCTGCGCGTTCCGGCGTTTCCTGCCGTCCCGCCCGCTAGCCCGGATAGGCGGGGCTCGTGCCGCTGTCCGTCAGCGTCTTCCAGTTGGCGTCGGGAGGCAGCCGTACGATGCCGTCCTCCGAGTCGGCCAGCAGCGGCTTGCTCTCGTCCTCCGAAGCGGCCACGCCCGTCACGTCGTTGATGCCGGGCAGCGTCGGCTGGTTCGACGACGCGCCGTCCGTCTCGAAGTACTGCATCTGCTGCACGCTTCCGGATTCACGTCCCACGACCACCAGCCGGCTGCCGCCCGCCCATGAGACCGCTGACACGTCCTCGAACTGCGGCGCGAGCGGCCGCAGCGACGTGACGGACAACTGCGGCTCCTGGGGCGTTCCGGTGCGCTGGACCCGTCCGAGCTTCAGCGTCCGCGAACCGTCCTTCTCGCGTATGTGCAGCGCCATCCGTACGCCGTCGGACGCGATCCGAAGCGACTCGATCCGCTCCCCCTCGGCCAGTTGGGGCACGTCGACCTCTTCAGGGGTCTCCTTGCCTCCGGGGATGCGCAGCAGCCGAGGATCGTCGGGGTCGCGGTCGGCGATCCACAGGTCGCCGAGGCCGTCCCAACTGGGCGCCGTCAGCCGCTCCTTCTCGTGTTTCGCCTTGCTCGTCAGTACGGGGTCGCCCAGCTTGCTGTCCTCGGAGAGGGATGTGACGTACAGCGAGCGGCGCGCACGCGAGACCGCCGCGCCCTCGTGCTCCATACGGTTGACCGCGACCGCGCCCATCTCCGTCTCGCCCTGCCCGAGTGCGCCCTTGACCGGTTTCGGGTCGTCGCTGTTCTCGTCGAACGAGGAGACGCGGTGGTCGCCGTCGACGAAGTACTGGTGCGAGGCACGGCCGTTGAGGCGGCCCGGCTGATAGTCCTCCGCGTCCTCACGGGTCCGCTCGCAGAGGGTGCGGCCGCCGGCGTCGGCGAGGACGACCTTGCTGACCTTCGCGGACGCCTGGTCCTGCACCGTGTACAGCATCTGGAAGGCCATGCGCACACAGCGCTTCTGACTGACCTTGGCGCCCTGCGAGTTGAGCCGGACGTTGAGCGCGCCGGAGTCGTCGAGTGACAACCGCTGGCCGGGCGCGATCCTGGCGCCTTCGGGGAAGGAGGAGTCGACGACGGGGTCGAGCCAGCCGGTCGGACCGTCGAGCAGCGCGTTGACGGTCGCGGTCACGGGGTCTATCCGCCGCCGCAGAAAGACGGGATCGGCGACGAGTACGTCCTTGCCGCCGGTGATCGCCTCGGCGTCCGGGCCCAGTTCGGCGTAGTAGTAGTTGTTGATCGGGCGGTAGATGCGCTGGAAGTCGGACTCGCCGAGCACCAGCCCGTCCGGGAGGTGGTCGATGCGCCACTCCCCGCCGTCCTTGGTGAGGTGGAAACTCTCGTTGTAGTCGCCGTCCTTGGGCGAGTACGCATGACTGTCGTCGACCTCCGCGACGCGCGTACCGGTCACCTGAACGTTGGAGCCGCCGCCTCCGCCCGCGTCTAGCCGGGCGTTGGCCGGGCTCGGCCCGCCGGAGACGACGCTCGTGCTGGCGAACGGGTCCCAGTGGGCGGCCGTACTGTCCGTCAGATACTCCTTCGCCGTGGAGAAGGCCGCTTCGTCGCTGGTCGTTGCCTCCAGGAAGCCGCGGACGATCTGCTGCGGCTTCTCGCCCTTCTGCGGGCTGACGCCGAAGACGCGGACCTGGGAGTCGGATTCGGCGCGGTGGGAGGAGTCGACGTGGTCGACGGTGCCGTCGTCGGGCATGGAGGCGCAGCCGGACAACAGCACGACGAGCGCGGTGAGTTGGACGGCGACCGCCCGCCGGCCGCGGCGACCGCGGAGGCCCACGCGGGCGTCCTGCCCCTGCCGGGCCTGCCCGTCGCTCCCGGCCGACTGCCCGTCGCGCTCGTCGGAACGCATCACTCTTCTCCGTCCTCACGGGTCGGCTCGTCGGCGGTACGGGGCGCGGTCCCGCGCGGAGCGGCGACCGCCGTGCCCGGCGCGGAAGCGGAAGATCCGGACGCGGTGGCGGAACCGGAACCGGAAGCGGACGGGGCGGCGGATCCCGAAGCGGAGGCACCGCGGCCGGTCGGCTCGGCTGTCCCCGCCGTCCCGGCCACGGCGGACGGCCTCGTTCCGGGACGCCCCTGCGCCGGGACCACACCGTGCCGCCCCTGCGCCCCGTGCGCCTGCCGCCTGCCGCGGCGCGAGTCGGCCGGCTGGAGCGGAATCGGCGAGGACTGCACCGTCTCCCCCGCCGTACAGGGCAGCGTGAGCCGGAACTGCGAACCGCCGCCCGGCTCGCCCCACACCTGGAGCCACCCGCCGTGCAGCCGCGCGTCCTCGAGCGCGATGGACAGACCGAGGCCCGAGCCTCCGGTCGTACGGGCGCGGGCCGGATCCGCCCGCCAGAAGCGGTTGAAGACGCGCTCGGCCTCCCGGGTGCTCAGCCCGACCCCGTAGTCCCGTACGGCCACCGCGACCGCTCCCCCTCGGGAAGCCAGTCTGACGACGACGTCGTGCCCCTCGCCGTGCTCTATGGCGTTGTCGACGAGGTTGCGCAGCACCCGCTCGATGCGGCGGCCGTCCGCCTCGGCGACCACGGGGGCGTCGTCGCCGCGCACCAGGACGCGGCTGCCCTTGCGTTCGGCGAGTGGCTCGCAGCCCTCGACGACGCGGCGTACGACGTCCCGCAGGTCGATCGGATCGGCCTCGAGGTTCGCCGCCCCCGCGTCGAAGCGGCTGATCTCCAGCAGGTCGCCGAGCAGCGACTCGAAGCGGTCGAGCTGCCCGAGCAGCAGCTCCGCGGAACGCGCGGTCGCCGGATCGAACTCGTCGCGCGACTCATGGATCACGTCCGCGGCCATGCGGACGGTGGTGAGCGGCGTACGCAGCTCGTGCGACACGTCGGAGACGAACCGCCGCTGCATGCGCGAGAGTTCCTCGAGCTGCTGGATCTTGAGCTGGAGGTTCTGCGCCATCTTGTTGAAGGACTCGCCGAGCCGGGCGATGTCGTCCTCGCCCGTGACCTTCATCCGCTCCTGGAGTCTGCCGGCGGCCAGACGTTCGGAGATCCCGGCGGCCATCCGTACGGGCGTGACGACCTGGCGCACCACCAGCCACGCGATGGCGCCGAGCAGCACGACGACGAAGACACCGGCCGTGGCCAGCGTGCCCTTGACGAGGTTGAGCGACTCCTCCTCCAGCGTGAAGGGGAAGACGTAGTACATCTGGTACGGGGCTCCGCCGGCGTCGTTGAGCCTCTTGCCGACGATCAGGCCCGCGGTGCTGCTGCCGTCCTGGCGGTAGACCTTCGCGTAGCGCTGGTGGGTGCCGGGCTGCTTGTCGAGCGCCCTGCGCAGATCGGCCGGGATGCTCTCCTCGGGGCGTATGTCGCCGGAGGCGCGCGGACCGCGGGTCGTGGAGCGTCCGTTGCCGAGGAACGGCGACTCGTCGTTCTGCGAGCCGAGGGCCACCACGGAGTAGACGCCCTGACCGCCGCTCGCAAGCTGTTCGACGAGGTTGTTCAGCCACGTACCGGTGTTCTGCGTGCTCCGGCCACCGCTGCCCGTACGGCCCTGGTCCTCGCCGCTGCGGCCGCTGCCGCCCGCGCTGTCGGCCATCTCCTGGGCAGCGGCGAACCCGCCCGCCGCCTGGCTCTGCGCCGTCTTCTCCTTGGCGTCAAGCAGGCCGTTACGTACCTGTCCGATGACGACGATGCCCAGCAGCAGGACGACGCCGAGCGACATCAGCAGTGTCGCGGCGACGACGCGGAGCTGGATGTTGCGGCGCCACAGCCGCAGTACGGGCAGGAGGGGGCGGCGCACCCAGCGGATGAAGAAACGGACCACGGGGTGGGCACGCGGGCCGGTCGTGCCTTCGGGGAGCAGACCCTCCGAGAACAGCGCCCCGCTGCGCCACAGTCGCCGGAACTTGGACATTTCGGACTCTTGTGACGCGGCTCCGTCCGACCCGGTGTTCTGCTGCTGGACGGAGCCGTTCCGGGACATCTCAGCCAGGCCCGGCCTTGTAACCCACCCCACGGACGGTCACGACGATCTCGGGACGTTCCGGATCGCGCTCGACCTTGGAGCGCAGACGCTGTACGTGGACGTTGACCAGCCGGGTGTCGGCGGCGTGCCGGTAGCCCCACACCTGCTCCAGCAGCACCTCGCGCGTGAAGACCTGCCAGGGCTTACGGGCCAGTGCCACCAGAAGATCGAACTCCAGCGGCGTCAGGGCTATCGAGACCCCGTCCCGCTTCACGGAGTGACCGGCGACGTCGATCACGAGGTCGCCGATGGCGAGCTGCTCCGGCGCCGGGTCGTCGGACCGCCGCAGCCTGGCGCGGATCCGCGCCACCAGCTCCTTCGGCTTGAACGGCTTGACGATGTAGTCGTCCGCCCCGGACTCCAGGCCCACCACCACATCGACCGTGTCGGTCTTGGCGGTCAGCATGACCACGGGCACTCCGGATTCCGCACGGATCAGGCGGCACACCTCGATGCCGTCCCGTCCGGGCAGCATCAGATCGAGCAGCACCAGGTCGGGTTTGGTCTCGCGGAAGGCGGCTAGTGCCTTGTCCCCGTCCGACACGAAAGATGGTTCAAAGCCTTCGCCGCGCAGCACAATGCCAAGCATCTCTGCCAGTGCGGTGTCGTCGTCGACGACAAGGACGCGTCCCTTCATGCGTTCATCATCCCATTACCCCATCGTGACGTTCTCGTTCGTGACGGGGAACACAGCCCCGCGACAGTTTCGCTGGTGACGGGCGAGATCACACCCCGCTCCGTGACGATCGCCGTCACCAGCTCCGGCGGGGTCACATCGAAGGCCGGGTTGTAGGCATCGGCCCCGACCGGGGCCATGGGAATCCCACCGTCGCGCTCCCCCTGTGAGTCCGGATGGTACGGCGCGTACGGCGAGGAGATGTGCGTCACCTCCTCCGCCGGGCGCTGCTCTACCACGATGTCGGCGCCGTGCGCCGTCGCGAGATCGACCGTCGTCACCGGCGCCACCACCACGAAGGGCACTCCGTGGTGCCGCGCCAGCACCGCGAGCGGATAGCTGCCCACCTTGTTGGCCACCGAGCCGTCGGCCGCGATCCGGTCGGCGCCGATCAGCACCGCGTCCACCTCGCCCGCGGCGAAGAGCGAACCGGCCGCGCCGTCGGCCAGGACGCTGAAGGGCATCCCCTCCCGTGTGGCCTCGTACGCGGTCAGCCGTGCGCCTTGCAGCAGTGGACGGGTCTCATCCACCCACAGCCGTCCCAGCTCGCCGGCAGCGTGGACCTCGGTCACGACGCCGAAGGCCGTGCCCTTCCCGCCGGAGACGAGCATGCCGGTGTTGCAGTGGGTCAGCAGCCGCATCGGCGCCCGGGGAACCAGGTCGCCGAGGAGACCGTGCCCGAGCTGCGCCATGCGCGCGCTCGCCTCGGCGTCCTCCTCGTGGAGCTTCCTCGCTTCGGCGAGCGAGACCGCAGCGGCTCCGGAAGCGTCGGCTCCGCCGTCGATCGCCGTACGGTACGCCTGCTCCACCCTCCGTACCCCTGCCGCGAGGTTCACCGCGGTGGGCCGCGCGGACGCCAAGCGGTCGGCCGCGGCGGCGACATCGTGCCCCCGGGCGGCGGCGAGCGCGACCCCGTATCCCCCGGCCACTCCCAGCAGCGGAGCCCCCCGTACGGAGAGAGCCCGGATCGCCGCCACCAGGTCCTCCGCGTCCGCGCACACCAACTCGTCCTCGCGGGCGGGCAGCTTCGTCTGGTCGAGAAGCGCAAGCACCGGTCCTTCGGGGGTATCCGCCCAGCGCAGCACCGATACACCATGATCTGCCATTCGCACAGTCTGCCTCGCCGCACCGGGAGTTCTGAAAGGAAGCCAAGAAACCAGGGGCGGCCCGCCTCTCCCGGGGAGCGTGGGACTATGGCAGGCAACCAGGCGATGGAGCGATCGAGACCTCGAGGTGACGACAAGTGAACGACTCTCCGGGCTGGGTCCCGCCCGGATCTCCTCCCCCCGACCGCTCGCCCGACGGCGAGGAACCCGCGAAGGGTTCCGGCAGCGCACCGTCTCCGCCTCCCACGAGCGATCCGCCCAGGAACTGGTCCGCGCAGCAGCCTCCCGCCCAGCGGGGCCCTGGCTGGGGTGCTCCTCCTCCCGGTCCTCCCGGCAGGCCGGGCGGGGACCAGTGGGGCGGCTACTGGAATCAGCCGCCCGTGGCCAAGCCCGGAATCATCCCGCTGCGGCCCCTGGGCGTCGGGGAGATACTGGACGGCGCCGTCAGCACCATGCGGGCGCACTGGCGCACCGTTCTCGGCATCTCCCTCGCCGTCGCCGTGGTCGTCCAGTGCGCGGCGACGATCGCCAACGGCCTCTGGCTGTCGGAGGCGTCCGACCTCAACGCACTCGCCAGGGATCCGCAGCCGAGCCCCGACGAACTCATGGACGCCATGACCGGCTCGCTCCAGGTCTCCGGCGTACGCGCGCTCGTCGAGACCCTCGGAACGGTCTTCGCCACCGCCTTGCTGACCGTCGTGATCAGCAGGGCAGTGCTCGGACGCGGCGTCTCCGTCGGCGACGCATGGCGGGAATCGCGGCCCCAACTCCTGCGTCTCCTGGGCCTCCTCTTCCTCCTGCCCCTGCTCGTCGCACTCGCCATGTTCGCCGGCACGGCGCCGGGAGGAGTGATCCTTGCGGCAGGTCTCAGGCCTCTCGGGATCGCATTGCTGCTCGTGGGGATGCTGGCCGGCCTGGTGGCGGCCGTGTGGATCTGGGTCCGATTCAGCCTCGCCGCACCCGCCCTGATGCTCGAGAAGCAGGGCGTCATCTCCGCGATGCGCCGCTCCGCCAAGCTCGTACGAGGCAGTTGGTGGCGGGTCTTCGGCGTACAGCTCCTGGCGACGATCCTCGTCGTCATCGTCGCCTCGGTGATCCAGATGCCCGCGACACTCATCGGCACGGTGGTGAGCGGCCAGGGAGTCTCCGCCTTCGCGGAAGCCGCCCCCACCATGAGTTGGTCCTACCTGATCGCGGTCGGAATCGGCGCCGTCATCGCGTCCACGGTCACCTTCCCGATCCGGGCCGGCGTCACCGCGCTGCTCTACCTCGACATGCGCATCCGCCGCGAGGCTCTGGACCTCGAACTCGCCCGGGCGGCGGGCATCTCCGGCTACGGCGAACCGACGTCCGACCACCCCACGCCGGGGAGCTGAACCGGTGCCGGGGGAGATGGCAACCACGGCGGCCGCCACGGCAGTCGGCCTGCTCGGCGCGCCGACGTCGGACGGCGACGGTCCACCCGTGACCATCCCCCGCACCCCCGCACGTGAGGCAGCCGAGCGAGAGCTGTCGAAGGGCGAATACCACCAGGACGACCCCGGCCTCCTCAACCGCGTCCTCGACTGGCTGTGGGACCACATCAGTTCACTGCTCGACGCGGCAGCGCAGGCGTCGCCCGGCGGCTGGGTGGGCCTCACCGTGATCCTCGTCCTCCTGGTGCTGTTGGCCGTCGCGCTGCGTCTGAGGCTGGGCAGACTGCGCCCCGCGGTCTCGTCCGACGACGGGGCACTCTTTGCCAAGGGCCCGCGCAGCGCGGCCGAACACCGTCGGGAAGCAGAGGCGCACGCCGTCGCCGAGCGGTGGAACCAGGCCCTCCAGGAACGGATGCGCGCCATCGTCCGGTCTCTGGAAGAACGGGCTCTGCTCGACCACCGGCCCGGCCGCACCGCCGACGAAGCCGCCCTCGAAGCCGGCGTCGCACTACCCGCGCACGCGGACGAACTACGGTCCGCCGCCCGCGCGTTCGACGAGGTGACATACGCCGACCGGCTCGCGGACGCCTCGGTGTACGCGGCGGTCCGAGATCTCGACCTGGCTCTCCAACGCACCCAGCCGCCGCTGTCGGCAAGCGGCCACGAGCCCGGCGCGGAGGCGCTCGTCGCACACGGCGCGGCAGGCGGAGAAGCCAACGTACGGGAGGGAAGGGGCACTTGAGTGAACCGTCTGCCACGTCCCTCTCCCCCAGCGCCCGGCACCTGTGGAACCGGGCGCGCGGTCTGCTGCTCGCGGCAGCGATCCTCGCCGTATCCGGAGTAGTCATCGCCGCGGTCCGTTCCGGGAACGAGTACGGAGCGCTCGACCCGCGCTCCACCGCCGACCACGGCAGCAAGGCCACGGCCCAGCTTCTCCGTGACCGGGGCGTCGGCATCCGTATCGTCACGACGACCGCGGGCGCCGAGAAGGCGGCCGGTACGGACACGACTCTCCTCGTCAGCGACCCCGAAGCCCTCAGCCGCCATCAGAGGGCCGAACTGCGGGACGCGATGGACCGCGGCGGCCGCACCGTCGTCCTCGCACCCGGCCCGGCCGCCACCAGGACGCTCGTCCCCGGAGTGCGCGCAGCCGCACCGGCGGTGACCCAACCCACCCCGCCGGACTGCGACTTCCCGCCCGCGGAACGCGCCGGTGACGCCGATCTCGGCGGTATCCGCTACGCCACCGCCAACGACCGCGCCGACCTCTGCTACCTGCATGACGGACTGCCGTCCTTGCTCCGCGTCCCTGACGAGCCCGCCGACAGCGGCCGTCGGATCGGTGCGGAGGGCGACACCGTGCTGCTCGGCACGCCCGCACCGCTCTACAACCGACAGCTCGACCAGCACGGGAACGCCTCCCTGATGCTCCAGTTGCTCGGCTCGCGTCCACATCTCGTCTGGTACCTCCCGTCCTCCGCCGACGCGTCCGCCCCCCAGGAAGGGCAACGCGGTTTCCTCGACCTCGCGCCCGACGGCTGGGTCTGGGCCACCGCCCAGTTGTCGATCGCCGCCGTACTCGCCGCGCTGTGGCGCGCACGACGTCTCGGCCCGCTCGTGCCCGAGCAACTCCCCGTATCCGTACGGGCGTCCGAGACTACCGAGGGCAGGGCACGCCTCTACCGACGGGCCGACGCGCGCGACCGCGCGGCCGACGCCCTGCGCACCTCAGCCCGTGCGCGGCTCGCGTCGGTGGCAGGCGTCTCGCCCACGGAGGCCGATTCCCCGCGCACACTGATCCCGGCGCTCACCGCAAGCGGCCGCACCGGTGCCCACCCCGGCGAAGCCCCGGACGCCGGGTCGGATCTCGGCGAGACGCCCCGCCTTCTCTCCCTCCTCTTCGGCCCCGCACCGGCAACCGACGCGGAGCTCGTACGGCTTGCCGACGAACTCGACCATCTGGAGCGGCGCTTGACGTACGCCACCTCCGCCACCCGCCCAACGACAGACAAGGATCGCCTCTCGTGAGCGCCCCCTCGCCCGACAGCGCCCGCAGCGCCCTTGAAGCACTGCGCCTTGAGATCTCGAAGGCAGTCGTCGGCCAGGACGCCGCCGTCACCGGACTCGTCGTCGCGCTGCTCTGCCGCGGTCATGTACTGCTCGAAGGAGTTCCGGGGGTCGCGAAGACACTGCTCGTGCGAACGCTCGCCGCGACCCTCGAACTCGGAACGAAACGCCTTCAGTTCACCCCCGATCTGATGCCGAGCGATGTCACCGGATCGCTCATCTACGACGCCCGCACCGCGGAGTTCTCGTTCCAGCCGGGCCCCGTCTTCACCAATCTCCTGCTCGCCGACGAGATCAACCGGACGCCTCCCAAGACCCAGGCATCCCTGCTCGAAGCCATGGAGGAACGTCAGGTCTCCGTCGACGGCACCCCTCGGGCTCTCCCCGACCCCTTCCTGGTGGCTGCCACACAGAACCCGATCGAGTACGAGGGCACATACCCTCTGCCCGAAGCACAGCTCGATCGCTTCCTGTTGAAGCTGAATCTCCCGCTGCCTTCACGCGAAGACGAGATCGACGTCCTGACACGGCATGCCGAAGGATTCGACCCGAGAGACCTCGACAGCGCCGGAGTCCGGGCAGTCGCCGGGCCCGCCGAACTCGAAGCAGCACGAGCCGGCGTCGCTCAAACGTCAATCGCAGCCGAAGTGACGGGTTACGTCGTGGATATCTGCCGCGCCACTCGTGAGTCCCCCTCGTTCATGCTCGGTGTCTCGCCCCGGGGCGCCACCGCGCTACTTGCCAGCGCCCGCGCCTGGGCCTGGCTCACCGGACGCGACTATGTGATCCCCGACGACATCAAGTCCTTTGCCCTGCCGACCCTTCGGCACCGTGTGCAACTCCGCCCCGAGGCAGAGATGGAAGGTGTCACTGCAGACAGCGTGATCAATTCGATCCTTGCCCATGTCCCCGTCCCCCGTTGAACTTCAGTGAGCTGATTGGCGAGCCCTGATTCATGGCACTCACCGGCCGTACAGCCCTTGTCGCCGCCGTCGGCGCCATCCTCGTCGGGCTGCTGCTCCCGAGCTGGACCGGCTTGCTCGCCGTCGAACTCCCCCTGCTGCTTGCCATCCTGTACGACCTCGTCCGCGCCGCGCCAGTGAATCAGCTCCGGTTCACGCGTTCCGGTGACACGTCAGTTCGGCTCGGCGAACACGCGTCCGTCGATGTCGTCGTCGCCAACCCGTCCCGCCGCCGGTGCCACCTCCAACTCCGTGACGCATGGCCCCCCAGCAGTTGGCCTGACGGCACCTCGGAGGCCGCGAGCCGGCACCGTACGGAGATCGCTCCGGGGGAACAGCAGCTCCTCACCACGGTGTTGCGTCCCACTCGCCGCGGCGACCGAACCTCGGAACGCATCACCGCGCGCTCCACTGGCCCGCTCGGCCTCGCGGCACGGCAGGGAAGTCACTCCGTACCCTGGACGGTTCGCGTCCTCCCGGCTTTCAACAGCCGCAAGCACCTGCCCGCCAAACTGGCGAGACTCCGCGAACTGGACGGCCGCACAAGCATCCTCACGCGCGGCGAGGGCACCGAGTTCGACAGTCTCCGCGAGTACATCCCCGGCGACGACACCCGCTCCATCGACTGGCGTGCCACCGCCCGGCAGTCGTCGGTCGCGGTCCGCACCTGGCGTCCGGAGCGCGACCGCCACATCCTCGTCGTACTCGACACCGGCAGAACATCAGCGGGGCGCGTGGGCGACGCTCCACGCCTGGACACCGCCATGGACGCCGCGCTCCTCCTGGCCACGCTGGCCTCCCGCGCCGGCGACCGCATCGATCTGCTCGCCTACGACCGGGCGCCCCGCGCAACAGTCAAGGGACGGGCGGCACATGAGGTCCTGCCAGCGTTCGTGTCCGCGATGGCGCCCATCGACCCGGCGCTCGTCGAGTCGGACACTCGCGGTCTCGCGTCGACCGCCCTCCGCATGGCACGTCACCAGTCGCTCCTGGTCCTGCTCACCGGGCTGGAAGCATCCCCCGTCGAGAACGGAATCCTTCCGGTTCTTCCTCTGCTCACTCAGCGCCACACGGTGCTGGTCGCCTCGATCGCCGATCCCCGCATCGCGGAAATGGCCGGCGCACGCGGCGACATCGACGCCGTCTACGAAGCAGCAGCGGCCACACGAACTCAGCTCGAACGCAAACAGACCGCGGACCGCCTCCGGAGACACGGAGTCATCGTGGTCGACGCCTTGCCCACCGAATTGGCACCGGCCCTCGCCGACGCTTATCTCACACTCAAGTCAACCGGCCGTCTGTGACAGCCATTTCGTCCACGCTCATTGCCCTTGAGACGGCAGAAGGCCCCGTTGGGTTGAGGTGTTCTCGTCC
>NZ_LJGW01000404.1 GCF_001751255.1 Streptomyces nanshensis | reverse complement strand
GGGGCCCCGCGCACGGAAACCGGCCCGCGCCGGACACGGCCTCCGCACCGCCTGCACCGCCTCCCCCACCGCGCCGCTCCGCCCGCCCCGACGGCGCCGCCTGGCTCTTCCTCGGCCCGTTCCTGGCGCTGTTCGCCTTCGCCTTCGTGCTGCCGATCGGCTACGCCGTCTACCAGAGCCTGCTGACCGTCCAGCGGCACGGCCCGCTCGGCCTCGGCAAGCCCACGGTCGGCTTCGCGGGCCTGGAGAACTACGTCCTCGCCCTCCAACAGGCCGATTTCATCGACAGTTTCGGCCGGGTGCTGCTCTTCGGCGTCGTCCAGGTGCCGGTGATGCTGCTGCTCGCCCTGACGCTCGCGCTCCTGCTGGACCAGGTCTCCAGCCGCTGGGCGGGCCTGCTGCGCGCCTCGTACTTCCTCCCGTACGGCATCCCCGGCGTCATCGCGACCATTCTGTGGGGCTTTCTGTACGTGCCGGGGATCAGCCCCGTCACGGAGGTACTGGGCGGCACGGCACCGGACTTCCTCAGCTACGACAACGTGCTGTGGTCCATCGCGAACATCGTCGTCTGGGAGTTCGCGGGCTACAACATGCTGATCATCGTGGCCCAACTCAAGTCCGTCCCGCAGGAGTTGTACGAGGCGGCGAGGATCGACGGCGCCGGGCCCTGGCAGACGGCGCTGCGCATCAAGATCCCGCTGGTACGCCCGGCGCTGATCCTCACCTGCGTCTTCTCCATCATCGGCACGATGCAGCTCTTCGCGGAGCCGCTCGTGCTCAGGGTGCTCGCGCCCGCGGTGACCAGCAGCTTCACGCCCAACCTCAGCGCCTACAACGACGCCTTCGCCAACGCCAACATCTATCTCGCGGCGGCGAAGTCCGTGATCCTCGCCCTCGTCGCGTGCGCGCTGTCGTTCGGCTTCCTCACCCTCGTCACCCGCAAGGACAGGAGCCGGCGATGAGCGCGACGACCACTCCCACACCCCCGGGCGCCGCGAGCGCCGCCGGGCCCGGACCCCTCAACGCACCGCGCACGCAAGCGCGTTGGCCGCGCCGCGTGCCACGTCCGGGGCGCGTCCTGCTGCTGGCGTCCCTCGCTGCCGCCGCCTGCTACTTCCTGCTGCCTGTGTACTGGCTGGTCGTCGCCGCGACGAAGACCACGGAGAAGCTGTACGGCAGCACGGGGCTGTGGTTCGACCGGCCTCAACTGTTGCGCAACATCGGGGAGATCCTCAGCTACGACAGCCACATCTATCTGCGCTGGGCGCTCAACTCCCTGCTGTACGCGGGCGTCGGGGCCGCCCTGGCCACGCTGCTCGCGGCGGCGGCGGGCTTCGCCCTGGCCAAGTACCGCTTCCGCGGCCGGGAGGCGGCGTTCAAGGCGGTGCTCGCGGGCGTCCTGCTGCCGCACACCGCGCTCGCGCTGCCGCTGTATCTGCTGTTCAACAAGATCGGACTGACGAACACCTACTGGGCGGTGCTGATCCCCAGCCTCGTCAGCCCCTTCGGCGTCTATCTGTGCCGCATCTTCGCGGAGTCGGCCGTCGACGACACGCTGCTGGAGGCGGCCCGCGTGGACGGTGCGCGCGAGGGGCGGATCTTCTTCCGGCTCGTGCTGCGCATCATGTCGCCCGCCCTGGTGACGGTCTTCCTCTTCCAGTTCGTCGGCATCTGGAACAACTACTTCCTGCCGCTGGTGATGCTCTCCGACGACCGGAAGTACCCCATCACCCTGGGGCTCACCACCTGGCAGACGGCCGCCGACCGGGTGCCGCAGCTCATCCAGTACACCGTCGGCGGCGCGTTCCTGTCCGTCATCCCGCTGGCCGTCGCGATGCTGGTCCTCCAGCGCTACTGGAGGACGGGCCTGACCGAGGGCAGCCTCAAGGGCTGACGCGCAGGCCGCACCACCCGCCCAACCGCACCGTATGGAGCACCACTTGAAGATCGCCCGCGTCGAAACCTTCGCCGTGCCCCCGCGTTGGCTCTTCTGCCGCATCGAGACCGACGACGGTCTCGTCGGCTGGGGCGAACCGGTCGTCGAGGGCCGCGCCGAGACCGTACGGACGGCCGTGCACGAACTGGCGGACCAGTTCCTGCTCGGCGCCGACCCCTCGCGCATCGAGGATCTGTGGCAGGTGATGACGAAGGGCTCCTTCTACCGCGGCGGTCCGATCCTCTCCAGCGCCGTCGCGGGCATCGACCAGGCCCTGTGGGACATCGCGGGGAAGGCCCTCGGCGCCCCCGTGCACCGGCTGCTGGGCGGGCCCGTACGGGAACGGGCGCGCGCCTACTGCTGGGTGGGGGGCGACGAGCCGGCGGCCGTACGGGACCAGGTCGCCGCCCAGGTCGAGGCCGGGTTCACCGCGGTGAAGATGAACGCCTCGGGCAGGATGAGCCGGCTGCCCACCGTCGCGGAGCTGAACGAGGTGGCGGCGCGGGCAGAGGCGGCACGCGAAGTCCTCGGCTCCGCACGGGACTTCGCCGTCGATCTGCACGGCCGCTTCTCGGCCGCGGGCGCGGTACGGGCGGCCGGAGTGCTTCAGCCGTACGCGCCGATGTTCGTCGAGGAGCCCGTACTGCCGGAGTACACACACCTGTTGGAGCGCGTGACCGGTGCGACGAGCCTGCCCGTGGCCACGGGCGAGCGCCTCTACTCCCGTACGGACGTGCTGCCCGCGCTGCGCTCCGGGATCGCCGTGCTGCAGCCCGACCTGTCGCACGCGGGCGGCATCTCGGAGAGCCGCCGCATCGCCTCCCTCGCGGAGACCTTCGACGTGGCGATCGCCCCGCACTGCCCCCTGGGCCCGCTGGCACTCGCCGCCTCGCTCCAACTCGCCTTCTGCACACCGAACTTCCTCATCCAGGAACAGTCCATCGGCATCCACTACAACAAGGGCGCGGAACTCCTCGACTACGTCGCCGACCGGTCCGTCTTCCGCTTCGAGGCGGGAGATCTGCTGCGTCCGACGGGTCCGGGCCTCGGCGTCGAGATCGACGAGAAGGCGGTACGCGCGGCCGACGGCTCGACGACGGCCTGGCACAACCCGCTCTGGCGGCACGGGGACGGGGGGTTCGCGGAGTGGTGAGGGGGACGGGGGCGGGACCGGTGCCGTACGAGCGCGATCCGGCGGCCCTGGCGGGCGAACGCACCTGCGGCGACGGAAGGTTGGCACACGCCCACGCAATCAGGCGTGTGTTTCACGACGGACGTTTCCCCGTCCACGGCTTCACCTCCTCCGGCGCCGCATTCCGACGAAGCCGAATTCCGGCTGATTTCCGTCAACCCACACACCCCACCCGTACACCGGCCTACTGATCTCTCATGAATCACCGCAGGTCAGCCCATGCGCGACATTGTTGTGGGCGCGAGGTGGGCATACACTCCCCGAGGCCCGTGAGGGACCCGGACGAGTGGAGGCGCCATGAGCAGTTGGAAGGCCGATCCGTCAGCGTTATTCGAGCGGCGACTCGGCAAGTCCGCGAAAGAGCTGGGCAATTCGGACGGCAGAGATGAATGCCCGGACATCTGGCGCCTGGACAACGGCGACGTCGCCGTGATCGGCACCGACCTCACGGACGCCTACGCCTCCCGCCTCCCCGGCGGAGTGACCCTCGCCCCGTACGAACGGCTGGTGGTCGTCCCCGGGAACATGTTCACCGCGGCCGGGGAAGACGTCGCGGATGCCTGACCTCACTCCCCCACCGCTCCCCCCGGGGCAGGGCGTAACCCTCGAACGGGAGGACTACCGGCGGGAATTCCGAGAGCGCGAGGAGGAGATCCGCGACCGGGACTCCTGGAAACTGGAGCGCCGCCAGCACTTCGAGGAACAGGGCAGCGCCAGTTGGGACGCGATGCGCCGGGGAGAGTGGGAGACGGCGCTGCGGCTTCTCGAGGAGAACCGCGAAGCGTTACTCGCCACGGCCAGGGAAGACGCACGCCGCCGTTCCTTCTTCCACCGTGTCCGCGTCGTCGAGCAGTCGTTGTCGCCCTACGTCCAATGGCAGTTGCACTCGCTGCGGCTGCGCGCGGAATACGGCGAGACGGTCCGGGTGGTGGACGCGGCGGATCTGGAATCCGCCGAATCCGCGGGCGTATTACCGGAATTGGTCGTCCTCGGAGGCGAAGTCCTCTACCGGGTCCGCTACACCGGTACGGGAGTGCCCGACGGCGCCGTCCGCTACACCGACCCCCGGCTCGTCGAGGAGTGGGAACGGTATCTCCGGAGGCTTCACGAGACCGGCGAGGACGTCCAGTCCTATTTCACGCGCCGGGTGGAGCACCTTCCCCCGCCCGTTCCCGCCTGAGAAACATACGGAGCAGACGATCAGCGAACCCAGCGGAGCCGAGCAGCGTCCCGGCACCTCGCACTCCGAGGTGTCGGGCTCTTCCCGTGACGTCGTGCAGGCCAGGAACGTCAGCGGAGGCATCCACTTCCACGAGGCGGGCGGAGGGAGAGGCGACCGCCCCGCGGCCCACCCCACTCCCCGTCAACTCCCCGCGGACGTGAGCCGGTTCGTCAACCGCACCGCCGAACTCGACCAGCTCGACGCCGTGCTGACCGGCGAGGACGGCGACCGGCTGGTGGTCTCGGTCTGCGTGATAGCCGGGACGGCGGGCGCGGGCAAGACCTCCCTCGCGCTGCGCTGGGCACATCAGGTCAAGGACCGCTTCCCGGACGGACAGCTCTACGTCAATCTGCGGGGCTACGACCCGGGTGAACCGGTCGACGCGCAAGAGGCCCTGCACCGTTTTCTGACCGCGCTCGGCGTCCCCTCACCGTCCGTCCCCCACGATCCCGACGCCGCCGCGGCGCTCTACAGATCCCTGCTGGCCGACCGCCGCGCGCTGGTGTTCCTGGACAACGCCGCGGCCGTGAGCCAGGTACGTCCGCTGCTGCCCGGCAGCGCCGGCTGTCTGGTCATCGTCACCAGCCGCAACCGTCTGTCCGGGCTCGCCGTGCGGGACGGGGCACGCCGCCTGACCCTGGGGACGCTGCCCGAGCCCGAGGCCGTCGCACTGCTCCGCGCCGTCACCACCGGTTACCGGCCGGAGGACGACGCCGACAAGCTCGCCGAACTCGCCCGGCTCTGCGCACGGTTGCCGCTCGCGCTGCGCATCGCCGCCGAACGCGCCACCAGCAACCCCCATCTGCGGCTGGACGACCTGATCGACCAGCTCCGCGACGAGTCCGCGCTGTGGGACGCGCTGAGCACCGGGGAGGAGGAATCCGAGGCCGTACGCACGGTGTTCGCATGGTCCTACCGCGCACTGCCGCCCCGGGCCGCGCGGCTCTTCCGCCTCCTCGGGCTGCATCCCGGCCCCGAGTTCGGTCTGCACGCTGCGGCGTCCCTCGCCGGGCTGTCCCCCACCGTCGCCCGGCAGTTGCTGGACTCCCTGGTCGGTGCGCACCTGCTGGAGCAGACCGCGCCGGACCGCTACCAGTTCCACGACCTGCTGCGCGCGTACGCCACCGAACAGGCCCGCCAGGAGGAACCGCAGGCGGAGCGGGACGCCGCGCTGCGCCGCGTACTGGAGTGGTATCTGCACACCGCCGACGCAGCGCAGAGCCATCTGAGCCCGGCGGAGGACCACTTGCCTCTCGCGCCGCCCGTCGAGGGCGTGACCCCGCTGACGTTCTCCGACTACGACGCGGCCGCGGACTGGGCCGAGCGGGACCACGGCAATGTCCTCCGCGCCGCCCGCGCGGCCGCCGAACACGACGTCCTGGCCTGGCAGTTGGCGGCCGTGCTCTGGAACGCCCAGCCGCCGTCCGCGCCGCTCACCGAGTGGCTGGAGGTGGGCCGCGCCGGGCTTGAGGCGGCCGGGCGGCTGGGCGACCGGTCCGCGGAGGCGCTGCTGCTCACGGACCTCGGCATGGCCTGCACCCGGGTCAACCGCCTGGCGGAGAGCCTCGAAAGCCACCGGGAGGCCTTACGGATCTGGCGCGACCTGGGCGACCGTACGGGCGAGGCGCACTCGCTCAACCTGATCGGCCTGACCTGTCTGCGCAGACGTCGACTGGACGAGGCCGCACGGCACTTCGAGGAGGCCATCGCCGCCTTCGAGGAGCTGGACGCCGCGCACTGGCTGGCCACCGCCCGCTCCAATCTTGCGGGCACGCACTTCCGGGCCGGCCGCCTGTCCGAGGCCGCGGTGGCCATCGAGCAGGCGCTCACCGGCCACCGGGCCCTGGACAACCGGCGCGGCGAGGGCAATCTGCTGCGTCTTCTGAGCGACGTGCGACGGGAGGAAGGCCGTACCGAGGAGGCCCTGAGCAGTGCCACCGAGGCGCTGGAGATCGCATTGAGCCTCCGCGACCACCGGCTGGAGGGCTTCTGGCTCCTCGCCCTCGGCGACGCCCAGCGGGCAGGCGGACAGCTCTCCGAGGCTCTGACCTCCTACCAGCGCTCCGCCACCCTCCATCGCCGCCTCGGAGACCGCAGCCGTGAGGCGCTGGCCTGGAGCGGCGCGGGCGAGACGTACCGGCTGCTCCAACGCCCGGAGGACGCGGCGCACTTCCACCGTCGGGCGGCCGCCGCACACCGGGAACTCGATGACGCATGGCATGAGGCACTGGCTCTCGACGGACTGGCCACGGCCCTTGGGGACGACGATCCGCAGGCGGCCCGGCGGCACCGGGCCGACGCGCTGCGTCTTGTCGCCGCATTCGACGACCCGAGGGCGGCGGCCTTCCGTGAGCGCCTCGAAGCCTTGCCGACGGAGCGGGACTGAGCGGCCCTTCCGCCGGAGCAGCCGCGCACCGCAGCGCGCAACGGGCGCCGTCCCCCTCCCCGGATTAGTCAGCAGCCGCTAAAGACCTCCTGGCGTCCGCCCGTTCGTCCTAGCGTGACGAGCCCCATTCACCACCAGAGGATTCAGATGATGCGTGCCGGTCGGACCCGTATGGCCCTCACTGCCCTGCTCGTGGCGGGCTCGCTGTCCATGGCGGGCTGCGGGATGAACGACGAGCCGGAGCCCGCGGGCAAGGGCGCCGCGGACGAGAAGCCGGCGCCGGAGAAGAGTTCCGGCAAGGACGAGGGCAAGGACGGAAGCAAGGACCAGGACGAGAGCGGCAAGGACGGCGAGGGCAAGGGCGGCGACGAGGGGATCGCCCCGGGTGAGAAGGCGCCGGACGGCGGGGCGCCGCCGCAGTTGCGGTTCGCCAGCACGACGCTCGACGGGAAGACCTTCAAGGGCGAGTCGCTGGCGGACAAGCCGTCGGTGCTGTGGTTCTGGGCGCCGTGGTGCGGTACGTGCCAGGGGCAGGCGGCGCAGACCGCGAAGCTCGCCGCCAAGTACAAGGGCAAGGTCAACTTCGTCGGCGTGGCCGGGCTGGACAAGACCGCGCCCATCCGCGGCTTCGTCAAGGAGCAGAAGGTCGGCAACTTCCCGCATCTGAACGACCAGAAGGGCGCCGTCTGGAAGAAGTTCGGCGTCTCGCAGCAGAGTTCGTACGTCATGCTCGACAAGGACGGCAAGACGGTCTCCAAGGGCGTGGCGACGACTCCCGACCAGCTCAACAAGCAGGTGGCCGGGCTCGCGGGCTGACCGCCCGGCGCCGACGGACGTCCCATGGCCGACCTGCCCTTCGCCCTGGCGCTGACCGCGGGCATGCTCGCGGCGGTGAACCCGTGCGGCTTCGCGCTGCTGCCCGCCTATCTCTCGCTGCTGGTGCTCGGCGACGGTGCGCCGTCGCGGGGCGCCGCGGTGGGCCGCGCGCTGGCGGCAACGGCCGCGATGACGCTGGGTTTCGCGGCGGTCTTCGGTGTCTTCGGTCTGGTCGTGGCGCCCGTGGCGAGCCAGGTGCAGCAGCAACTGCCCTGGTTCACCGTGGTGTTCGGGCTGCTGCTGTGCGCCGCGGGGGTGTGGCTGCTGGCGGGGCGTGAACTGCCCGCGCTGCTGCCCCGGATGCGCCGGGCTCCCGGCGTCACCCGTTCGGTGCCGTCGATGGCGCTCTTCGGAGGCGCGTACGCGATCGCCTCCCTCGGCTGCACGATCGCACCCTTCCTCGCGATCGTCGTCTCCGCGTTCCGCAGCGGCTCGACTGCCGGAGGGCTGCTGCTGTTCGGGGCGTACGCGGCCGGGATGGGCGCCGTCGTCGGCACGGCGGCGCTCGCGGTGGCGCTGGCCCGTACGTCCGTGGTGGGGCGGCTGCGGCGGGCGGGCGCGGTGGCCTCGCGCGCGGG
>NZ_LJGW01000408.1 GCF_001751255.1 Streptomyces nanshensis | reverse complement strand
GTTCTCAAAGAACGGACGCTTCCATCACAACCCACCGGCTGCTCCGGGCGCTTCCCTCTCGGTGACCCCGACACTATCAGATCCGAATTCCCGTTCCGAACCGAACGGATTCCCTGACCTGAATCCCCTGCCGGGAGGGGGCATCTTCCGACACGGCCGCCACAGTAGAACACCCCACCCAGCACCTCAAAATCGAGACACCGGCCCACCCCGCACCGAACTGATTTCCGGCGCACACAGCACACGAAAAACAGCCCCGCACAAGACGAGGGAGACACCACCGCAAAAGACCGCCGACAAACGGCAAGACAGAAGCCCCGGAAGCCGATGGCTCCGTGGCAACCCGGAGGACAATACGTATCGGCGATGGCGGTGTCAACTTGCTGCCGGAGGTCCTCCGACGGGCTTCAGTCCAGGTCAGTCAGGCGGCCGCTCGCGTCCGGCTGGGCGTCTTCGACACGGCGCAGGAGGCGTGTGAGCAGCTCGCCCAGGAGCGTCCGCTCCACCTTGGTGAGGTCCTGAAGCAGGTCCTCCTCGAAAACCGAGGCCTTGCGCATGACTTGGAGCCACTTCTCGCGGCCCTCGTCCGTGATGCCGACGATGACACGCACACGGTTCTCGGGGTCGCGCTCCCGCGTGACGAGACCTTGGGCGAGCATGCGGTCGATGCGGTGGGTCATGGCGGCGGGAGTCAGCCCAAGGCGCTTCGCGATGGTGCCGGGCCAGAGCTGGTACGGAGCGCCGACCATGACGAGCTCCTTGAGCACTTCCCACTCCGCGTGGCCGAGGCCGAGCAGTGCCAACTGCCTCCCGTAGGCGACGTTCATCCGGCGGTCGAGGCGGCTGAGCGCGTTGACGACCTTCTCCACCTGTGTGTCCAGGTCACGGTATTCGCGCTGGTAGATAGCGATCTGCTCGTCGAGCGCGGGCTGTGGTTCAGGAGCGGGGGGCATGGGTCCGGAGTATCCCATGTGAAGTCGTTCGACATGAACCCTTGCCCTGTGTAGTCTTTAGCATCGAACTTTATCTTCGAAGTCTCCTCACTGATCGGGGAGCTGAACCAGAGGTAGGTGAGTGTGACCACGGCGATGGGTGCTGCGCTGCGGCGGATCCAGTTCGGCAACGCCCTAGCGGCGTTCGGCAACGGTTTCACCGCGCCGTTTCTGTTCGTCTACGCCTCACAGGTGAGGGGGCTGGGTAACGGCACCGCCGGTGCCGTGCTGGCCGTCTTCGCTGTCGTGGCGCTGCTCGTGCTGCCGTTCACCGGGCGCGTGCTGGACGTGCGGGGGCCGCTGCCCGTCGCGTACACCGGATCGGCCATGGGCATGGTCGGGGCGCTCGGATTCGGCATATCGGAGAGCGCTCCGTCCGTGCTGGTGTCATCGGCGTTGATGGGGGCGGGAGTTGCTGTGCTGCAGCCGGCGCTCGCGACCATGATCGTGTCGTGCTCGACGCGGGTGACCCGTTCACGGGCCTTCGCCACGCAGTTCTTCCTGAACAACCTGGGGCTCGGGGTCGGTGGGCTGCTCGGCGGGCTGATGGTGGATGAGCACCGGCCCGCGACGTTCACGCTGTTGTTCGTGATCGAGGCCGCCATGTTCGTCGTACTCGGAGTGGTGCTTGCGACCGTGCGGTTGCCCCAGTCCGGCGGTGCGAACGCGGACGGAGAGCGGGAGGCTGCGGCCGCGCGCGGGGCGGCCGGTGCCTGGTCGGTGCTGCTGCGGGACCGTTCGATGGTGCTGCTCTGCGTGCTCGGCTTCGTGCTGTTCTTCGCGTGCTACGGGCAGTTCGAGTCCGGCCTGTCGGCGTACGCGGTGGAGGTCACGCGAATATCGACCTCGACGCTGGGCGTCGCGCTCGCGGCCAACACGGCGGTGATCGTGCTGACCCAGTACGTCGTGCTTCGGCTGGTCGAGAAGCGGCGGCGCAGCCGGGTCGTCGCTCTGGTCGGTGGCATCTGGGCCGTCGCCTGGGTTGCGGCCGGTGCCTCCGGGCTGGTGCACGGGGCGCAGGCGGTCGCCACGGGGCTGCTCATCACCACGTACGCGCTCTTCGGTGTCGGCGAGACGATGCTCTCGCCGACGGTGGCCCCGCTGGTGGCCGATTTGGCGCCGCGGCGGCTGGTTGGTCAGTACAACTCGGCCTTCGCGCTGATGAAGCAACTTGCTCTGGCTGTCGGCCCCGCGGTCGGTGGGCTGATGGCGGCGGTCGGTGCGTACGGGGCGTACATCGTGATGCTGGTGGGCTGCTCGCTGGGTGTGAGTCTGCTGGCTCTGTGGCTGGGACGGCGTCTGACGCCCGTACAGGACAGGCCGCACCGGTCCGTCGTGGTGGCGGGCAGCGGCGATGCACCGGCGCCTGGCTCCGGAGCGGATGTGGACGTTCCGGCAGAGGCGCTTACCGGAGAGCGTGCTGCCGTGGCTGCGGTCTGAGGGTGGGGCGGCGACCTCCGTTCGGTACGGAGGTGTCGCCGCCCCGGCTACTCACTGGCGGTCATGCCGTGGGAAGGGCGAACTCGCACCACACTGATTTGCCGCCGTCAGGGGTTCGCCGTGAGCCCCAGGCGGCAGCGATGGTGGCGACGATGGAGATGCCCCGGCCGGCCTCGTCCACGGCCTCGGCGCAGCGCTGCCGGGGCAAGTGCTCGTCGCCGTCGGTGACTTCGACGATGAGACGTCGGTCGGTACGGCGCAGTCGCAGCCGCATCGGCGGGGTGCCGTGCTGGAGGGAGTTGGCTACGAGTTCGCTGGCGGCCAGCACTCCGAGGTCCTGAAGCTCTCTGGGAAAGCGCCACGAGGAGAGGACTCCCGTGGCGAACGCCCGTGCGCGCGGGGCCGCTTCGGTGCCGCCGAGCAGGTCGAGGGCGGCGTTGTGGAACAGCTCGGCGTCGGGCCCCGTACGAGCGGGGTGCTGGAGGACGAGGACGGCGACGTCGTCGTCGTGCTCCGCGGTGATGCCGAGGGAGCGCAGCAGCCGGTCGCAGACGATGTCGGGAGAGCCGGTGGCACCCGCGAAGGCCTGTTCCAGCATCGAGACGCCGGTGTCGATGTCGGCGTCGCGACGTTCGACGAGACCGTCGGTGTAGAGGACGGCGGAGCCGCCGGGCGGCAGGGGAAGCGAGCAGGACGTGTGCACCCAGCCGCCGGTGCCGAGCGGGGGTCCGGTCGGCTCGGGAGCCTGCTGAACGTTGCCCTCCGAGTCGCGCACGATGATCGGCGGGTGGCCCGCGGACGCGTAGTGCAGGAGGCCCTCGTTGGGGTCGTGCACGGCGTAGACGCAGGTGGCGATCTGGCTGGGGTCGATCTCCGCGGCGAGCCCGTCGAGCAGTTGCAGGACTTCGTGTGGGGGGAGGTCGAGACGTGCGTACGCCCTGACGGCGGTGCGGAGTTGGCCCATCACGGCTGCGGCGCGTACGCCGCGTCCCATGACGTCGCCGATGACGAGGGCGGTGCGTCCGGCGCCGAGGGTGATGACGTCGTACCAGTCGCCGCCGACGGCGGCTTCCGTACCGCCCGGCTGGTATGTGGCGGCGACCCGGAGGTCGTCGGGCTGTTCCAGTTCCTGGGGCAGCAGGCTGCGTTGGAGCGTGACGGCGGCTTCGCGCTGGCGGCGTTCGCTGGCACGCAGCCGTTCCGCCGCTTCGACCTGGTCGGTGACTTCGGCGGCGAAGATCAGCACGCCGTTCTCGCCGTCGGCGGTGATGGGGGTGCAGGTGAAGGTGTAGAAGGCGTCCCGGCTGTCGCGTGCTTCGGCGCTGCGCGGTACCCGGCGGGACTTGACGGTGCGCGGCTTGCCGCTGCGCAGCACCTGGTCCATGAGGGGGAGCAGGCCGAGTTCGACGAGTTCCGGCAGGGCGTCGCGGGCCGCCTCGCCCTGCCTACGGGTGCCGAAGACGGCGGTGTAGGCGTCGTTGACGTACGCGATGCGGTGATCGGGGCCGTGGACGACGGCGGCGAGCGCCGGCACCTGGCCCAGCAGGTCGTGGACGGAGAGCGCGTCGATGCTGCGGGTGACGTGGGCGCTGGAGGTCTGCGCCTCCCCCGCGCTGCCACCGGCTCCGCCGGCTCTGCCGCGACCGGCGGACTCGGCGTTCGTACGGCTCTTCGTCCTGGAACTTCGGCCGGCCCGACCGGGCGGGCCTCCGGATTCCGCTTCGCCGTCGGACGCGCCTCTGCGGCGCCGGTCCGCGCGTGCCGCCGGGACGTTGCCGGCGTTGTGCCTCGCGTCGTCGTCGGCCGGGCCGTCGGCCTCTGCGGGATCGTCGCCGTCGGCCTCCGCGACGCCGGTGCCCCCGGTGTCCTCGGATGTACCGCCGGACGTCTGCTGCGCCTGCGCCGCTGCTGCTCTGGCGGCCTGTGCGGCGGAGTTGCGCCGCTGTGTGCCGGGCAGTCGGGCGCTCCAGCGCGTGAAATTCACGGTCGTCCGATTCCTCGTGTCGTTACGGAGACGGCCCCCCGCTGAGCCGTCGTACTGGTCACTGTCCGCGGATGCGAGCCCACTCATGGTCACACGTTCCGCATGATGCTCGGCGCAGCCATTGGATCACGCACCGCTCACCCGTCGTATCACTTGCCGCCCGTTCCGGAAGCCACTCCGAGGACCCTTGCGAGGGCTCTGGCTCCGGTACGGCCCCTCAGTAGTCCTTCTCGGGGCGGCGGCTTCCTCCTGCTGCGAGTTCGAACTCCGCCCGAGGGTGCTCGAGCGAACCGAGCGAGACGATCTCGCGCTTGAAGAGCCCCGCCAAGGTCCATTCGGCGAGGACTCGTGCCTTTCTGTTGAACGTCGGGATGCGGCTGAGGTGGTAGGCGCGGTGCATGAACCACGCCGGATACCCCTTGAGCTTGCGTCCGTACACGTGCGCGACGCCCTTGTGCAGACCGAGCGAGGCGACGGAGCCCGCGTACGCGTGACGGTAGTCGCTCGCCGCCTCACCCCGCAGGGTGGCGGCGATGTTGTCCGCCAGGCGTCTGGCCTGGCGTACTGCATGCTGCGCGTTGGGTGCGCACGTGGCGTCCTCCTCACCCTTGTCCCGGGCGATGAGGTCGGGCACGGACGCGGCATCGCCGGCGGACCATGCGTTCTCGACGCCGTCGACGCGCAGTTGGGCCGTGCACTTGAGCCTGGCGCGGCCGTTGAGGGGAAGGCCGGCCGCGGCGAGTACGGGGTGCGGCTTGACGCCCGCCGTCCACACGAGGGTGCGTGTGGGGTGGCGCGAGCCGTCGCTGAGTACGGCGACGCGGTTCTCGCAGGAGTCGAGGCGGGTGTCCAGTCGTACGTCGATGTTGCGGGCCCGGAGCTCGCGCAGGGCGTAGGTGCCCATCTCCTCGCCGACTTCGGGGAGGATCCTGCCGGAGGCTTCGACGAGCAGGAACTTCATCTCTTCCGCGCGCAGATTGTGGTAGTAGCGGCACGCGTAGCGGGCCATGTCCTCGAGTTCGGCGAGGGCCTCGACGCCCGCGTATCCGCCGCCGACGAAGACGAACGTGAGGGCGGCGTCGCGGACTTCGGGATCGCGGGTCGACGAGGCGATGTCGAGCTGTTCGAGCACGTGGTTGCGCAGGCCGATGGCCTCCTCGACGGTCTTGAAGCCGATGCCGTGCTCGGCGAGGCCGGGGACGGGCAGGGTGCGCGAGACGGAACCGGGCGCGAGGACGAGCTCGGTGTAGGGGATCTCGATGGGTCCGGTGCCCTCCTCGTCCGTCGCGAGGGTCTTGACCTGGGCGACGCGCTGCGGGTGGTCGATGGAGACCGCTTCGCCGATGACGAGCCGGCAGTCCTGGAGGACTCTTCGCAGGGGTACGACGACGTGGCGCGGCGAGATGGAACCGGCGGAGGCTTCCGGGAGGAAGGGCTGGTAGGTCATGTAGGGCTCGGGGTCGACCACGACGATCTCGACGCCGCCTGAGCTGCCGCTCTGCGGGTCTCCGGTAGCGGCGGAAACCCCGGAGAACGCATCGGAACCGCGGCTGCCGGACCGGCCGGATGCATCGGCGGTTCGCCTGAGCTGGTGCTTCAGCTTCTGCTGAAGACGCAGGGCTGTGTACATGCCCACATATCCGCCGCCGATCACGAGAATGCGCGCGGTTTCGTTCATCGCCTTGGTCACGAGTCCATGACGCACCCGGGACCGGGTGTTTGTCCACAGGCTCAAAGAATTGTCCGACTAGCGGAGACCGCGCCTCCGCATTCCCCGCGGGCACATGCGGGTACACATCGCCGCAGGTCAGACGGGGTGCGTCGGGGCGTGCGAAGGGGTACGCGAGTGTCGGTGGCAGTTGCGTCCGGAGCGTCGCCGGACGTCCGCGCAGCCGCCCCCTTCTCTCCTGACCAGTGCTGAACTATGTTCGTGGGGTCGATGGTGCGGTGCTTGAAGACCACGGCGACGCCGACGCCACCGACCGCGACAGCGTGAGGGTCTCCGGGGGGAGACTTTGATGACCGGGGGAAAATTGATGCGCATTCAGGGTATTCACGGCTCTTCTTCTGTTGCTGCAGCCATGGCGGCTGCGCCGGACACCGGGAGCCAGGAAGGTGGCGCCGGCGGCAACGGCATCGGGGCCGTACGGGAGACCACCGGCGCGAACAAGGCCGGCGCGGCCGGCCGGGCCACGGAGACCGTGGCAGCACAGCGGCCGACCCCGCTGAGGGTCGACGCACAGCGGAATCTGGAACACGTACTGCGGGCAGCACGCGAGGTCTTCGGCGAACTCGGCTACGGGGCGCCGATGGAGGACGTCGCACGACGGGCCCGCGTCGGCGTCGGCACCGTGTACCGCCGCTTCCCGAGCAAGGACGTACTGGTCCGGCGGATCGCGGCGGAGGAGACCGCCCGTCTCACCGAGCAGGCGCGCACAGCTCTCGGCCAGGAACAGGAGCCGTGGTCGGCTCTCTCCCGCTTCCTGCGTACGTCGGTGGCCTCTGGCGCCGGCCGGCTGCTGCCGCCGCGCATACTGCGCGCGGACGGCTGGGGCGGCGATGCGCCCGCAACTGAGGGCGGCCCGGCGCGGGTTCCGCAGCAGCGGCAGGGGACGTACGGGCAGGAGGGCCAGGCCGGACTGCGTCTGGTCGAGGACGGAGTGACTGCCGCACCGGCGGCCGGACGCGGGCAGGAGAAGCGCGGCGGCGACAGCCTGGAAGGGCTCGACGACGACTCCGGCAGCGCCGAACTGCTGGGCGTGGTCGGGCAGATGGTGCAACGGGCCCGCGACGCGGGGAAGTTGCGCGACGATGTGACCGTCGGCGACGTCCTGCTGGTCATAGCCACCGCCGCGCCCTCGCTGCCGGATGCGGCTCAGCAGGCCGCGGCCTCAAGGCGGTTGCTCGAGATACTCCTGGAAGGGCTGCGCCCGCGTCCGCAGGTGTGACGGGGGACGGCTTCAGTCCCGAGCAGGAGGCGTCCGTCGAGTCGGTGCGTTCGTCAATCAGTTGGGCGCGTGTCGGCGCGGTGTGTACGGCTGCTTCGGGCAGTTGGCGCTCGGTGCTCCGTGCTCGGCTGAGCTTGCCGGGTCAGGTCCCGTTCGACGTTCTGCGTCGGCGTCCATGTCCGCTGCCCGTACTGCCGTGGTCACCCAGTCCGGGTGTCCGCGGCGGTACGGGGGTGGACTGGATGATCGAGGTCGTCGTCTGCCCGTAGAGCAGAAACCGGTCGAGGACGTCTTCGAATGAACTGACGTCCGCGGCATGGACTTTGATCAGGAAGCAGTCCTCGCCGGTGACGCGGTGGCACTCGCTGACCTGGGAGAGGCTCTGGGCCAGCTCTGCGATCTTCGGGAGCTGACCCGGGCCCGGCCGCACTCGGACGAAGGCGGCCACCGGGTAGCCGAGGGCCGCGGGATCGATGTCCAGGCGGTAGCCGCGGATCACGCCGCTCTCTTGCAGCCTGCGCAGGCGGTCGCGAGCAGTGGGGACCGAGACCTCGATACGCCGGGCCAGTTCCGCGGTGGCCAGGCGGGGATCGGCAGCTAGTTCCGACAGGAGAGCCCTGTCCAGAGCATCCATTTTCACCATCACCAACCATGGAGTCGCTATGAGTGATTGACCTGCAAGTATCACACCGGGACGCTTGCACTTCCGGCATGGCAGCACGGGTTTCTGCTTGCGATCGTGTCACGCATGGCCAACGTCTCACGTACTCGCAGAGCTGCCGCCGGCGTCCAGAAGGGGACGGGTGCCGGGCGGGCACGGGCAGGCGGGCGGTTGCCGCCGTCCACGTACTTCGTGACCAGTGCGGTCTTCCACTACCTCGGGCCGGCGTTTGCGGTGCTGCTGTTCGCCCGCATCGATGTACTCGGCGTGGCCTGGCTGCGCTGTGCGTCCGCAGCGGTCGTCTTCGCCGTATGGCGTCGGCCGTGGCGGGTGTGGACGGAGTCGTCGTGGCGTCAGCGGCGGTTGCTGATGGCGCTCGGGGGCGTGCTCGGGCTGATGAACAGCTCGTTCTATCTCGCCCTGGAACGACTGCCGTTGGGCAGGGTGGGTGCGATCGAGTTCCTCGGGCCGGTGGTACTGGCGGCGGTCGGGCTGCGGTCCGCGCGGAACGTGTGTGCTCTGGTCACGGCGATCGTCGGTGTGTGGCTGCTCACGGACGTACATCTGTCGTCCGAACCGCTGGGACTGGCCTTCGCGTTCGGCAACTGCGCCCTGTTCGTGCTGTACGTCGTGCTGGGACACAGGCTGGCCGCAGACGGCGGCGCTTCGGGCATCGACCGGCTCGGGGCGGCGATGCTCGTGGCGATGGTCGTGGTCGCTCCGGTCGGCGTCGGGGATGCCGCGGTCGCGCTGACGTCACCGGTGCTGCTGGCGAGTGCGTTCGGGGTCGGGGTCTGCTCGTCCGTGATCCCGTACGTGTGTGATCAGCTCGCCATGGCGCGCCTGCCGCGTGCGACGTTCGCGCTGATGCTGTCCCTGCTGCCGGCAACGGCGGTGGCGATCGGTCTCATCGTGCTCGCGCAGACGCCCACGGTGGCCGAACTGGGCGGAGTCGCCCTGGTGATCGCCGGCGTCGCGATCCACCAGGAACGCACGGCCGCCCGAGCACCGTCCTCGGAGGGGACTGCCTCCAGGGGGACGGCGTCAGAAGGGACGGCCTCGGATGGGGTCGGCTCGCAGGGGCGGGACGGATGAGGGGGTGGGGGGCTAAATCGG
>NZ_LJGW01000411.1 GCF_001751255.1 Streptomyces nanshensis | reverse complement strand
CTCCCGCGTCGCCCGCCCCCTCCCCGGGCGACGCGGGAAGGCTGTCGTCCGCGGACTCCGGCGGTACGGGCCACAGCGCGGGGGTGATGTCGCCGGCCTCGGACGGGGCGGCGGGCCTCGCCCGCTCGTCGATCGACTCGCTCGGTCCCGCCGTCAGCTCCCTGAACAGGGCGCAGCGCTCGGTCAGTTCCTCCCGGGTGCCCGTGTCGAGGACCCGGCCCCCGTCCAGTACGGCGATCCGGTCGGCCAGCTCCAGCGTCGAGCGCCGGTGCGCGATGAGCAGCGTGGTGCAGGTGCCGGTGATCTGCGCGAGCGCGTCGTGGATGGCGGCCTCGGTCGCTGCGTCCACGGCGGAGGTCGCGTCGTCCAGTACGAGCACGCGCGGACGGCTGAGCAGCGTACGGGCGAGGACGAGGCGCTGCCGCTGCCCTCCGGAGAGCTTGTTCCCGCGCTCGCCGACGTCGGTGGCGTAGCCCTCGGGCAGCTCCGCGACGAACTCGTGGGCCCCGGCCTCGCGTGCCGCGGACTCCACTTCGGCGTCGGTGGCCTCCGGGCGGTCGTAGGCGATGTTGTCGCGGACCGAGCCGGAGAAGAGGAACGGCTCCTCGAAGACGACGCCGACGGTGTGCCGCAGCGAGGCGAGCGTCAACTCCCGTACGTCGGCGGCCTCTTCGGGCGGTCCGATGCGGACGCTGCCCTTCTGCGGGTCGTAGAAGCGCGGCAGCAGAAGCGAGACGGTGGACTTCCCGGAGCCGGAGGAGCCCACCAGCGCCACGGTCTCGCCGGGGCGCACCGTGAGGGAGAAGCCGTCCAGTACGGGGTCGCTGGGGGCGTAACCGAAGCGCACGTCGCGGAACTCGATCCCCACCGGCCCCTCGGCGACGTCGGTCGCGCCGGCGGCCTCGGTGATCTCGGGCCGTGCATCGATGAGTTCGTACACCCGCTCCGCGGAGGCGCGCCCCTGCTGCGCGGTGACGAGGAAGTTGGCGAAGAGCCGCGCGGGACCGGCGAGCAGCGAGAGATAGCCGGCGAAGGCGAGGAAGGTACCGAGGTCCAGACGCCCGTGCAGGGCGAGCCAGCCGCCGAAGGCGAGGACGCCGACGAGGCCGAGATGGGGGAGCGCCGACATGGACGCGGTGGCCAGCGACTGGAGGCGGACGACGCGCATCCGCCGGCCGTAGAGGCGGCGCGCTGCGCCTGCCAGCCGGTCGACCTCCCGCTGCTCCTGGCCGAAGCCCTTGACGACGCGGACGCCGGCGACGTTCTCCTCCACGCGCTCCGCGATCTTCGCGGCGTGTGCCTGCGCGTCACGGGTGGCCGGGACCAGGCGTCTTCGGCTGCGCGCGGTGACGAACGCCAGCGCCGGGATCACCGTGAGGGAGACCAGGGTCAGCAGCGGCGAGAGCCACAGCATGGCGCTCACGGAGACGACGAAGAGCGCGGTCACCCCCATCGGGATCGGCAGCATGCCGAGCATGATCTGCACCTGCTGCAGATCGCTGTTGGCCCGGGAGACCACCTGGCCCGTACGGAGCGTGTCCTGCTTCGCCCCGTCGAACTGCTGGACGGAGTCGAACAGGGCCGTGCGGAGCCGGTGTTGGACGGCCAGGGCCAGTTTCCCTGCGACGAAGCGGCGGGCGAACTCGGCGCCGAACTGCACCAGGGCGAGCGCCGCCATGCCGAGCACGAGCAGCCGGATGCGGTGCGCGTGGCCCGCGACGGCGTCGTTGACGGCGAGCCGCGCGAGCAGCGGCCCGAACGCCTCAAGTCCCGTTCCCAGAACGGAACTCAGGACGACGACGAGCGTGAGGCGCCGGTGCTGGAGGCAGGCGGCCGCGAGGCGGCGGAGCCAGGACGGGGATGTTGTTGATCTGCTGGGCACATGGTTAGCTTAGGCTTACCTAAGTAAAGCTCGCCACAGGGGTCGCGTGACCTCGCCCACATTCATCAGCTCGGTGTGGACGCCTCGGGCACGCCACGGCAGGTCGCCACCGGCGTGTGAACGGAACGCCAACGCACCGGAGGAAAGCAGGTCTTGATGCGTGTCCTCTTCGCCGGTCCGCCGTTCTTCGGACTGCTCTATCCCATGATTCCGCTGGCGCACGCCTTCCGCTCCGCGGGCCACGACGTACTCGTCGGCACCTGCGGCGCCGCCGCGCAGCGCACCCGGGAGGCGGGGCTTCTCGCGGTCGACTGCGCCCCCGGGATCGACCCGGACGCGCTGTACGCGGAGATGGAGAAGAGACGCCAGGGCAAACCCCCGTCACCGGGCGAGGCCGGGCAGCCCCCGAAGGGGAAGGGCTTCTCGTTCTTCAGCGACGAGATGGCCGACACCATGCTCGGCGTCGCGGAGCACTGGGAGCCCGACCTCGTCGTGCACACACCCAACGGCGTCGTCGGCCAACTCGTCGCGGCGCGGCTGGAGATCCCCTCCGTCCTGCACGCGGTCGGCTTCGGGCACACCGGTGCGCACGTGGGCATGATGAACAACGCGCTCGCGCCCGCCTACGAACGGCACGGCCTCGACGGACCGGCGCCGGTCGCCGCCTGGCTCGACGTCACCCCGCCGAGCATGAGCCGTACACAGGAGCCGCGCCGCTGGTCGATGCGGTACGTCCCCTTCAACGGCGGTGCCGTGCTGCCCGGTTGGCTGTACGAGCCGCGCACCCGGCCCTGCGTCACCGTCACGCTCGGCACGGTGCGCCCGGTCGTCGACGGCGTCTCCCCGGTCAAGTGGGTCATCGACGCCGCGCGGGAGACGGACGCCGAGTTCGTGCTCGCCCTCGGCGGCGCCGACCCCGCCGAGTTGGGCCCGCTGCCCGACAACGTACGGACCGTGCCGTGGACGCCGCTCGGCGCGCTCCTCGCCGCGTCCGACGCGGTCGTCCACCACGGCGGCGCCGGTACGACGCTCACCGCCCTGGACTCCGGGCTGCCCCAAGTCGTCCTCGGCGAGGGCGCGGACCGTCCCGCCAACGCGGCCGCCGTCGAGCAGCGCGGCTGCGGCATCGTGCCGGGCGGCCCGGAGGACTTCTCGCCCGCCCTCGTACAGAAGCTGCTCACCGACGACGGACTGCGCGCGAACGCACGCGAGACCGCGGAGGAGATGGCGTCGATGCCCAGCCCGGCGGAGACCGTCGGACGGCTGACCCAACTCGCCCTCACTGCACGGCGGAACCGGTGAACGCGCTGCACGGCATGGTGCCGCGGCCCCGCTCCGGGGACGAGGCGGAGACGGCGGAGGAGTCCGGGGCCGGTACGGGGCCGGGACCCGGGGCGCGGCCGGAGCCGGGAGCCGGAACCGAGCCGCGGTCGGGGGCCGTAACCGAGTCGGGGTCCGGGGCCCGGCCTGGGCCGGGGGCGCGGCCTGAAGCTCAGCGCGAACCCTGCCGGGGACCCGGTGAGGAGCACCCGGCCGCGCCCCGCACGGTGGACAGCCCATGCGTCGCCCGTCTCGCCGCCGACCTCGCGGGCCATGGGACGACGCCCACGCGCGAGACGCTGCTCGCCCGCTTCTGGGCGGAGACCGAGGCCGCCGGGACCCCGCTCATCGAACCCGTCCCCGGCGATCCGCACCACTGGGACGTCACGTTTCTGTGGCGGGGGAGCCCCGCGACGCGGCGGGTGCTGCTGCTGGTCAACCGCCTCATCGACCGTTCCGACCACACCTCCGGGCTGATGCGGCGGCTGCCCGGCACCGACGTGTGGCACTTCACCTACCGGCTGCGCAGCGACCACCGGGGCTCGTACCGGATCGCCGCGGACGACTCACCCGCCGCCGCCCGCGCCGACGAGCAGCATCTGCGGTCCCTCACGGGAACGTCGGTGGCCGATCCGCTCAACCCCCGTTCCGTCGCCACCCGTTGGGACGGTCCCCCGGCCTCCGTCTTCGCGCTTCCGGACGCCCCGCCGCAGCCCTGGCGGGCCCGTCGTCCCGGCGTCGTACGGGGCACCGTGGAGCGGCACACGTACGCGAGCACCGCCCTCGGCGCCGAGCGCGAGGTGTGGGTCTATCTGCCGCCCGGCGCGGACGCGGCGGACGCCCCCGCACCCGGCGTACTGCTGCTGCTGGACGGCGACATGTGGTTCGGGCAGATGCACTTCGAGGACGTGCTCGACAATCTCCACGCCGACGGCGCCGTCGGCCCGCTGGCCGTCGTCGCACCGCACGCCGTCGACAACCCCACGCGCATGGGCGAGTTCGGCGGACGCAGGCCCTATGCCGACTTCCTCACCGCCGAGTTGCTGCCCTGGGCCGTACGCCGCTGGTCGCTGACCGACGACCCCGCGCGCACGGTGGTCGCCGGGCAGAGCCTCGGCGGTACGACCGCGCTGTTCACCGCGCTCGCGCAGAGCCGTCACCGCGTCGGGAACGCCATAGCCCAGTCCACGTCGATGTGGTGGCACCCCGAGGTGGGGCCGGGGATTCCCTCCGGTTTCGCGGAGGGCGACCAGTGGCTGACCCGGCAGTTCACCGAACAGCCCGTACGCGACGTACGGATCCGCCTGGACACCGGCCTGCATGAGGGCGTCATGGCCGGCATGGCACGCGACCTGGAACAGCGGCTGCGCGCACGGGGCTACGACGTCACCCATACGGAGTTCAACGGCGGCCACGACTACGCCTGTTGGGGCGGAGCCCTCGCGGACGGCCTGGCGGCCCTCCTGGGCCCCGGCCCCCGTCCCGGTCCCGCGGTCTCGCCGCCCGCGTCCGCGCCGTGAGCCGTACTGCACACGCCCACGGTCGTACGGCACATGCCCCGTGACGCATCGGCCATGACCCGCGACCCATCGAACCGTCCGCCCCTCACACCCTCAGATCCGAGCAAGGAGTCCCCGAGATGACATCGATACGTCTGTCCGCACACAGATCCGCCCTCACCGCGGCGGCCGTCGCCGGCGCGCTGCTGCTGAGCGGCTGCGGCGGCCAGGACGACGCCGAGGCGAACGCCGGGGGGAAGTCCGGCGGCACCCGCACCGTCACGGACGCCAAGGGAACCAAGGTGAAGGTGCCCTCCGCTCCCCGGCGCGTGGTCACCCTCAGCGAGCCCACCCTCGACGCGGCCCTCGCCCTCGGCTACCAGCCCATCGGCGCGACGAGCGGCCGGGGCCAGCAGACGGTCTCCAGCTATCTGGAGAAGAAGGCTACGAAGGCCGAGATCGTGGCGACGGTCGCCGAGCCCGACCTGGAGAAGATCGCCAAGTTGCAGCCCGACCTGATCCTGCTCGACGAGACCGTGGGTTCGAAGCGCGTCATCGGCAAGCTGCGCGAGATCGCCCCGGCCGTCCTCACCTCCACGCTCAAGGCCGACTGGAAGAAGGCCCTGGTCTCCACCGCCGACGCCCTCAACAAGCGGGAGAAGGCGGAGAAGTGGCTGGAGAAGTTCGAGGGCGACGTACGCAGCACACGCTCCGCGCTCGGCTCCAACTCCAAGGCCGAGACCAGCGTCATCCGCTGGCAGGAGGGCGGACCGTCCGTCGTCGGCAAGGGCAAGGGACACGTCGGCTCGACGCTGGCCGCTCTCGGGCTCACCCGCCCGAAGAACCAGCAGGGCGAGAGCCTCGGCCGCAGCGAACCGGTCAGCCTGGAGAAGCTGGACACCATCGACGGGGACTGGCTCTTCTTCGGCACTCTCGAGGACGCCGCGTCGGGGAAGAAGGCGCTGAAGGAGGCGCGGAAGGTCCCCAACTTCGAGCGTCTGAACGCCGTCAAGGACGATCACGTGGCGGTCATCGAGGGGTCCGCCTGGAACAGCGCGGGCGGCCCCATCGCGGCCCGTACGGTCCTCACGGACGTGAAGCGGAACCTGGCCGGCTGAACGGGGCGGGGCGGGGCGGCCGTTCGCGCACGGGCTGTCCGTGCGCCAACCCGTCCCGCGCCGGCCGTCCGCGAACCGGCCGCCGGCCGTCCCGCCCGGGCCCGCTCCGCTCTCGCCGCGGCACGGGTTGGCCGAACGTCCCCGCCGTCGGGTTGCATGGGGGCATGAACGACGACCTGGAACTGCGCGCCGAAGCCGATGCCCTCCTCGCCGGACTCGTCGGCGACCCGACGGGGAGCGCACGGCTGCGGGAGGACCAGTGGCAGGCGGTGTCGGCGCTGGTGCGCGAGCGGCGCCGGGCACTGGTGGTGCAGCGCACCGGCTGGGGCAAGTCGGCGGTGTACTTCGTCGCCACCGGCCTGCTCCGCCGCCGGGGAGCGGGCCCGACGGTGATCGTCTCGCCGCTGCTCGCCCTGATGCGTAACCAGGTCGACTCGGCTGCGTGTGCCGGCATCCGGGCGCGCACCATCAACTCGGCCAACCCGGAGGAGTGGGAGACCATCCACGGGGAGGTCGAGCGCGGCGAGACGGACGTCCTCCTCGTCAGCCCGGAACGTCTCAACTCCGTCGACTTCCGCGACCAGTTGCTCCCCCGGCTGGCGGCCACCACCGGTCTGCTGGTGGTCGACGAGGCGCACTGCATCTCCGACTGGGGCCATGACTTCCGCCCCGACTACCGCCGGCTGCGCACCATGCTCGCCGACCTGCCCGAGGGCGTGCCGGTGCTCGCCACCACGGCGACGGCCAACGCACGCGTCACCGCGGACGTCGCCGAGCAGTTGGGCACCGGCGGCGCGGACGCCCTGGTGCTGCGCGGACCGCTGGACCGCGAGAGCCTCCGGCTCGGCGTGCTCACGCTGCCGGACGCCGCGCACCGGCTGGCCTGGCTGGGGGAGCGGCTGGACGGACTCCCGGGCTCCGGCATCATCTACACCCTCACGGTGGCGGCGGCCGAGGAGGTCTCGGCATATCTGCGCCAACGCGGCTACGCCGTGGCGTCCTACACCGGCAAGACGGAGAACGCCGACCGCCTTCAGGCCGAGGAGGATCTGCTCGCGAACCGTGTGAAGGCCCTGGTGGCCACCTCCGCGCTCGGAATGGGCTTCGACAAGCCCGACTTGGGCTTCGTGGTGCATCTCGGTTCGCCTTCCTCGCCCATCGCCTACTACCAGCAGGTGGGGCGCGCGGGACGTGGCGTGGACCACGCCGACGTACTGCTGCTGCCGGGCCGGGAGGACGAGGCGATCTGGGCGTACTTCGCCTCCGTGGGCTTCCCGTCCGAGGAACAGGTGCGCCAGACGCTGGCCGTGCTCGAACAGGCGGACCGCCCGCTCTCGCTGCCGGCCCTGGAACCGCAGGTGGACCTGCGGCGCTCCCGGCTGGAGACGATGCTGAAGGTCCTGGACGTCGACGGGGCGGTCCGCCGTGTGAAGGGCGGCTGGACCGTCACCGGGCAGCCGTGGATGTACGACGCGCAGCGCTACGCCTGGGTCGCCCGGCAGCGAGAGGCCGAACAGCAGGCCATGCGGGACTATGTCGCCACCACCGGCTGCCGCATGGAGTTCCTTCAGCGCCGCCTCGACGACGAGAAGGCAGCCCCGTGCGGACGCTGCGACAACTGCGCCGGGCCCTGGCTCGATCCCTCCGTCTCGCCCGGGGCGCTCGCCGCGGCGAGCGGCGAACTGGAGCGTCCCGGGGTCGAGTTGGAGCCGCGCCGCATGTGGCCCACGGGCATGCCCGCCGTCGGGGTCGACCTCAAGGGCCGCATCCCCGCGGACGAACAGGCCGCCACCGGACGGGCGCTGGGCAGGCTGTCGGACATCGGCTGGGGCAACCGGCTGCGTCCCCTCCTCTCCCCGCAGGCCCCGGACGCACCGGTACCGGACGACGTGCTCTCCGCCGTCGTGACCGTGCTCGCCGACTGGGCCCGCTCGCCGGGCGGCTGGGCGAGCGGAGGCGCCGATGCGCTGACGCGTCCGGTGGGCGTCGTCGCCGTGCCCTCCCGTACCCGGCCGCACCTCGTCGGATCGCTGGCCGAGGGCCTGGCCCGGGTGGGCAGGCTCCCGCTGCTCGGCAGCCTGGCCTACGCGCCGGAGGCGGAGGAGTACACGGCGCACCGCAGCAACTCCGCCCAGCGGCTGCGCTCCCTGGCCGCCTCGCTGACCGTCCCCGGCGAACTCTCCGCCGCTCTGGCCGCCACCCCCGGACCCGTCCTGCTCGTCGACGACTTCACCGACACCGGCTGGACGCTCGCCGTCGGCGCCCGCCTCCTGCGCCGGAACGGAGCCGGCCAGGTGCTCCCTCTCACCCTCGCCCTGGCCGGCTGAACCTCCTCTCGCGTGCCTTCGCTCCGCCGTCCGGAACCCGCGCCGCCCGGATCCGTCGGCACCGCCCGTCAGTTCAGCGGCGGCGGTCCGTCGTGGCGTGAAGTGCCCCAGGACGAGGGCGAGTCGCCGACCTCGAACGACAGGGTCCGTATTCGCCGCAGCGCGTCGGTGGTCAGATAGGTCCGCTCCAGGTCGTGTCCGTCGGTGCGCGCCGACTGTATGTACCGGTCGTTCGTCGACGTGCCCGGCGCCTTCACGGTGAGCCGCCCGCGCGGGTAGTAGCGCCGGTCCAGGCCGATGTCGACGCGGTCGAAGACGGGCGTGGACAGCCCCCAGGTGTCCGTGCCGGGCTGGACCGGGAAGATCCCGATCGACGACAGCACGTTCCACGCGGACATCGTGCCGAGGTCGTCGTTGCCGGTGAGCCCGGTCGGGGCGTCCGTGAAGAGCGTCAGCGCCGCATGCACCACATCGGTGGCCTTCCACGGCTGCCCCGTCGAGAGATAGGTGTAGGGCGCGATGAGATCGGGCTCGTTCTGCGGGTTGTACTTGTCCGCGTTGTAGTAGTCGTACGGGCCGTTGACCCACACCTCCCGCGCGGTCTTCTCCGGATCCTTCAGCAACTCGTCGTAGGCGAAGAAGGAGTCGAGGCGCTTGTTGGCGGCCTTCGTGCCTCCGACCAGACCGACCATGCCGGGCAGGTCCTGCGGCACGAGCCACTGGTACTGCCAGGACGTGCCCTCGTGGAAGCCCTCGCTCTCGGCGGGATCGGCCGGACCCGTGAACTTCCCGTCGGCGTCTCGCGCCCGGAAGAAGCCGGTCGAACCGTCGAAGATCTTCCGGTAGTTCTGAGCGCGCTCGGCGTAGCGCTTCGCATCCGCCCGGTGCCCGAGGTCGCCGGCCATCTCGGCGAGCATCGCGTCCGACAGCGCGTACTCCAGGGTCGCCGAGGCCCCGTGGTCGTAGTCGGAGTCGCCGGGCTTGGTGTGCGGGCGGCCCTTGATGTACGGCACGTAACCGTCGGCGATGTACGGCTTGTTGGCCTCCCGGCCGACGGCCGGCGAATCGGCGGGCGGCACCCCGTCCGCGTTCTTCTTCAGCGCGCGGTACGTCCGCTCCTCGTACCCCTTCAGCAGACCCTGCTGGTAGGCGTTGGTGAGGAAGGGCGTGACCGGGTCGCCGGTCATGATGTTCGTCTCGACGGTGCCGTAGCCCCACTTGGGCAGCCAGCCGCCCTCCTCGTCGACGTGCAGCGCGGAGACCGCCATGTCACGCGCCTCGCGCGGCGCGAGCAGCGACAGCAACTGGCTCTGGGTGCGGTAGGTGTCCCACAGCGAGAAGTTCTGGAAGTAGGTGAAGCCCTTCGCGCGGTGGATCTTCTGGTCGTAGCCGGTGTAGCGGCCGTCCGCGTCGCTGCCGATGTTCGGAGCGAGCATGGACCGGTACAGGGACGAGTAGAAGGTGCGCCGCTGTGTGTCACTGCCGCCGCGTGCCCGTACGTCGTCGAGCCGGTCCTCCCAGGCCGACCGTGCTGCGCGCGCCACGTGGTCGAACGAACGGCCGCCCTCGGCACGCAGGTTGGTGGCCGCACCCGCCGCGTCGACGTACGAGACCGCCGTGGTCGCCTCGACGGTGCGGTCCTTGCCGGTGTCGAAGCGCACCCATGCGCCGTTGCGCCCGCTCTTGGCGGAGGATTCCTCGGTGCCTTCGCTGACCTTGCCGCCCTTCCAGGTGCCGGAGGCGGTGAAGGGCCTGTCGAAGCGGGTCACGGTGTAGAGCGTGTACGGCTCGGTGTCCTGGCAGAAGCCGCGCCCCGTGATCGCCGTACGCACCGTCCGGTCGTCGAGGATCTGCACCTTCGTGGAGACCGTCTCGTGCAGCGACTGGCCCGCGTTGAGCAGGACGTTGGCCTTCTTCGTTGCGGGGAAGGTGTAGCGCTGCACTCCCGTGCGCGGTGTCGCGCTCAGCTCCGCGCCGATGCCGCCGTCCAGCCCGGCCCGGTAGTAGCCGGGGCTCGCCTCCTCGTCGTCGTGGCTGAACCGCGCCGCGTACTTCGCGTTGTCCGTCTCGGTGATCTCCCCGGTGGTCGGCAGCACGGGCAGATCACCGCCCAACCCGCAGCCCACGCCCGAGACATGGACGGAGGAGAAGCCGCGGATGTGCTGGTGTGAGTGGTCGTAGCCGGTGTTGTGACCGGTGTCCGGCGAGAGCTGCACCATGCCGAACGGAACGGCGGCACCCGGGTAGGTGTTGCCCTCGTTCTCGGTGCCGATGAACGGGTTCACCAGGTCGGTGAGCCGGCCGTCCTGCGTCTCGTCCGCCGGATACGGAGCGGCTGCGGTGAGCACGCTCGCGAGCACGGCGGCAGCCGTCAACGCGCGGGCGGTGCGCAGCCGGGGGCGGCGGGGCCATCTCATGACGGGACCTCCGGGAGTGGGAGTGGCGTGGTGCGCGGGGTGTCGGTGAGGAGCGCGGGCGGGCGCACCGGGGCGCGGGCACGGTGGGGAGGGCAGCACGACGTTGTCGGACAACGTTGTCAACCCCGTTATTGTTCGGAGGACTTGTGCCGCCGTCAAGAGGTGCGAGCCGGACCCGGCGGCCTCTCCATGAGAGAGCCGTGACGGGCCGTCGGCACAGTGACGGCGTGACCTCCGCTGCCGGGCGGCGGCGCTCTTGGCAGGCGCGGCCGAGCGGGCCGACCGGCCAACGGGGCGTCCGTTGTGGGTCGTTGGGCGGTGGTGTCGGTGACGAGGTGCGGTTCCGTGTCGCGCATGGGGCCATGCAATCGGCCGGAGGAAACATCCGGTCTGAGGGCCTGTGGACAACTCGCCTTTGGTAGTACAGCCGTACAAACCAGGTGTCCTGTGGACAAGTGACGAAGACATTCGGTCCGTCCCCGGCACTGTTGCGGCATGACACAGCGAGACAGCGGACACGGACCCGACCACACGCACCGTCACGTTCACGGTCACGGCGAGGCACGGGATCGGAGCGGGGACGGCGGCCAGGATCCCGGGATTACCGGCGGGCAGGAGCCGGGAGCAGAGCAGCAGGACGCCGCGGGCGAAGTCCTGCCGCCCCGCTGTGATTCGGCGTCACCGGACACCGGACACGAGGGGACGGGCAGGAGCGACATCGCCCTGCGCGGCCCCGCGGAGTTGGCCGATGCCCTTCCGTATCTGCTCGGGTTCTATCCCGACGACTCCATCGTGGTCGTCGCCCTGCACGGTCCTCGAGGCCGCTTCGGCGGCCGGATCAGGCTCGGCATCCCGGCCGACCGTGAGGAGTGGCCTGCCGTCGCGCAGCAGGTCGCCACCTGCCTTGAGGGCGAGGTCAGATCCGGTGAGCGGCGGCCCGACGGCGCCATCCTCTTCCTCTGCCAGGACCCGAGCGCCGCGGAGCGGAGAGAGGAGGTGATGCTGCGGCTGGCCCCTCTCGCACAGTCGCTCCGTACCGCGTGCGGCGCACGGGACATCCCGGTCTACGAGGCGCTGTGCCTCTCCGCCGGCCACTACTGGTCGTACTGCTGCCCGGACGCCGCCTGCTGTCCCCGCGAAGGACGTCCCGTGGGCGCCTCCGGCACCTCGGCGATGGCAGCCGCCGCGGCATACGCGGGCATCCAAGTACGCGGCTCCCTGCGGGAGATGGAGCGAAGGCTGACGCCGCTCGGTTCCCCCGTGGCAGAGCCGCAGGAGAAGGCCCTCGACGTCGCCAGCGAAACCCTCGTCCCGCGCATGCTGGCCCCGGACGGCTGCACCGCGGTAAGGGCGCAGACGCTCCGCCTTGCCCGGTCCTGGATCGCGCGTCTCCGCGAAGCCGTCCCGGACGACGACGAATGCGCCCGCGCCGACGCACACGACGACGCGCTCATCGGCCATGAGGAAGCGGCCGCGATGATCGTCGGCCTTCAGGACCGCAAGACCCGCGACCGGGCCGCGGAGTGGATGGAGGGCACCGACTCCCGTCCCGCGCTGCGTCTTTGGCGAGCGCTCGCACGGCGCTGCGTCGGACCGTACGGCGAACACGCCGCGGCACCGCTCACGCTCGCGGGCTGGGTCGCCTGGTCCGAGGGGGACCGGCCGTCGGCCCGGATCGCCCTCGACCACGCGCTGCGCAGCGACCCCGATTACGTCTTCGCCCGGCTGCTGCACCGTGCATTCAACGACGGCATGGATCCGGAGCCGTTGCGCCGCTGCATGCGCAAGGAACGGGACGCGCGGCAGGGGCGGCGACTTCCCCGGGAGCACGATCCCGGCAGCTCGGTCGGCCGTCATCTGCCGTGACCAGCCTGCCGGTCAGCCGTTCACTTCTGTGCAGACGCCGCTCACCCGCGCCCCGGCACCTCGCCGGACCCCACACCAGAGGAAGCGGAGGTACGTCCATGTCCACGATGTCGCAGCCCACCGCACCGCAGCCGCCCACTCCCGCTGGCCGTCAACCGTCGGCGGCCCGGCTGCCGCTCCCCGCCGCATCAGGCGGGGGCCCGGCCCCCGGCCACATCCTGCGCCAGCCGCCGCCCGGCGCGGCCCAACACCGGTCCGCGCACGCCGCGTTGATCTGCGTCGCGGCGCCGCACCTCGCGGTGTCTCCCGAACACGGCCAGCTCAACGGCGAGGGCATGGAGGGCTGTTACCACCGCGGCAGAAGGGTGCTCTCGCACTGCCGCCTCCTCGTCGCCGGCACCGAGCCCCTTCCGCTGCGGAGCCGCATGCTCGGCGCGGACCAGGCGTGCTTCACCGCGACCGTGCCCACCACGGTCGCCACCGGGCCCGACCCGACGATCGTGATCGACAGACTCAGATCCGCCGACGGCACGGAACGGATCACCGTACGGAACATCTCCGGACGCCCCCTCCGGCTGCCCCTCGAACTCCGCCTCGGCACAGACCTCGCGGAGCTCGCCGACATCGCGGCCGTCGCTCCCGGGCAGTCCGGCCCGCCGCTCCCCGCCTCCGTGCACGGCGCGGGCCTCGCCTGGTCGTCCGGGGAGCTGCGCGCCTCCGTCTCCGCCGAACCGCAGCCGGACACCAGCCTCGCCCGGCCCGGACTGCTCGCCTGGGACTGGGAGTTGACTCCCGGCACCGCACGTACGGTCGTGCTCAGCAACGCCCTGGAGCGCACGACCGCGACGCCGGCCAAGCCCCGGAAGCCCGACGGCAGGAGCCGGGCCGACAGGAAGAAGCCGGCCGCCGTTTCCGCTCCGGCTCTCGCCTCCGAACCGCCGAGACCGCTCAGGCTCTGGCGGGGTGCGTACGCCGACGGTGACGACACCCGGATCGCCCCGCTCATCCGTACGGCCCTCGATGACGCCAACGCGCTGCTGATGGGCGATCCGTCGCAACCGTCCGACCTGTACCTCGCCGCCGGCGCTCCCTGGCGCTGCGTCCTGGCCCCGGCCGAATCCCTCCGAGCGGCCCGCATGCTGCTGCCGCTCGGCACCCGGCTCGCGGCAGGCACCCTGCGCACACTCGCCCGCAGCCAACTCACCGCCCCGGGCCCCGACTCGGGCCGGCTTCCCGGTCCGCTCCGGCACTCCGGTCCGTACACCCCGCCCCACTGCAGCGGCACGGAGGCCACCCTGCTCTTCCCCACGGTTCTCGCCGAAGCGCGGCTGTGGGGCATGCCGGAGTGCGAGGTGCGGCAGCTCGTGCCCGCCGCCGAGCGCTGCCTGACCTGGATGCTCAAGGCCACCGGCGGCAAGCCCTTCGTCCCCGACCCGGCACCCGACGGCCCGTACCGATGTGAGGTGCAGGCGAGCGCACACCGGGCCGCCGTACTCGGCGCCGGACTGCTGGAGGCATGCGGTGCGGACGGGGCAGCGGAGCTGAGGGAGTGGGCGGAACGACTCGCCGCCCGCTTCCGTGAGGAGTTCTGGCCGGAGAACGACACCGGCACCGAAGCGGGACCCGTGACGGTGCGTACCCGTGACGGCGCCGTGCTCACTCATCTCACCTCCGCGGCGGCCGAGTTGCTCGACACCGGGCTCGCCGGAGAGGGCCGCCTCGCAGACGGTCTGCTCACCGCGTCACAGACCGGCCTGCTCGCCCAGCGCCTGACGAGCCCGGTACTCGACTCCGGATGGGGACTGCGCAGCCTCGGTGCCGGGGACGAGCGGCACAGCCCGTTCGGCCATCGCGGCGGGGCCGTTCACGTCCAGGAGTCCGTGACCGCGATCGCCGGGCTCGCAGCAGCGGGCCATGAGCAGGAGGCCGGTGCACTGCTGCGCGGCATGCTCGATGCGGCGGGCTCGTTCGGTTTCCGCCTGCCGGAGATGTACGCGGCGGAGCAGCGGGACGAGGGCGGCACGCCGCTTCCGCATCCCGCGGCGTGCCGCCCGGCGGCAGTCGCGGCGGCGGGCGCGGTCCATCTCGTCACCGCGCTCGCCGGTGTACGTCCGGACGCACCGGCGGGCACGGTCTCCGTGCACCCCGTCGCCGAAGCACCCCTCGGAGCGCTCCGCTTCGCGGGCCTGCGTATCGGCGGCGAGCCGTTCTCGGTACGGGTCGACGGCACCGGACAGGCCGAGGTGGAGGAGGCGTCGGACAGACTCCGAATCCTTGTGCGGCAAAGGGGAGTTGATGCTGCATCACCCACTGCCGAGAGCGGCACCAAGCCCCACGCAGAGCCTCCGGAAGTCCCCGTGAGGAAGCGCTCAGGAACCGCCTGATTATCGTCAGGGAGACGACTATGATCTTGCCATGCCCTACGACCCGTCGGCCTTCCCTCCGTTCGCTGTCACCGTCGACCTCGTGGTGCTCACGGTGCGCAGAGACGCACTCTGCGCCCTGGTCGTGCGCCGTGGAGAGGAGCCGTACGAGGGTCAGTGGGCGCTCCCCGGAGGGTTCGTCGGGGCCGACGAGGACCTCTCGCGGGCAGCCGCGCGCGAACTCCAGGAGGAGACCGGTCTGCGGGCCCACGAGACGGCCGGCGGGTTTCCGGGCGCGCACCTGGAACAGTTGGCGACTTACGGCGCCCCCGACCGTGATCCGCGGATGCGGGTGGTCAGCGTCGCCCACCTCGCGCTCGCACCGGATCTGCCCTCGCCCACACCTGGGGGAGACGCCCAGGGTGCCCGCTGGGCCCCGGTGGACGATCTGCTCGGCGCGACCGATATCTCCCACCGGAACGCGGGCGGTGCGCACAAGGCATCGCTCGCCTTCGACCACGGCCGCATCCTCGCGGCGGGCGTCGAGCGAGCCCGCTCCAAGATCGAGTACTCGTCGCTCGCGACGGCCTTCTGCCCACCGGAGTTCACGGTCGGCGAGCTGCGCCGCGTCTACGAAGCGGTGTGGGGCGTGGTGCTCGACCCGCGCAACTTCCACCGGAAGGTGACGGGGACGCCGGGCTTCCTCGTCCCCACCGGCGGGACGACCACGCGCCAGGGTGGCCGCCCGGCGCAGCTCTTCCGCGCCGGCGGAGCGAACCTGCTCAACCCGCCCATGCTGCGGCCGGAGGTCTGACACCCCGGCACTCGGCCCGCCCGTAACGGACTTGGCCGGGGGCACCGCATTGCCGTCGAAAGCCTGACATGTCGCGTTATCTTGCCCTGACTCCGCCCCACGCGTCCCGCGGGAGAAGCGATGATCCAGGCAATCGGACTGACCAGTCTGCCTCGCCGTCACCAACTCGAGCCCGCCGTCGACGACCTCACCTTCGAGGCCCGTCCCGGCCGTGTCACCGTGCTTCTCGGGCCCGAGAGTTCGGGCAAGACGACGGCGCTGCGCCTCATGCTCGGACTGGAGACGGGACGCGGGACGGCTCTCTTCCGTGGCCGTCCCGTCCACCGGATCCAGCATCTGGCCCGTGAAGTCGGCGTGCTGCTCAGCGAGGTGAACGGCCACCCGGGACGTACGGCCCGCGGTCATCTGCGGATGCTCGCCGCCGCGGCCGGATTCCCCGCGGCCCGCGCGGACGAAGTCCTCGACGTCGTCGGCCTCAGCGGCCTCGCCGACCAGCGCATGAGCACGCTCTCGCGCGGGATGGACCGACGCCTCGGCATGGCGTGCGCACTCCTGGGCGACCCGCACACGCTCGTCCTCGACGAACCGGCCCACGAACTCTCCCCGCGCGAAACCGCCTGGCTGTACTCCCTGATCCGCGGCTACGCACAGCAGGGCGGCACCGTACTCGTCACCTCACGCCAGTCCGAGGAAGCGGCCCAACTCGCCGACCGCGTCGTGAGTATCGACTCGGGCCGCCTCGTCGCCGACCAGGAAGCGGCAGATTTCGTGCGGACGCGGCTGCGCCCCCGCGTCGCCGTCCGGACCCCGCATGCCGAACGCCTCGCCGCCGTACTCACCCAGGAGGGACGCAAGGCGGGCCGCAACCGCGACAAGGGCCCGTTGAAGGTCGTCCACGAGGGCGGTACGAGGCTCTCGGTCTACGGCAGTAGCTGCGCCGAAGTGGGGGAGTGGGCGCATCGCAGCGGGATCCTGGTCCATCAACTCGCCGACGAGAGAGGCGATGCGGGGGACGTCCACGCTCCCGAGCCGCTCGACCGAGCCGACGGACGCCGCGCGGACGCCGGCGCTCCGGACGCCGATTCCGAGCCGGAACACGACGAGACGGCCCTCACCGAGTCCTCGGAAACACCGACCGACCGCCCTGTCACTGCGCAGGAAGAGCTGGACGAACTGGAGGAGTTCGCGAAGTTCGAGGAAGACGCCGCGAACACCGATGCGGCCGCCGACCCTGACAGCGCCCCACCCGCGAACTCTCGCCCGGTGGACGACAGTTCATCCACGGCCACGGAAGCGAAGTCCCCCGAGCCGCCAACGTCGGCCGTCGCGGAAGCCGCAAATTCCACCGACTCCACGGCGCGACCCGGCACGGAGTCAGAGACGGACGACTCCGACCCGTCCGGCGACGCCGACGACGCACACCCCAACAACGCTGCCCCCGAGGCCCGTACCGTCGGCCCGGTCCTCGGCGACCTCACCCCGGACGCCGGCACTCCCGGTCCCGCTCCTGAACCGGCCCCCGATCCTGACAGGGAGCCCGTCCTCGTCACCGCCCCTGCATCCCCGGCCTCGTCCACCGCCGCGTTCCTCGCCCCCGAGACGCCCTCACCCTTCTCGGAGGCACAGACCGTACGGATCAGCGACACCCCTCTCGAAGCCGAACCCGCCGACTCCGCCCAGCAGAACCGCGACGCCCGAGACGCCGAAGCCCACGCCCCAGAATTCTCGGCCACCGAACCCCCAACCCCCGAAAGCCTCGAACGCGAGACTCCCGAGTCGCTGCCCCGCGTCCTGCTCAAGCCGCTCGCCGACCCCGACGCCCGCGGGAAGGCCAAGTCCCTGTGGACGCCGGTGCCTTCGGCTCCGTCCGCGTCCGCCGCCGCCGAACTCCCGCCTCAGCTCGTCGCGATCGCGCGTCCGGGCCCGGCGGCGCCTCTGCGGTACGAGTTGTGCCGCCTGTTCAGCGTCCGCAGCACCTGGATCGCCCTGGCCCTCACCGTCGCGGTCGCGTTCTGCGCCGCGCTCCTCATGGCCCGTACGGGCATGGGACTTCCGTCGAGCTCGGGAGGCTCGCCCGCTCCCGCCGTACGGCTTCTGACGGGCTGGCCCTCGGGCGGAATCTTCGTCCTGCCTCCCGTCGCCGTCGCAGCGGGCCTGCTGGGCGCCTTCGCCTTCGGCGAGGAGTTCCGCTATCCCGCGCTGGCGCCCGCCCGTTCACCCGTGCCGCGCCGACTCAGCCTGCTCGCCGCGAAGTTGGCCGTCTCCGCGCTGCTGACCGTAGTGCTCAGCCTCGTCGTGGCCGTCGTCAACGCGGCGGGTGTGACACTGCTTCTCGGCTCGGGAGCCCTCGCGCTGCCCGGCGACGCCGCCTCCGCTTCGGCCGGAGGGTCGTGGCGGCTCCATGTCGCGGGAGTGTTCGTCTTCGCAGCGGGCTGTGCGTGGGCGGGAGTTCTGGCCGCGGGGATCTTCCGTTCCGGAGCGATCGGCACGGCGGTCGTGGTCGCGGTTCCGCTGCTGCTGGCCCCTCTCGCCGGAACGTTGCTCGGCGACGGCCCGGCCGCCTCCGCTGCGCAGTCCGCCGCCTCCGCTTCATCCGGCGGCTCCGCGGGGGGAGTTCCGGGAGGTCTGGAGGCCGCCCTGCTGATGCCCTGGCCGCCGGGAGCGGAGCGCTGGGTGTCCACCGCGCTCGCACTCGTCTCCCAACCCATGGGCGCCGCCCTCGCGTTGACCCTGGCCGTCCTGCTGACCGCCTACCTCATCGCCGCTTTCAGCAGCAAGGCCAGGTAGTCCGGGGCGCCTGGTCACGACACCGCAGACCGCTGCCGTGAGCCGTCAACTCCCCACGGATGACCAGCAGATGAGCCACCGTGCGCCCCGCGTGACTCGTTCTTTCCGATAAGGCGTCAATACCGCGGAAGGCAGCGATCACCCTTTCGTGTGCTTTTCACCAAAGCCCTCAAGCCCGAACGGAGCGCCGCCGACAAAGGATGCGTGACTACCCTTGCGCATTCCATGATGATGACCGCCGCTCGCTCCGCCGACTCGGGCCTGGCCGGCCCCGGCGAACTCGACCGCTACACCTACGCGGAGTCCTCCGGCACACCCCGTCCGACCAGCAACGCCCCTGCGTGGCAAGGCTCGGAGGCCGACATCAACCGCGCCGGCCGCCGCGCCGCCGGCAGCCGCGGCCGCGGCCTGCACGGTCAACTCGTGCAGCAGCTCGGCCAGATGATCGTCTCCGGCGACCTGGGCGCCGACCGCCCCCTCGTCCCCGAGGAGATCGGCCACCGCTTCGAGGTCTCACGGACCGTCGTCCGCGAGTCCCTCCGCGTCCTGGAGGCGAAGGGACTGGTGAGCGCCAGGCCCAACGTCGGTACGCGCGTCCGCCCCGTCAGCGACTGGAATCTGCTCGATCCCGACATCATCGAGTGGCGCGCGTTCGGGCCGCAGCGCGAGGACCAGCGCCGCGAACTGCGCGAACTGCGCAGCACCATGGAGCCGTTGGCCGCGCGGCTGGCCGCCGGACAGCTACGGGACGACGTCCAGCAGCGGCTCGCGGACATGGTCGAGATCATGACGCACGCCGTCGGCCAGGGCGACACCCTCACCTTCTCCCGCGCGGACGCCGAGTTCCACGGCCAGCTCCTCCAGGCCGCCGGCAACCGCATGCTCGAGCACCTCTCGGGCATCGTCTCCGCCGCCCTCCAGGTCTCCGGCGGCCAGGGCACCGGATGCGACGTCGCCACGGAGGCGTCGATCGCGCAGCACCAGCGCGTGGTCGACGCGCTCGCCTCGGGCGAGGCCGCCGCCGCGGAGTCGGCGATGCGTCAGGTGCTCAGCGGACGTCCCGAACCGGTCCCCTCGGTCGGCCAGCCCGCCGTCGGCAGCGGTGGCGGTACGGGTTCCGGCTCCGCGGGGACGCCCGGCACCGATCACGTGGTCCCCGCACCGCGCGAGCACTGACCGCCGGGGGCTGCGCCGCACGACCCGGGCCGCCGCGTGCCGCACGTCCGCTGCC
>NZ_LJGW01000041.1:265-23134 GCF_001751255.1 Streptomyces nanshensis | reverse complement strand
CCCGCGCCCCCACGGCGGCCGTGCCGCCGCCCGCCGTGCCGCCCGTGCGCGCAAGGTGAGCCAACGCCCCGAGGCGCTGCGGCGGTTGGTGCCGCAGGCGCTCGTCGTGGCGTTCCTCGCCGGCGGCACGTGCGCGTTCGTCGCGCACGACAAGGAGGTCGAGCTGACCGTCGACGGAAAGCCGCGCACGCTGCACACCTTCGCGGACGACGTGGACGGACTCCTCGCCGAGGAGGGTGTGCGGCCCGGTCCGCACGACAGCGTCGGCCCGTCCCCGCACCGTCCGCTCGCCGACGGCGACGAGGTCACGCTCGATCACGGCCGCCCGCTCGACCTCACCCTCGACGGCACGCGCCGCCGCGTGTGGACCACGGCCCGCACGGTGGAGGACGCCCTGCACCGGATGTCCGTACGCACCCGGGGCGCGGAGTTCTCGCTCGCGCCCAGCGCCGACATCCCGCGCGGCGGGCTGGAGTTGGAGGTGTTCACGCGGCGTACCGTCACCTTCCTCGCCGACGGCCGGGAGACGTCCCTGCGTACCAACGCCCGTTCCGTGAGCGAGGCGTTGGAGGAGGCCGGGATCGAGATGGACGGCATGGACGAGGCGTCCGCGCCGCTGGAGAGCTTCCCGCACGAGGGGCAGACCGTGACGGTGATGAGGATCACCGGCAGCGAGAAGGTCAAGGAGGAGCGGATCGCCTTCCGTACGGAGCGCCGCGCCGACCCCCGGCTCACACAGGGCACCGAGGTGGTGGAGCGTGCCGGCAGGACGGGCATCCGGCGGGTCACCTACCGGCTGCGCACGGTCGACGGGGTGCGCGAGAAGCCGCGGCGCATCGCCGTCGAGGTGCTGCGCCGGCCGCGCAAGCAGATCGTCCGCGTCGGCACCCGGCCGCTGCCGGGCTCCGTCGCGGGCGCGGACCATCTCAACTGGACGGCGCTGGCGCAGTGCGAGTCCGGCGGCCGGGCGCGCGCCGTGGACTCCTCGGGCCACCACGGCGGGCTCTACCAACTCGACGCCGCCACCTGGCAGAACCTGGGCGGCAGCGGGCGCCCGCAGGACGCGGCGCCGCAGGAGCAGACGTACCGCGCGAAGAAGCTGTACGTCTCACGGGGGGCGAGTCCCTGGCCGTACTGCGGCCGTAAACTGTCGCAGTGACCGCAGCCCACGACCCCGACAGCGCCCCTGCTCATGAGCCCGGCGCCGAGCCCGAGCAGGGTACGGGGGAAGTGGCGCAGGGCGCCGCGCAGGACACCGCGGACGGGCTGCTGGGCGCGGCCGATATCCGCGAACTGGCCGCCGCGATGGGCGTGAAGCCCACCAAGCAGCGCGGGCAGAACTTCGTGATCGACGCCAACACGGTGCGCAGGATCGTCCGTACGGCGGGGGTCGGGGACGACGACATCGTGCTGGAGGTCGGCCCCGGCCTCGGCTCGCTCACGCTCGCGCTGCTCCAGACCGCGGACCGCGTCGTCGCCGTCGAGGTCGACGACGCGCTGGCCGCCGGGCTCACCGCCACCGTCGAGGCCCGACTGCCGCGCCTCGCCGACCGGTTCGCGCTCGTGCACGCCGACGCGATGCAGGTGACGGCCCTGCCCGGACCGGCGCCCACCGCGCTCGTCGCCAACCTCCCCTACAACGTGGCCGTTCCGGTGCTGCTGCACATGCTGGCGTCCTTCCCGACGCTGCGGCGCGCGCTGGTGATGGTGCAGTCGGAGGTCGCCGACAGGCTTGCCGCGGCGCCCGGTTCGCGCGTCTACGGTGTGCCGTCGGTCAAGGCGTCGTGGTATTGCGAGGTGAAGCGGGCGGGCGCGATCGGACGGAACGTCTTCTGGCCCGCGCCGAACGTCGACTCCGGTCTGGTCTCGCTCGTACGGCGCGATCCGCCGCGTACGAGCGCCACGCGCGAGGAGGTGTTCGCCGTCGTGGACGCCGCGTTCGCGCAGCGCCGCAAGACGCTCCGCTCGGCGCTCGCCCGGTGGGCCGGTTCCGCGGCGGCGGCCGAGGAGGCGCTGACGGGCGCGGGGGTCTCGCCGCAGGCGCGCGGCGAGGAGCTGACGGTCGGGGAGTTCGCCGCGATCGCGGAAGCGGGCCGCAAGCACAAGGAGAACGCCGCGTGAGGGACGGGCACGTGAGGGACGGGCGCGTGAGGAACCAGGACGTCAAGGACGAGGCCGAGGACATGAACGACGGCCGGGCGACGGCGAGTTCGGACCGTACGGAGGCCACGGACGGTACGGAGGCCACGACTTCGGCGGACGCCGCGGAGGCCGCCGGGGGTGTGACCGCGCGGGTGCCCGCGAAGGTCAACGTCCAGCTCGCCGTGGGCGGTCTGCGCCCCGACGGCTTCCACGGCCTGGCCAACGTCTTCCTCGCCGTCGGCCTCTACGACGAGGTCACCGCGAGCCCCGCCGGTGCACCGGGCGTGCGGCTCACCGTCTCCGGCCGCGACACCCGCCACGTACCGCTGGACGACGGCAACCTCGCGGCACGCGCGGCACGGCTCCTCGCCGAACGGCACGGGCGTGCCCCGGACGTGGCGCTGCACATCGCGAAGGACATCCCCGTCGCGGGCGGCATGGCGGGCGGCAGCGCGGACGCGGCGGGCGCGCTGCTCGCATGCGATGCACTGTGGGGCACGCGCACGCCGCAGAGCGAACTGCGCGCGCTCGCCGCCGAGTTGGGCTCGGACGTGCCGTTCTCCCTGGTGGGCGGCGCCGCGTTGGGGCAGGGCCGGGGCGAGCTGCTGACGCCGCTGGAGGTCGGCGGCACCTTCCACTGGGTCTTCGCCATCGCGGACGGCGGCCTGTCCACACCGTCCGTCTACCGCGAGTGCGACCGGCTGCGCGTGGCCGCCGGTACGGGCGCGGACGCCGACTCCGTGCCGGAGCCGCGGCCTTCGCAGCCGCTGCTGGACGCGCTGCGCACGGGCGACGCGGCGGCGCTCGCGGCCTCGCTCACCAACGACCTTCAGGCGGCGGCGGTTTCGCTGCGCCCGTCGCTCACCGACACGCTCACGACGGGCAGTTCGGCGGGCGCGCTCGCCGCGCTGGTCTCCGGCTCGGGCCCGACGTGCGCGTTCCTCGCGGCGGACGCGGAGTCGGCGGAGGCGGTCGCCGCCGCCCTCAACGCCTCCGGCCACTGCCGCACGGCCCGTACGACGACGGCTCCAGCACCGGGTGCGACGCTGCTCTGATCCGCCGACCTGCCCCAACAGGCGCCGATATTGGGAGTGCTGAGATGCCGGTTGCCGTCGCTGCCGATGGCTACACGCTGTGGTACGACGCGGTCGGGCGCGAGGACACTCCGGCCCTCGTCTTCCCGGCGCGCTTCCGTGCCGAATTCGCGGCTCTGGGCGCCGCGTTGGCCGACCGGTACCGCGTCGTGCGGTACAAGCCGCGGCAGGTCGTGGGGGAGATGGAGGCCGAGGAGGAGGCGGGCGGCCCGTGGGAGCCGTCGGCGTGGACCCACTATCCGCTGGAGATGGAGATCGCCGACCTGCACACCGTGGCGGACGCGGCCGGGGTGGGGGACTTCGTGCTCGCCGGGTATTCGGGGATGGCGGCGCTGGCGGGCTTTCTCGCGCCGGTCAGCGACCGTACGCGGGGACTCGTGGTCGGAGGGTTCCCGCTGCTGGCGAGCCGCGACTACTGGCTGGGGTTCGAGGAAGGGGCACGGGCGGCGCTCGTCCAGGCCGGGATGCAGGACAAGGCGGCGGTCCACCACCTGGGCCGTCTGCTGTACCGGGAGTGGGGACGCCGGGACGACCGTGCGGCTCTGACCGCTCTGCCGGGGCCGAAGGTCCTGTGGTACGGCAGCCGGGACTGCGAACCGGACTGCCGGATGTACGACTTCGTGGGCGGCGCGGCCATCGCCCGCCACATCCGCGCGCACGCCGACGAGTTGCGTGCGGCCGGGTTCGAACTGATCGAGGTCGAGGGCCAGGACCACATCGGGGCCCTGGCCACGACGGATGTGATCGCCCCTGAGCTGTCCGCCGTGCTGGACAAGGCCAGGTGGTAGGCGGCCGGCAGACCGCCTCCGGCGACGGCCGGCGGGCGGTCCGTCTGGCGAAATGAGCGGCGGAGTCGCCCTGTTATCGTGCGCCGATGTCAGCGACCAAGAAGTTCCAAGTCACCTTTGACTGCGCGGAGCCTGAGCGCCTCGCCCGTTTCTGGTGCGAGGTGCTGGGGTACGTCGTACCGCCGCCTCCGGAGGGGTTCGCCACGTGGGACGACTTCCAGCGTGCGCAGCCACCCGAGCAGCGGGATTCCTGGTCCGCCTGCGTGGATCCCTCGGGAGAGGGCCCGCGGCTGTTCTTCCAGCGCGTCCCCGAGGGGAAGGCCGTGAAGAACCGGGTGCACCTCGATGTGCGGGTCGGCAGCGGTCTCGTGGGTGAGGAGCGCCTCGCCGCACTTGAGGCCGAGTGTGCGCGGCTGGTCCCGCTCGGTGCGGTACACGTGCAGACGCTGTACGCCGACGAGGAGAACGAGTCGTGCATCCCGATGCTGGACATCGAGGGCAACGAGTTCTGCATCGACTGACCGGTTACCCCAACTCCCCCTCTCACATCGCCCCTTGGACACCCGCCCCCGTGGCGTACGCAGACGTGTACGCCTGGTCCGGGCCGCCCGGGGACTCGGGGTCGCGCCACTCGAAGAGCTGGATGGTCGCGTCGTCCTGGAGATGGCCGTCGTGGTACCGGAGGATCGCCTGGATCAGGAGGCGCAGGGCCTCGTACGTGGTCACGCCGGCGGCCGTGGCGCGGATGAGGAAGTCGAGGAAGTTGTGGAGCCCGAAGCGCTCGCCGGTGTTGGAGAGGGCTTCGATGATGCCGTCGCTGTAGGAGAGCACCCGGTCGCCGGGCTGCAACTGCACGTGATGCACCTTACGGGGAGCGCCGGTGAGATGGCCGAGGCCCAGCGGCAGTTCGCCCTCGCGTTCCAGGGCGCCGGGCAGCACACGCTCGTGGCGGATCAACAGGGGTGCGGGATGGCCGCAGTTGATCCAGCTCCAGGCGCCGGTGTCGAGATCGAGATCGCCGAGGACGCCGGTGCAGAAGCGGTCGGGGAAGACCTCGTGGATGCGGCTGTCCACGCCGGCGACCAGGTCCCCCAGGCCGTGGCCGCTGCGGCGGGCGTTGCGGCAGCCCGCCATGGCCACCGACGAGGTCAGCCCCGCGGCCAGGTCGTGGCCCATGGAGTCGAGGATGGTGGTGGTCAGACGGTTGCCGATGAGGGAGTGGTCGAAGGCGTCGCCGCCCAGCTCCTGTGCCGGTTCGAGCACGGCGGTGCAGACGACCTGCCGTGTACCCAGGGTGCGCGGCGGCAGAAACGCCCACACCATCTCCGAGGGCAGGGAGAACCGTTCCGTGCGCTGCGCGAGCCGGTAGTCGTCGCTGTGCGCCCCCTTGGTGAGCACCAGCAACGTGACGAGAGAGGCGAGGAGTTCGCAGAACCGCAGCCTCGCCCCGTCCAGGTGGTCCGGACGGACCTGGAGCACGCCGATCCGCTCCACCCCGTTCAGCAGCGGCAGCCACACCTCCAACTGCCCCTCCGCGTCCTGGGCGATACGCAGCGAGGTCGTGCGATAACACAGACCGGCCACGGACCGGTCCATCGAGAGACCTCGCCGGCCGTCGTCCACCGGCAGCGTCAGCGGGGCGAGCTGCCGCTGCCCCTCGTCGACGACGAAGATGTCGACCTCGCCGAGCCCGTACTTCTGACAGACGTCGCTCACCAGCCGCGGAATGCCTGTGGGAGCGACCTCGTGCGACTGCTCCAGCAACTCGGACAGAACCCGGGCGGCAGCCTCTTCCATGTGCCCGCCGGAGAACTCTGCGTGCACACTCATGCCGCACCTCCCGTGTCTCCGTACCTCTCCATGCATACGGCACCCCTCCATTGTCGCAACTCGTCTTATTCGCGACATTTCGTTGCGCTATGGAATCGACTGCTCGCGCTGTGTCCGCGAAAGCCCGGCGGTTACAGGCCGATCCGTACGCAGCGGAGCGGTCCGCGGCGGAGCAGTAGGCTGAAAAGGGAGATTCCGCAGGCCACGTGCCGTCGAGGAAGTGATCGAGTTGGTGGGTGTGGACCTGCCCCCGAGCGGACCGCGGGGTGCGCACGAGCCCCACAGGCGCCCGGCCGGTTCCGCCGCTCATGCCGCGACATGGGAGTTCTTCGAGACCACGGATCCGGCCGAAGCGTGCGAGTTCCTCGGTCTCGCCTACAGCACGAGCATGCGCATGGGGTCCGCCGGCGACGAGCAGTTCATGCGGCATGTACGCCGCGACTTCGGACCGTTCTGCGTGAACGACCTCTTCATGGGCATGGAGGCCCGCTACGAGGTCTCCCCCATCGGAAGTCTGGTGATCGTCCAGCCGCGGACGGGCTGGGCGGAACACCGTTGGGCGAACACCGTCGAGCGCGTGCGCCCCGGTGACATCGCCGTCGTGGCGCCGCCGCATCTGCCCTTCACCACACATCTGCGCGACCTCGACACCGGTTCCGTACAGCTCAGCCAGCGCCTGCTGATGCGGACCGCGGGTTTCGCGGAGCACCAGCCCGAGAGCGCCCTGCGCTTCACCGCCACACAGCCCTCGTCCGCGGGTCTCGCCGACCACTGGGCGGGCTCCGTCACGCGGGTACGCAGCGCACTGGCCGCCAGTGCCGCCGCGGTCAACGAGCCGCTGGCGGTGGGCAATATCGCCCGCGGCCTCGCGGAGAGCGCGCTGCTCGCCTTCCCCCACACCGGGGCTCCCGTGCCCACGTCGGCGGACAGCCACGACGCCACGGCCGAAGCCGTGACCAGGGCGGTCGCCTTCATCGAGGAGAACGCGCACATCGACATCGGCCTCGTGGACATCGCCGCCGCGACCCGCGTCACCCCGCACGCGCTGCGGATCGCCTTCGCCCGGCACCACCCCACCAGCGCCGTCGGATATCTGCGCGGCGTCCGGCTGGGCCGTGCGCACTTCGATCTGCTGGCCGCCGTCAGCCCCGTCCCCGCGGACGGTCCCAGCACCGTCGCCGTACGCCAAGAGGCCGCCGACGCCGCGCTGTTGGCGGGCGTCGGCGCGCGCTGGGGCTTCACCTCACAGGCCGACTTCTCGGCCAGCTACCACCACCGGTACGGGGTCAGCCCCGGGGACACCCTGGCCCTGTGACGCCCGCGACGACGCGACGTCCGCATCCCCGCCGCCAGCCCCGCCGGCAGCCCCGCGAACCTCAACTCGCACGCCCGTCCCGGAGTTGCCGCAGTTGCCGCAGCGCCCGACCCGCCGCATGGGCCCCGCACATGCCGTGCGCGCCCGGGCCCGGCGGGGTGGCCGCCGAGCAGAGGTAGTGGCCCGGCAGGCCCGTGTCGTAGGGCTGGAGCGTGGTGCGCGGTCCGAACACCAACTGGCGGACGTCCTTCGCCCCGGTGAGGATGTCGCCGCCGGCGAAGTTGGGGTTGGCGGCGCCGAACTCCCCGGGCGAGCACGCCGAGTTGCCGACCACCCGCTCCCGGAAGCCGGGGGCGAACCGCTCGATCTGGGCGGTGACCGCCTCGGTGACGTCGCCGTCGTAGCCGTGCGGGACGTGGGCGTAGGCCCAGACCGGGTGCACGTCGCCGGCCGACCGCGTCGGGTCCGCCAGATACTGCTGTCCGACGAGGACGAACGGCCGCTCCGGCAGGCGTCCTTCGTGTACGTCCCGCTCGGCCGCCGCGATCTCCCGTCCCGTACCGGCGAGATGGACGGTCCCCGCGCGGCGTGCCGCCTCGGCCCGCCAGGGCACGCCCTCCGCCACGGCGAAGTCGACCTTGAAGGCGGCCGGTCCGCGGCGGAAGCGGCGGAAGGCGCGGGCGGTGCGCGGCGGCAGCCGGTCGCCGAGCACCTCGGCCAGTACGGTCGGCGCCACGTCCCAGATCACGGCGTCCGAGGGCGGCACCTGCGAGGCGGACCGCACATGCACCCCGGTCTCGATCGTGCCGCCGAGGTCGAGCAGCGCGGCGGCCAGCGCGTCGCTGATCGCGCGTGAGCCGCCCTCCGCGACCGCCCAGCCGTGCCGGTGTCCCGCGGTGAGGATGCCGAGCCCGATCGCCGAGGACAGCGGCCGGTTCAGCGGACGGAAGGCGTGCGCGGCCACCCCCAGCCACAGCGCCCGCGCCTGTTCGGTACGGAACGAGCGGGCCAGGGCGGTCGCGGGCAGCGCCGCCGGGACACCGAAGCGCGTCAGCTTCAGCGGGTGCCGCGGCACCCGCAGCAGCGGCCCGAGGATGTCCTCGCCGAGGAGGTCGTAGTCCCGTGCGGGCTGCTCGAACAGCGTCCGCCACCGCCTGCCGTCCGTGCCGAGCCCGTCGGCGGTCGCGGTCACGGAGCGGTGCAGCACACCGGCGGTGCCGTCGTCCAGCGGATGCGCGCAGTCGATCTCCGGCAGCCGCCAGCGCAGCCCGTACCGGTCCAGGCCGAGGTCGCCCAGGACCGGTGAGCCGACGGCCATGGGATGCACCGCCGAGCAGTGGTCGTGCAGCAGCCCGGGGACGATCGCCTCGACGGTGCGGGTGCCGCCGCCGACGGTGTCGGCGGCCTCCAGCACCGTGACGTCGACGCCGGACCGTGCCAACAGGACGGCCGCGACAAGCCCGTTGGGACCGCTGCCGACCACTGTCGCGGTGCTCATGCCCGCTTCTCCCTCCCGGGCCGCTCGCCCGTGCACTTCCCCGTCGCGCCATGACCGCCCGTCACGCGGGCGCCTCCAGACCGGCACCGGCGCCGTCCTGGCCGTCGCGGCGGCCGGCGGCCGAGTCCGTCCGCTGCCGGTGCTCTCCTCGGCGGAAGGTGACCGTCAGCGGAATCGGCCCGTCGGGCAGCCACGGCTGCGCGTTCACGGCGTCCGCCACCCGCCAGTATCCGCGTTCGATCACTCCGAGCGCCGCGTCGATCACCTTGTAGTGCTGCACCGCGGAGTGGATGGCCTGCGACTCGACCCACACCACGATCCACTCGCCGGGCGCGAAGCCGACGCGTTCCTGTACGGCGCGGACGAGGTCCTCGTCGTGCAGGTGGCCGTCGCCGAAGTTGAACCCGATGAGGGAGTTGCAGCCGAACTCGGCCTCCCGCACCGTACGGGAGTCCAGATCGGGAAGGTGCGTCGCCAGTACGGAGAACAGGCCGCGCCCCTGACTGTGCATCGACCGCCAGGCGATCGTCTGCTGGAGGGTGATCTCGGCGATCTCCGGCTCGTAGCCCATCGCCTTGAGCTGGTCGATCTGGTTCTCGGTGGGCCTGGGCTCAAGGGAGTTGAGCTTGGCCTCCGCTCCCGGGGCGAACGCCCACAGCGCCGACGCCCAGTTGCCCGCGTACTGCCGCATCGACGGCAGGAAGGAGACCAGGTCGGGGCGGAGGTTGCCCAGTACGGGGAAGAACAGCAGCGCGGCGGTGAGGACGAGCGCCAGCCAGGGCGGCGACATGTCGGTCACGCCGTAGCCGTCCGAGGCGGGGAAGCCGAGGAAGAGGAACACCGTCAGATAGCCGAAGAGGATGTTCCACTCCAGCGGCACCGCCAGCGGGAACGTCGAGGTGATGAAGAGGTGGAAGACCACCATCAGCACCACCCCGGCCAGCGTCAGCCAGCGGTCGGTGGAGAACAGCAGCACCAGCGGCGTGACGACCTCGACCGTGGTGCCGCCGACGTGGCCCATGAAGCTCGCCAGCTTCGACGGGCGGATGTCGCGCGGAAAGTCGCGGTAGTGCGCGCGCTTGGCCCAACGGCTGGGCACGCTCGGGCTGTTGGAGACCATCGGCGGGACGACGGGGGTGAAGTGCCGGCCGAGCTTGGAGACTCCCGCGCCGACCCAGATGGTGACGATGAGCAGCTTCGCCGCGACGATCATGTTGACGAACGGCAGGAACGCGAAGAAGACCAGCGCGGGCAGGTACTGCTCGCCGCGGGCGGCGAGGAAGACCGTCTTGTCCCGCAGGCCGTTCAGCACGTACAGCGCGATCAGTACGTACAGCAGCTCCGGCGCCACCAGCCCCGTGGTGTTCTCCGGCAGGGCCGCCGACAAGGAGTCGCTGTGCGTCCCGGGCAGCACGACCGCGGCCGACAGGGCCGCCAGGAAGGCGAGATAGAGCAGCACGTCGCCGACGGTGCGGGTGTTGCCGCCGGTGAACGGCACCCGCCTCCAGGGCCGCAGCCGGATGGTGCCCGGCCGCGCCCAGAAGAGGATGCCGCCCGTCATCGGCTTGAACTTTCCGGCCAACGGCCCCCAGGAGCCCGCCAGTCCGGCGGTCTCCAGCAGGACGGTCCACAGCACGAGCTTCTGGTAGACGACCGGCTCGTCCCACCACGCGCCGACGTCCCAGAACGGGCCCGCCCCGGAGGTGGCCGTGGCCGCCAGGACGCCGCCGAAGGCGTAGAGGACCAGCAGCTTGAGGATGTAGACGGTGTGGATCATCTTCGGCGAGCCGAAGCCGAACTCCACCCAGTGCAGGGCGAGTTGCTTCGTCCGCTCGAACAGCGGCCTGTCGAGGAAGGTCTCCGGATCGACGGGTGGGAAGTCTGCCGTCTTGAAGCCCATGTGTCGTCGTCCCTTCGGTGTGATGCGGGCAGGGCGGAGCGCCGCGTGACGCGTGATGCCGCGGCGCGGAGTGGAGGTACGGGGGCTGCGGGAGCTGGTACGGAGGAGTGGCGTACGAGTACGGGCGGGGGTGGGGCCCGGACGCCGAACGGTCAGCCGGCCGGGGCCGGTCGGCCCCGCAGCGCGGGCTTGTCGATCTTGCCGACCGGGTTCTTCGGGAGCGCGTCGACGAGGGTGATCCGGACGGGCACCTTGACCTTCGCCAGCCGCTCGCGGCAGTGCGCGGTCAACTCCTCGGCGGTGGCCCGCGCTTCGGGATACAGCGCGACCACCGCCACCGGCACCTCGCCCAGTACCGGGTCGGGTGAACCGACCACGGCGGCTTCGAGGACCGCCGGGTGCGCGTGCAGCGCGTTCTCGATCTCCTTCGGGTAGAGGTTCTCCCCACCCCGGATGATCAGGTCCTTGATGCGGTCGACGAGGACGAGATAGCCGTCGTCGTCGAACCGTCCGACGTCGCCGGTGCGCAGCCAGCCGTCGGTGATCGTGGCCGCGGTCTCCTCCGCCCGTCCCAGATAGCCGCGCATCACGTTCGGTCCCTTGATCACGACCTCGCCCGGCCCGTCGGTCACCAACTGCCCCTGCGCGTCCATGAGTTCGACCCGCTGGCCGGGCAGCGGAAGCCCGACCGTGCCGGGCTTGCGCGGACCGGCCACCGGGTTGAGCGTCGAGGCGCAGGTGCCCTCCGAGAGCCCGTACCCCTCGACGACCGGCACGCCGTAGCGCTGCTCGAACCGTTCGATGAGTTCGGCGGGCATCGGCGCCGCACCGCAGACGACGAGCCGCAGGGAGGAGGTGTCGGGACGCCGGTCGTGCTCCGGGAGTCCGGTGAGTCTGGCGTAGATCGCGGGCACGGCCGAGAAGTACGTGGGCCGCACCCGCTCGATCACGTCGAAGAAGGTCTCCGGCCGGAACCGCCCGGCGACGGTCGCCCGTCCGCCCGCGAGCAGCGGCGAGAGGACGCTCACCGCGATCCCGTTGACGTGGAACAGCGGCAGGATCAGCAGGCTGTGGTCGCGGGGCCCGAGGCCGAGCCCGGCGACGATCATGTCCACCATGGCCCGGACGTTGGCGTGGTCGAGCATGACGCCCTTCGGCCGCCCGGTGGTGCCGCTGGTGTAGATCAGCAGCGCCAGCGCGGTGTCGTCCACGACGGCGGGTCCGAGGTCGCCCTCGTCAACGCCCGCCTGGCGCACGCCGGTTGAGCCCGGCCCCGCCAGCGCCGCCACGTCCAGCGTGACCAGTTCCGCCCCGGCCTCCCCGACCACCACCCGCGCCCCCGCGTCGCGGATCTGGAAGCCGGCCTCGTCGGCGGTCAGCGCCGGATTGACGGGCGTGACCGCCGCCCCCAACCGCCAGGCGGCGAACAGGATCACGACCAGCTCGACCCGGTTGGGCAGCATCACGGCGACGACGTCGCCGGGACCGCTCCCCCGCGCCCGCAGGACGGCCGCGGCACCGCGCACCCGGGCGGCGAACGCGGCGTTGTCCAGCGTCACGGCGTCGTCGGCCACGCAGGCGCCCGACGGGTCGCGGCCCGCGCGCTCCTCGGGCAGAACGGCGAGGTGCATGGTTGTCGTCCTCTCGTGTGCGGCTCCGGCACGGTCGTGCGTCACGACGAGATGTGCGCCACGTCACTGTGAGGACCGTAGAAAAGCGGGACCGATCTGAACCATGGGCCGGCGAACCGAAGCCTCCGCCCCGTGTTGTGCCGCCGTCACAACGCGTCGCCGTGAGGTGACTCCCCGGCCCTGCCCGTACCACCGCTCCGCGAAGGGCCCGTGGACGTTGCGGGAAGGTGATCGTCGCCCCCTCCCGCCCTGGTGAGGGCCTTGCTACGGTGCCCGCCATGTCCGCAGACGTCGACGCTCTGGTGGCCGAAGTCGCCCAGGCCCTCGACGCCGATCTGCCCGCCCTCACCGACGAGATGACGACGTGGTTCGTCGAGGTCATCCCGGAGTTCCGGCACGACGAGGCGGTCCGCGAACTCATGGTGGCGAGCACGTCGTCCAACCTGGTGGCGATCGTCGATCTGCTCCGGCACTCCATCCCGGTCGAGCAGATCTCCGTACCGGCCGCCGCGGCCGAGTACGCCCGCCGCTTCGCCCAGCACTCCCTGTCCCTGGAGGCGCTGCTGCGCGCGTACCGGCTCGGCGAGAACCGGTTCACGCAGTGGGGCATCACGGCCCTGGACCGGATCGGCGACGTGCCGACGCATCTGGCGCTCGCGGCCGTCGCGGAGCTGTCCCGGCGCACCAACAGCTACATCGACCGCGTCATCGAAGGTCTCATCGACATCTACGAGACGGAACGGCGGCTCTGGAACAGCCGCGTCGGAGCCGCACGCGCCGCCCGGATCCGTCTCGTCCTCGCCTCGGAGGGCATGTCCGAGGTGGAGGCCCACCATCTCCTCGGCATCCCCGTCTCCGGCTGGCACACGGCCGCCGTCGCCTGGCTGCCCGCGGAGGCGCCGGGCGAGGCGGGCACGCTCGACGCCGCCGCCCGCGCGATCCAGCGGGCCTTCGGCCCCGGCACCCCCCTGACGCTGCTCAACGACGCGCGCACGATGTGGGTCTGGGTGCAGCATCAGGCCCCGCACGCCATGGACGTGGACGAGCTGCACGAGGGCATGGCGGGCGTCGCCGCGGACGTACGGGTCGCGCTCGGCGCTCCGGCACGAGGTCTCGACGGCTTCCGCGGCTCGCTGCGCGAGGCCGTCCGCACCCAGGCGGTCGCCGGGACCGCGGAGAACGGCGATCTCAGAGTGCTGTCGTTCGACGACGTCGCGGTGGCCGCGCTGCTCACCGAGAAGTCGGAGGATCTCGCGCACTGGATCGCCCGCACGCTCGGCGGTCTCGCGGCCGACGACCCGGGAAACCCTCAACTGCGCGGCACCGTACGGGTGTTCCTGGAGTCGGGATGCAGCTACACCCAGGCGGCGGCGCGGCTGCATCTGCACAAGAACACCGTGCACTACCGCGTCCGCAAGGCCGAGGAACTGATCGGCCGGCCGCTGACCGACGACCGGCTGAATCTCGAAGTGGCCCTCATGGCACGGGCGTTGCTGTGGCGGCGGCTGCCCCGGCCGACGTCCGCCGCGGACGGCGTCCCCGGCCCGTAGCCCGGTCGCGGCCGGTGCGCGGCCGTCAGTCCTGGGTGCGCAGCGGCGCCATCGCCTCGTGGAAGCCCGCGTTGACCGAGGTGATGCCGCCGTCGACCGGCAGCGTCACGCCCGTGATCCACTCCGCGTCGGCGGAGGCCAGGAAGGCGACCGCCGAGGCGATGTCCTCGGGGCGGCCGACACGTCCCAACGGGTAGAGCGCCGCGGCCCGTTCGAGTGCGGCGTCGCGGCCCGCCCACGCCCCGGTGCGCACCGTGCCGGGTGCGACGAGGTTGACGCGTACGCCGCGCGGCCCGCCGTCGCCCGCGAGCGTACGGGTCAGCGAGGCGAGGCCCGCCTTGGCGGCGCTGTAGGCGTGGTTGCCGAAGTCCTGGATCCCGTTCACGGAACCGATGTTGACGATCGCCCCGCGTCCCCCGGCCGCCGCCAGATACGGCATCGCCGCACGCGCGCAGCGGAAGGCGCCGGTGAGCGAGACGTCCAGGTCCCGTGCCCAGCCCTCGTCCGGCTCGTCCTCCAGGCGTGCGGCGTCGGGCGTGCAGGAGTAGGCGTTGTTGACGAGCACGTCGAGGCCGCCGAAGTGCTCGGCGGCCTGCGCGACCGCCGCCTCGACGGCCTGCCGGTCGCCCACGTCGCAGGACGCCGCGCGGGCCTCGCCGCCGTCGGTACGGATCGCCTCCGCCGTACGTCCGGCCCGCGCGCCGTCCAGATCCGTCACCAGGACGCGGGCGCCCTCGGACGCCAGCCGCCGGGAGACGGCCGCGCCGATCCCCTGCCCGGCGCCCGTGACGAGCGCCGTGTACCCCTCGAACCGCCGCATGCCGTACGGGAGTTACGCCCGCGAAGCGGACGACGCGTACGAAAGGAAAGCCGTCCAGGCACCCGGAGCCACGGAGAGCTGGGGAATCTCCGTGTCCTTCGAGTCCCGTACATGGACGGTGCCGGGGCAGGCGGCGACCTCAACGCAACTGTCGCCCTGGGTACCGCTGTGGCTCGACTTGCTCCACGAGAGAGCGACCTCTACGCAGTTGTCGCCTGCCGTGCCGCTGTAGCTCGACTTGCTCCACGAGAGAGCGACTTCGACACAGCTATCGCCATCGGTGCCGCTGTAGCTCGACTTGAACCAGGACAGTCCGGTGCTCATAGCGCTCCTCGCATCCGCTTCATCAAGCTCATCGATTCCGTGTGCGCCGATCCCCTGCCCGGCGCCCGTGACGAGCACCGTGTACCCCTCGAACCGCCGCATGCCGTACGGGAGTTACGCCCGCGAAGCGGACGACGCGTACGAGAGGAACGCTGCCCATGCGCCCGGAGCCACGGAGAGCTGCGGGATCTCCGTGTCCTTCGAGTCCCGTACATGGACAGTGCCAGGGCAAGCGGCAACCTCGACGCAGTCGTCGCCCGAGGTGCCGCTGTAGCTCGACTTGCTCCAAGAGAGAGCGACCTCTACGCAGTTGTCGCCCTCGGTGCCGCTGTAGCTCGACTTGAACCAGGCCAGTCCGGTGGTCATAGCGCTCCTCGCATCCGCTGAAGCAGGCTCCTCGATTCCGTGTGCGAAAGAGCCTGTGAGCGCATCTTGGCATACCGCATCTGGAGCACGCTGACGTCTTCCAGGCCGGAAATCAGCCGCCCGTTCTTCTGCCCTTCGCTGTACCCCATCCAGCGGTGATACGAGGACTCAAGCAACGCAACAGGGCCGTCGAGACAGGCGTGTTCCTCCAGATCCGCCGGGACGATCTGGATCTCCACATTGCGCAACCTGCCGCGCCCGAGCAGATGGTCGAGCTGCCCCCGGGTGACCTCCGTACCGCCCAACCTCCGCATCAGCACGGCCTCTTCGATGATGAAGCTGAATGTCGTCCGGGGCAGCTCGTCCAACAGCCGCTGCCGGTCCGTACGTGCGGTGAGCTGCGTTTCAAGTTGGTCGTCCATCAGTAGCGGCAACCTGTTGTTGAAGACGGCACGTGCGTACGCCTGCGTCTGCAACAGCCCCGGCACCAGACGGCATTCGTACGTACAGAGGTTGAGCGCCTCCTTCTCCAGGCGCGCCCACTCGCGGAACCACGCGGCCAACCCCGGCTGCCGTCCGATGTGTTGGGCCGCGGCGCGCAGCACGCCGAAGGCGTCCAGAGCCTGTTCGGCTCGCTCGACGAAGTCCGGCGGCGGCAGTCGGCGGCCCTGCTCGACGGAGGAGACCAACGGCTTCGAATACTGCACCTGTTTGGACAGCTCGTCCTGATTGAGCCCGGCGCGCTCGCGGAAGACCTTCACGATCGCGCCGAAGGCCATCAGGCTGTCCGACGTCTCCGGCTCACTGACCCACGACCTGCCCGCGCTGCGCGCCATTGCCCGGCCCCCTCCGTACCGCTGCCCTGTGTGTCCGACTCATGGACCCTCACAGAGAGTCAACGAGCGTGTCCACAGGGTCGTAGTGGTACGCGGCGGGTGCGTACTACTCGGATCCGGTACTCGGACCTGGCACTCGGACCCGGTCCCGTACGGGCTCCTCTCCGGGCTCCCGTACGGGCGGGTCAGCGGGTGCCGCGTGCTCTCGACAGCGGGATGACGTCGGCGAGTCGGGCCGCGTCGTCCGAGGCCGGGACCGGGTCCGGTGCCGAGGCGGGCGCCGGGCCGGACTCCGTCTCCGACACCGGCTGCGGCTCGTGGTCCGTGCCGTGCCGACCGCCGCCCATGAACACCGAGAGCACCTGATCGAGGGACTCTCCCGTCGCCTCGGCGCGGATACTCGCCATACGGATCTGGTGCGCCGTCGGCTGCGGACCGTCTCCGCGCCGTCGGGAGGAATCGTCTCCGAGAGGAACGCTCATGGCTTCCTTCCCACTCCGGCGTACAGGGCGGCGCTCCGCAGCAGATCGGCTTCCTCGCCCGTGGGGTCGGCGGGCTCGTCCGGACGCCAGTCGTGCGCCACGGTGACCTTCGGTTCGAGCAGTTCCAGCCCGTCGAAGAAGCGCTCGACCTCTTCCTTCGTACGGAACTGCACCGTGGTGCCGCCCGCGTCGTACACCTTCTTCACGCCCTGCCAGGCCACCGCGTCGAAGTCGTTCGTGCAGTGGGAGAGCACGAGGAAGCTGCCGGGGGCGAGCCGGTCGAGCATCCTGCTGACGATGTCGTACGGCTTGTTGTCGTCGGGGACGAAGTGCAGAAGCGCGACGAGCGAGAGCGCGACGGGCTCGTTCAGGTCGATGACCTCGCGCAGCCGGGGCGAGTCGAGGATGGAGTCCTCGCGCACGTCGGCGCTTATGTAGGCGGTGCGGCCCTCGGGAGTGCTGCGCATCAGGACGTGCGCGTACTCCAGCACCGTCGCGTCGTGGTCGGCGTAGACGATGCGGGCGTCCGGGGCCACCTCCTGGGCGACCTGGTGGAGGTTGGGGGCGGTGGGAATGCCGGTGCCGATGTCGACGAACTGGCGCACGCCGTGCTCGGAGGCCAGGGTGCGCGTCGCGCGGTGCATGAACGAGCGGTTGGTCTCCGCCGTGCGCCGGATCTGGGGGCAGACCTCCAGGACGCGTTCGGCGGCTTTCTCGTCGACGGGATACCAGTCCTTGCCGCCCAGGTAGTAGTCGTACATCCGGGCAGAGTGCGGCCTGCTGGTGTCGATCTCCGGCTTGCCGGACGTGGTCATCGGGTCATCCCTTTTCTGCCGTATGAGGCCGGCGGGGAAGTACACGGCGAAAGCACTTCCCCGCCGGCCGGCCTGTGCGGTCGGTGGTACGAGAGGGGCCGTGAGGTCGGGTGCGGGCTCTCACGGGAGGGACGGAGCAAGTGGGAGGGAGGGCGAGGGAGTTGAGGGCGGGAGTCGAGGGCGGTCGGTCTCGGGTCGGTCGGTGCCCGGGCCGGGCCGGTCGTGCCCGGCCGGGTCGTACACGTCGCGCGGGTCGCGCGGGTGGTGCCGTACGGCTCGTACACGTCGTACGGGCCCGCACGCCTCGTGCCGGTCGTCAGCTCTTGAGGAAGTCCGCGTCGCCGGACTTCGCCGCCTCGACGAAAGCGGTCATCCCCTGTGCCGAGTACAGCAGAGCGGGGCTCTGCGGGTCGGTGGACTGACGAAGCGCCACCCATCCGCCGGGGAGGTTCTTCGCCTCCACGCACGCGCCGCCGTTCTGGCCGCTCCACGGCTTGTGCCAGCCCTCGGTGCCCAGTTCACGCGCGAGCATCCCGTTGCGGAGGGCACCGCCGGAGATCTCAGGGGTCATTTGTCGAACTCCTTACGCAGGTTGTGCAGATACGTGCCGGGGTCCGGCACGTGTTCGGAGGACAGCAGCGAGACGCGCGTGAGCGCCTCCAGATGTGTGACGACGTCGGGGCGCTGGTCCAGATAGACCGCGCTGGTCAGCCCGACCTCGGTGTAGACGATGTCCTGCAACTCCCGCTCGTGGAAACGGAAGTAGGTCACATGGCCGCCCGTGCCCGGGTGCGGGCCGGCGGCGAGGGGCACGATCCGCAGCGTCACGTTGGGCATCTCGGCGGCCTCGGCGAGCCGGTCGAGCTGGGCCCGCATCACGGCGGGGCCGCCGACCTCGCGGCGCAGCGCGGACTCCTCCAGGACGACCCAGAGCGTCGGGGCGTCGGCCCGCTCCAGCAACTCCTGGCGGCGCACGCGCAGTTCGACGCGGTGCTCCAGCTCCTCTTCCGACTCGTTCGGGAATCCGGCGGCGATGACGGCGCGTGCGTAGTCGCGCGTCTGCAACAGGCCGGTCACGTAGTGGGGTTCGTAGACGCGGATGACCTCGGCGTCCGTCTCCAGGCTCACGTACGCGCGGAACCAGTCGGGCAGGGCGTCGCGGAAGGGATACCACCAGCCGGGCTCGTTGGCCTGCTCGGCCATGGCGATGAACTCGGCGATCTCGCCGTCGCCGGCGCCGTAGAGCCTCAACAGCTCCTTGACGTACGGGACTTTGAGTCCGACCTGCGCGTTCTCCATGCGCCTGATCGTCAGATGGTTAACGCGCAGCGCCTTGGCGGCGACGTCGACGCGTATCTCCGAGCGCTCGCGCAGTTCTTTGAGGCGCTTGCCGAGGATGATGCGGAGCACCGTCGGCGCACTCGAACCGCTCGGGAGTGCATCGGTCACGCTCTCACCTCCCCGGAATGCCGGTGGTCGTCAGCGGGACGCAACCGGCTCCGGCGGGGGCGGGATCCCGCGCCGGAGCGCGACGTACAGAAGCGGACGCTTTCACGTCAACTCCGGCCGCCTGATTGCGTCTTCACTCTGAAATTATCAGAAGGAAGCTTGCGAGTTGAAGACCGCAGCACTCATAGTGAGTTTGTGCTCCCCTTGAGCGTGCCCCCCACGCACCACCGTCTACCGCGCCCCCCGTCCGGCACCGACACGGACTCCCACGCGCTGCGGCTACCGGCCGAGGACGTCAGCGTCCCCCGGGCCCGCCACGCGATGGACCGCTGGCTCGGACGCAGAGGGGCTTCGTCCGAACTGAGAGAACAAGCGGTGCTCGTGCTCTCGGAGTTGGTGACGAACGCCGTCACCCACACCGACAGCGCATGGATCGTGTGCGCCACCTCCTTCTCCCCGCACGACGGGGTACGGGTGGAGGTGCACGACGACGACACCACCAGCCGCTCGCCGGAACGCCGGGCGCCCACCGCCGAACGCGAGTGCGGCCGCGGCCTGTTCATCGTGGAGACCCTGGCGGAGTGCTGGGGCGTGGCCGTCTCACCGGTCACGCGCGGCAGCGCGGTCTGGGCACATCTGCGGGAGTACTGAGCGCTCGGGGCAGCCTGGCGCAGAGGCCGAACGCGCCTGCGGGGGCGGCGTGTTCGGCGCACACCTCCGTACGTCGTCCCTCCGTACGTCGCCGACGTACGGAGGTTGTCGGTACGCCGCCGGCGTACTGAGGTTGTCGGTACGTACGTCAGAGGCAGCCGCGCAGCGCCCGTACGAGCGCGTGCGCACGCGGGTCCGAGGTGACCGTGCGCTGCATCGCGGCGGTGACGTAGGCGAACGCCGTACCGGACTCCGGATCGGCGAAGGCCAGCGAACCGCCCCGCCCGGGATGGCCGAAAGAGCCCTGCGCCAGCATCGGCGCGCCCGGCCCGTGCAGCATGAACCCCAGCCCGAAACGGGAGTTGACCACCAGGACGCGGTCGGGACCGCTGGACTCCTGTGAGCGCGCCTGCGTCAGCGTCGCCGGAGTGAACAGCCGCCCGGCGGCGGCGCCACCGCGCGCGTAGCGAGGAGGAGCGGCGTCCTGGAGGGGCTCCACGGGCCCCAGGAGCGCCGCGTAGAAGCGCGAGAGGGAACGGGCCGTCGCCACGCAGCCGGAGCCCGGCAGACCCCCGGCGAGCCAGGCCGGGTCGTTCTCGTACGGGCGCGGCGCCACCGCGTCGAAGGCCCTGCGGGTCAGCGAGGACGGGTCGGCGTACGCCTGCGACACCGTCTGCTTGGGCCGCAGCCGCAGACCCGCGGCGGCACGCGCCTCCGGGGTCGGCACGTCGGCGAGACGGGCCAAGTCCAGTCCGGCGTCCGGCACTTCGGGCGTCGCGGGGATCCCGAACCACATGCTCAGGCCGAGCGGCCGGGCGATCTCCTCCGCGAACCAGCGGCCCATCGTGCGGCCCGTGGCGCGGCGTACGAGTTCGGCGACGAGCCAGCCGAAGGTGTGCGGGTGGTAGCCGTGGTCGGTGCCCGGCTCCCACAGCGGGCTCTGTGCGGCGAGCGCGGAGGGGGCGGTGACGCCGTCGACGGCCTGGTGCGGGGTGAGCGGCTCGTCGAGCGCGGGCAGCCCCGCACGGTGGGCGAGCACATGCCGTACCAGGAGCCGTTCCTTGCCGTGCGGCTTGAACTCCGGCCAGTACGTGGCGACGGGCGCGTCCAGGTCCAACTGGCCGCGCTGGTGCAGGAGATGGAGCACGGCGGCGGCCGGGCCCTTGGAGGCGGAACGGACGACGGCGGCGGTCTCACGGGACCAGGGTTCGGTGCCGGGGCCGTCGGGTCCGTCGGGCGCGGCGTGCTCGCCGAGCGCGTCCGGGGCGTCGGGGGAGCCGGGCTGTGCGGGGACGTCGGGCGCCTCGGGCGCCGGCGCGGCGTCCTTGCGGCCCGCCCACAGGTCCACGACGATCCGTCCGTCCCGGTGCACGGTCACGGCCGCGCCGGTGTCGCCCCGGTCGGCGAAGTTCGCCGCGAAGGCCTCGCGTACGGGCTCGTAGCCGTCGGCCACCGTGCCCTGGACGTCCACCGCGATCTCAGCGTTTCCAGCCTTCACGCCCTTGTCCGTCCACTCGTGCGGTCTTCCGTGCACGGTCCATGGTGCTATCGCTGCGGCACCTTCGCCGAGCCGGGGTCGAAGCCGAACGGCAGTTCCAGCCGGTGCGCCGCCAACAGCGCCTCGTCGCAGAGGAGTTCACGGGTCTCCCCGTCGGCGACGATGACGCCGTCGCTGAGCACCACCGCGCGCGGGCAGAGCTGGAGCGCGTACGGCAGATCGTGCGTGACCATCAGCACCGTCACGTCCAGCTCCACCAGGATGTCGGCCAACTCACGGCGGGAGGCCGGGTCGAGGTTCGAGGAGGGCTCGTCCAGGACGAGGATCTCCGGCCGCATCGCGAGCACGGTCGCCACGGCGACGCGGCGGCGCTGCCCGAACGAGAGGTGGTGCGGCGGACGGTCGGAGTGCGCCTCCATCCCGACCCGCGCCAGCGCCTCGTGCACGCGGGCGTCCAGCTCCGCGCCGCGCAGTCCGGCGGTGGCCGGGCCGAAGGCCACGTCCTCGCGGACGGTGGGCATGAAGAGCTGGTCGTCCGGGTCCTGGAAGACGATGCCGACCCGGCGCCGGATCTCCGCCAAGTGCCGTGGTTCGACGGGCAGTCCGGCGACGGCGACCGAGCCGGCGCCCGCGGTGAGGATGCCGTTGAGGTGGAGCACGAGGGTGGTCTTGCCGGCGCCGTTGGGGCCCAGCAGCGCGACGCGTTCGCCGCGCGGGACGGTCAAGTCCACGCCGAACAGGGCCTGATGGCCGTCGGGGTAGGCGTAGGCGAGGCCCGAGACCGCGAGGGAGGGCGGGGCGCCGGTGGGGCCGTTCGGACCGGCGGCGCTGTTCGGACCGGTGCTGCCGGCGGTGCCGGTGGTCGTGCCGTCGGCCGTGCTGTCGCTCGTCACGCCGCCCATCCCATCAGGCACACCGCGAACGCCGCGACCGGGAGGGCCGCCGCCCCGGTCCACTGCGCCCGGGTCGCGGCCGTCTCGTCCAGCACGGGCATCGTGCCGGTGTAGCCGCGGCTGACCATCGCGAGATGGACGCGCTCGCCCCGCTCGTAGGAGCGGATGAACAGCGCCCCGGCGGACTTCGCGAGCACGCCCCACTGCCGTACGCCCCGCGCGCGGAAGCCCCGCGAGACCCGGGCGATCCGCATCCTGCGCATCTCGTCCGCGATGACGTCGCCGTACCGGATCATGAACGACGCGATCTGCACCAGCAGCGGCGGCAGCCGCAACCGCTGGAGTCCCAGGAGCAGTTCGCGCAGTTCGGTCGTCGAGGCGAGCAGTACGGAGGCGGCGACGCCGAGGGTGCCCTTGGCGAGGATGTTCCAGGCGCCCCACAGCCCCGGCTCGGACAGCGTCACGCCCCACACCTCCGTGTACGGGCCGCGTGCGACGAAGGGCATCAGCAACGCGAAGGCCACGAACGGCACTTCGATCAGCATCCGCTTCAGCAGATGCCCGTACGGCACCCTTCCCGCACGGGCCACGGCGGCGAGCAGCACCGCGTACAGCCCGAAGGCCCACATCGCCTCGCGCGGCGTGGAGACGACGACGAGGACGAAGCAGAAGACCGCGGCGAGCTTGCAGTGCGGCGGCAGCGCGTGCACGGGCGAGTGCCCGTGCAGATAGAGCTTGTGGGCGTGGCCCGCGCCCATCTCAGGTCGTCTCCCGGTCACTTGGGGCAGGCGGGGCGGCGGAGTCGGCAGGGGCCGCGGCGGCGGGTGCGGCCTCGCGGCGGCGGCGTACGGCGACGAAGACGGCGCTGCCGGCGGCGAGCGTGGCACCGGCGCCTATGACGCCGGCGAGGCCGCCGGAGAGCCGGGCGTCGGTGATGCTCGCGACGCCGTAGTCGGCGAGCGGCGAGTCCTCCGCGGCGTGGTCCTC
>NZ_LJGW01000041.1:0-130 GCF_001751255.1 Streptomyces nanshensis | reverse complement strand
CAGATCACGGTGGCGGCCAGTCCGCCGATCCACAGGCCGCGGGCGGTACGGCCGGTACGGGCCGGGGCGGCGGGTGCGGAGGCGGCGGGCACGGGCGCGGGCTCCGGTTCCGGGCGGGGCTCGGCGGAGG
>NZ_LJGW01000396.1:3505-11930 GCF_001751255.1 Streptomyces nanshensis | reverse complement strand
CGGACCCGCGGCTGGCCACGGCGGGCAGGGCCCTCGACCGGTACCGCGACGCGATCGAGGCGGCCGACGCGGCGGCAGCGGCGGCCCGTACCCCGCGCATCGCGCCTGCCACGGCGTACGCCCTGGGCGTGCTGCACGCGGGACAGCGCCAGGAGGCCGAGGCGGCACGGCGCGAGTTCGCGGAGCTGTGGGACCGGGTGCTGAACGGCGGCCCGGGAGCGAGCGGCTCCGAAGCGAACAGCACCGAAGCGAACAGCACCGAGGCGAACCGTGACGCGGACTCCCGCGAGGCGGAGCCGCAGACCCTCTGAACTGGGGTGGCACGGCGGCGACTTACTTGAGTCCGGAGTTGTCAACTTTCCTCGGGTCGGTGTATATAAGAAGGCACATGGCATCGCACGAAAGTGCCGTCCACAGAAGGAGATGATCCGTGATGCTCATGCGTACCGACCCCTTCCGGGAGCTCGACCGCTTCACCCAGCAGGTCTTCGGCACCCAGACCCGGCCCGCGGGGATGCCGATGGAGGCGTACCGCTCCGGCGACGAGTTCGTGGTCCACTTCGACCTGCCGGGCGTCAGCCCCGAGAGCATCGACCTGGACGTCGAGCGGAACGTCCTCACGGTGCACGCCGAGCGCCGCTCGCCCGCCCCCGAAGGCGCGGAGAAGGTCGTGGCGGAGCGTCCGTCCGGTACGTTCAGCCGGCAGCTCTTCCTCGGTGAGACACTGGACACCGAGCGGATCGACGCCGCCTACGACGCCGGCGTTCTGACCCTGCGCATCCCGGTCGCCGAGAAGGCGAAGCCACGCAAGATCGAGATCAGCGGACGCGACGCGTCCGCCCATGAACTCACCGGGTGAGTGCGGGCTCACATGTGACATCCGACTCTGCTGCACATTCCTTGCCGCTCTCCTGGGCACACCGGAGAGCGGCCTCTCAGGCCAGCCCTAAAGGAAGGAACGGAAAGGTATGCAGTGGAACGAGCTCGTCGGCCGCGTACGCGAGGACGGTCGTTATACGACGGACGCCGAGACGAAGCAGGTGATCCGGGTCGTCCTCTCGGCCCTCGGCGGTCATCTGTCCAACGGCGTGCGTGAACGGGTCGCCGGGCGGCTGCCCGCGACCGCCGCGGAGACGCTGAGGTATCAACTGCCCGCGACGAAGCCGCTGACGGCGGCGGAGTTCGTGGAGGCCGTCGCGCGCCGGCTCGAAGGTTCGACGTCCGCCACGGCCCGCTGGGACGTCAGCTCCGTGCTCAGCGTGCTGGCACGGGTGTGCGGCGACGAGCTCACGGAGGCGATACTCGCCGATCTGCCCGCGGGGTACGCCCTGCTCTTCGGGCGCGCGGAGCTGGCGAGCGCCGCCTGAGACCGGGCTTCGCCCGCAGGCTCGTCGAGTCTGCCGAGCCGGCAGGGCCCGCCGCGTCACGGCGGCTCCGCCGGCCCGGCAGCCGTACGGGCCGTACGAACGCTGGAAGCTGTACGAGTTTTACGAGCTGCACGAGTTGTACGAGCGGTACGAGCCGTATCAGCCGCGTGCGCAGGGCGAGTTGGACGAGGCGGGCCGGAACCGTACGGGCAGCTCAGCCGTACGGGAGGCGCCCGCCGTCAGCCGGTGAGTGGGGCCAGAGCGTGCCACGCCACCGTGACCTCGCCCTGCCGCCAGCGGTGCGGCCCCGCCGTCACGGGCCAGTCCCCGGCGAGCGAGCGCACCGCCCGTATCCACCGCTGCCGCGCGCTGAGCGCACCGTAGGGAGCGGCCGTCGCCCAGGCGCGGTCGAAGTCCCGGAGGAAGGCGTGCACCGGCTCGCGCGGCACATTGCGGTGGATCAGCGCCTTCGGCAGTCGCTCCGCCAGATCCGACGGCGTGGTGAGCGAGCCGAGCCGGGCGGCGAAGGTGACCGTGCGCGGGCCCTCCGGGCCGAGCGCGATCCACACATGGCGGCGCCCGATCTCGTCGCACGTGCCGTCGACCAGCAGTCCGTCCGGCACCGACAGCCGTGCGCACAGCCGGGCCCACACCGGGGCGACCTCCGGCTCGGCGTACTGCCGCAGCACGTTCGCCGCCCGTATCAGCACCGGACGGGCACCGCCCGGCAGCGGCACCTCGAACCCGCCGTGCAGGAACGTCAGTCCCTCGCGTTCGTACGGCAGCGCCGCCGCGACCCGTTCCGGATCGATCTCGACCCCGGCGACGCAGACGTCCGCGCGTACCTTCCGCAGCCGCTCCAGCAGTTCGACGGCCGTCCAGGGCGCGGCGCCGAAGCCGAGGTCGACGGCGAGCGGCGGCCGTGCGCCACGGGCGCCGCGCAGCGCGGGAGCGTGGGCCGCGGCGATCCAACGGTCCATGCGGCGCAGCCGGTTGGGGGCGGTCGTCCCGCGCGTCACGTTCCCCAGGGGGCGGGAGGGGGAGCGGGCGGCCATGCACCGAGCGTACGGCGCGGACGCGGGCCGGGACGGTGCGAGGGGCGGGCGAGGAGAGCGGGGCGAAGGGTGCGGCGCGGAGCCCGTCGCGTACGCCCGCCGGAACGGCACTGTCACGATTCGGCAAAGCAGAAATGGGAACCGCAGGCTCCGGTGTTGAGGCAAGAGGGTCGGAGGCCCCTGCGGCTTCCGTGCGTCACGGCGCGTGCCCGCTGCGCAGCCCGGGGCCCCGGGTCCCGGACACATGGACGTACATGCCCGGCAGCACTCCACGACGAGGAGGCAATCGCCCGTGAGCCAGTACATGGCACGGCTCGGCGAGCTCCGCTCCCTTCCACGGGGCCGGGGTCCGCGGTCCGGGCGGGACGCCCTGCCGCAGCAGCAGCGCCCCCGGCTGAAGTTCGGCACCGGCCGGCGGCCCCGCAGGGTGGCGATGCTGAGCGTCCACACCTCACCGCTGCACCAGCCGGGCACGGGCGACGCGGGCGGCATGAACGTCTACATCGTCGAGCTGGCCAAGCAGCTCGCCGCGCACGGCACCGAGGTGGAGATCTTCACGCGGGCGACCACGGCCTCGCTCCCCGGCAGCGTCGAGCTGGCGCCGGGCGTGCTCGTACGGCACATCGACGCCGGACCGTACGAGGGCCTGGCCAAGGAGGAACTGCCCGCGCAGCTCTGCGCGTTCACGCATGGCGTGATGCAGGCGTGGGCCGGGCACCGGCCCGGTCACTACGACCTCGTCCACTCCCACTACTGGCTCTCCGGCCACGTCGGCTGGCTGGCGGCGCAGCGCTGGGGCGTACCGCTCGTCAACGCCATGCACACCATGGCCAAGGTGAAGAACGCCGCGCTCGCCGAGGGCGACTCCCCGGAGCCGGCGGCCCGGGTGATCGGCGAGACGCAGATCGTGCGCGCCGCGGACCGGCTCATCGCCAACACCGCAGAGGAAGCGGATGAGTTGGTGCGTCACTACGAGGCCGACCCGTCCCGCACCGCCGTCGTACACCCGGGTGTGAACCTGGAGCGCTTCTGTCCCGCCGACGGACGCGCCGCGGCCCGCGCCCGGCTCGGACTGCCGCAGGACGCGCTGATCCCGCTCTTCGCCGGGCGGATACAGCCGCTCAAGGCGCCCGACATCCTGCTGCGCGCCGTCGCCCTGCTCGTCGCGGAGGACCCGTCGCTGCGCGGACGGCTGCTGGTGCCGGTGGTCGGCGGGCCGAGCGGGAGCGGGCTCGCGAAGCCGGAGCGGCTCCACAAACTGGCGGCAAGGCTGGGCATTTCGGATGTGGTGCGCTTCCGGCCCCCGGTGGACCAGGAGGAGCTGGCGGACTGGTACCGCGCGGCGAGCGTCCTCGTCATGCCCTCCTACAGCGAGTCGTTCGGGCTGGTAGCGGTCGAGGCACAGGCGTGCGGCACACCCGTGATCGCGGCGGCCGTCGGCGGGCTGCCGGTGGCCGTGCGGGACGGGGTCAGCGGCTTCCTCGTGGACGGGCACGAACCGCGGGCGTACGCCGAGGCGCTGCGCCGCTTCGTCACGGACGAGCCGTACGGACCGGCCGAGCGGATGGGCGAGGCGGCGGCCCGGCACGCCGCGGAGTTCGGCTGGGACGCGGCCGCCGCGGGCACCCTTCAGGTCTATGCCGACGCGATGCACGACCGGCGTCGTCGCCTACGATCGGCCCATGGCTGACCCGGACGTGAACGGCGAGCACGGCGTGACCGGCGCGCGGAGCACGAGCGGCACGAGCGGTGCGAACGGCTCGCACGACGGGCGGGCCCGTGGCGCGGCCGCCGACGCCGCCGTGGAGCGTGCCCGGCGTACCGTCGAACAGGCCCTGCGCGAGGCCGAGTTGGAGTGGGAGAGCCCGGCCGGGGGCACGTACGTCGTCACCCTGCCCGGCACCCGCAAGCTCTCCACGACCTGTTCGCTCGCCGTCGGCAGACACTCCCTGTCCGTCAACGCCTTCGTCGTACGCTGCCCCGACGAGAACCACGCGGCCGTCCACCGCTGGCTGCTGGAGCGCAACACCCGTCTGTACGGCGTGAGTTACGCCATCGACAAGCTCGGCGACGTCTATCTCGCGGGCCGCCTCCCGCTGAGCGCCGTCACGGTGGAAGAGGTGGACAGGCTGCTGGGCGCCGTACTGGAGAACGCCGACGGCTCCTTCAACACCCTGCTGGAGATGGGCTTCGCGTCGGCGATCCGCCGCGAGTACGCGTGGCGCACCTCGCGCGGCGAGTCCACCCGCAATCTGGAGGCGTTCACCCATCTCACCGGGGGCACCCCGGAGGGCGGCGACCGCGGCTGACCCCGCGACGCCCGTGAGCCCGTAACTCCTTGGAGAATGGCGGGAGTTCGGCGGTACCCGTACCCGTACGCGCGCGCTCCCCCGGAGGTGTGCACGGCCCCGCGAGCACCGGGTGCGGGGCCGGACCTCCGGGGGAGCGCCCGGGAACGGGGAGGGACCAGTGTCAGCCTCCCAGCCCCCAGTCACCGGTGATGTGGCTGGTCGAGCAGATCGTGTCGAGGAAGTACTGCCCCGCCGTGCCGCAGCCCTGGTCCGGCTTCACGGGGGTGCCGTGCGGCATGCCGTCCACGAGATAGCTGCGCACGACGACGTCGCCGCCCTCGTCGGTGTAGTCGGAGCGGGTCGTGCCGCCCTCCAACTCCTCGGTGGCGTCGGCCTCTTGATCGGCGCCGAGCACGTCCGTCCACTGCTTGACGGACTCCTCCGCGTTCATCGGCGCGACCGTCGTGTCGCCCGTGCCGTGCCAGACCGACACCTTCGGACGGGCGCCCGAGTGGTCCGGATCGGCCGCCCTTACCAGATCACCCCACTCCGAGGCCGACTTGGAGACGCCGGGGTTCATGCAGGTGAAGGCGCCGGCGGTGCTGTCCGCGCAGCCGTACGGCAGCCCCGCGACGATCGCGCCGCCCTGGAAGACGTCCGGGTAGGCGGCCAGCATCGAGGCCGTCATCGCGCCGCCCGCCGAGAGGCCGGTGATGAAGACGCGCGAGGGGTCGGCGCCCAGATCGGAGACGGTCTTGTCGACCATCTGCTTGATCGACTGCGCCTCGCCCTTGTCGCGGTCGGTGTCGGAGGGCTGGAACCAGTTGAAGCACTTGTTGATGTTGTTGGCCTGTTCCTGCTGCGGCGCGACGACGGCGAACTTCCCGTCGTCCGCGGCTGCTTGCCACCCGGCGCCCTCGAAGTACCCGGCCGCGTCCTGTGTGCAGCCGTGCAGTACGAGGACGACGGGGCTCTTCGCGGGCAGCCCTTCGGGGGCGTAGCGGTACATGCTGAGCGCTCCGGGGTTCGACCCGAAGTCGTCGACCTTCTCCAGACCGGCGGCGCGTGCACCGCTCCCGTCCGCGTCCACCGTCCGCTGCGCGGAGGTGTGTTCGTAGGCGTAGCCGGCGGGAGTGCCGGCGGGGCTGCCGGCGGCGGTGCTCAGCCCGGCGGTGGTCAGTCCGGCGGTGGTCAGTCCGGCGGTGGCGAGCGCGGTCAGCGCGGCCGTGGCGGTCAGCAGCAGAGCGGCTTTCGAGCGAAGTGCTTTCATGGCGCTCCTTCCGTGGGGGGTGTCCCGTGGGGACCCGCTCGACGGTAGAGGGGCGCGGGGCCCGTCCGAACGTGTCGTACGTCCAGCGGTGCCGGGGCCCGAGTGTGGCGCCACCACATTGGGCCGCCTCCGCGGAGCGTCCTAGCGTGGCCGCATGACCCAGGAGCTCACACCCGGCCCGCCGGGCCTCACCGGTCCGCACTCCGTCGCCCTCGACCTGACCGGCCGTACCGCGCTGGTCACCGGTGCCGCGAGCGGCATCGGCCGGGCGTGCGCCCTGAGACTCGCCGCGGCGGGCGCGAAGGTCCGTGCGGCCGACCGGGACGCGGACGGGCTGCGGGCGCTCCAGGACGCGGCGTCCGGCGGCGCGCTCGAACCCCACCCCGTGGACCTCACCGACGCGGCGGGCCTGGACGCCGCCGAGCGCACGGCGGCCGGTGCGGACATCCTCGTCAACAACGCGGGCGCCCAACTGGTGCGCCCCATCGAGGAGTTCCCGCCCGACGACTTCCACCGGCTGCTGACGCTGATGCTGGAGGCGCCCTTCCGGCTGATACGGGGGGCGCTGCCGCACATGTACGAGCAGGGCTGGGGCCGGATCGTGAACATCTCCTCCGTGCACGGGCTGCGCGCCTCGCCGTACAAGTCGGCGTACGTCTCGGCCAAGCACGGCCTGGAGGGCCTGTCGAAGGTGACCGCGCTGGAGGGCGCGGAGCACGGCGTCACCTCCAACTGCGTCAACCCCGCCTACGTCCGTACGCCCCTGGTCGAGAAGCAGATCGCCGACCAGGCCGCCGCGCACGGCATCTCCGAGGACCGGGTCGTCGCGGAGATCCTGCTCGCCGACTCGGCGCTGAAGCGGCTGCTGGAGCCGGAGGAGGTCGCCGAGTCGGTGGCGTATCTGTGCGCTCCCGAGGCGTCGTTCATCACCGGGGCCTCGCTGCCGCTCGACGGCGCGTGGACGGCGCACTGATCCGTCGGGGGGTCCTGCGCGGGGCTCGGGGCGCGGCTCGGCGCGCGGCTCAGCGCGAGGCTCGGGGCCGGGCCGCGCACGGGACCCTCGTACGGGAACGGACGGGGCCACACGTTCCGCCTCTGGCGTCACACACGGCACCGCGGGTAAGCCTGTGACCATGCCCGAAGCCCGGCCGCCCGACGCCGCCTACCTGGACCTCCTCTCGCGCAGCGCGCCCGCCGAGGCGTACGACGAACCCCTCGCCCGCGCCCGCGAGGCCGGAGCGCCGCCCGACGAACTGGCCGCACTGGAGCGCGGCAAGCACTCCGCCCTGCGCATCCGCGCCGAGCTGGAGGGACGGCGGCGGCGCGAGGCGGAGCTGACCGCGCTCATCGAGACCGTGCACGACATCGCCGGCCTGCGCGACCTGGACGACGTGCTCCGCGCGATCGTGCAGCGGGCCCGCTCGCTGCTGGGCACCGAGGTCGCGTACATGTCGCTGACCGACCACGAGCGCGGCGACACCTATATGCGCGTCACCGAGGGCTCCGTCTCGGCGCGCTTCCAGCAGGTGCGGCTCGGCATGGGCGAGGGGCTCGGCGGCCTCGTCGCCCAGACCGCCCGTCCGTACGTCACCGACAACTACCCCTCGGACCAGCGCTTCCGCCACACCGGCCCGATCGACGCGGCCGTCAACGAGGAGGGCCTGATCGCGATCCTCGGGGTGCCGCTGCTGCTCGGCGGGCGCGACGTCATCGGCGTCCTCTACGCTGCCGACCGCCGCGCACGCGTCTTCGAGCGCGAACAGATCGCGCTGCTCGGCTCGTTCGCGGCCCACGCCGCCGTCGCCATCGACACCGCGCGGCTGCTCTCCGAGACCCGGGACGCCATGGCCGAGCTGGAGAGCGCCAACGAGACGATGCAGCGCGCCAGCGACGTACACGACCGGCTCACCGAACTGGTGCTGCGCGGCGGCGATGTGACGGACGTGGCCGCCGCGGTCTCCGAAGTCCTCGCGGGACGCGTCGAGTTCGTCGAACCGTCCGCCGCCTCCGCCCGTCCCGCCGTGGAACGCTCCCGCAGCGAGGGCCATGCGACGCCGGACGGCGAGCGCTGGGTGACCGCCGTCTCCGCGGGCGGCGAACTGCTGGGCGCGCTCGTGCTGCACGACCACCAGGTCCTGGACCCCGTCGACCAGCGCACCTTCGAACGGGCCGCCATGGTCACGTCGTTGCTGCTGCTCGCGCGCCGCTCGGCGGGCGAGGCGGAGCAGCGCGTACGGGGCGAACTCCTCGACGACCTCCTGGACTCCACCAGCCACGACCCGCGCCTGCTGCGCGAGCGCGCCGCCCGGCTGCACGCCGACCTCGACGCCCCGCACGTCCTCTTCAGCGCCCGCCTCGAAGGCCACGCCGCGGCGCTCGGCGAGGGGCCGGCCGCCGGGGGCGGTACGGGAGAGCAGCCCGCGGTACGGGCCGGCGACGGAC
>NZ_LJGW01000396.1:0-3493 GCF_001751255.1 Streptomyces nanshensis | reverse complement strand
CGGTCGCCGAACCCGTGGCCCGGCCCGGCGCCGTCGCGGCGGCCTACCCGGAGGCGCGGCGCTGCGTGGACGCGCTGCGGCTGCTGGGCCGCTCCGGACAGGGCGCCGCCGCCGAGGACTTCGGCTTCATCGGCATGCTGCTCACCGACAGCCGCGACGTCGGCAGCTTCGTACGCCGCACCCTCGGGCCCGTACTCGACTACGACGCACGCCGCGGCACCGACCTCGTGGCCACCATGGACGCCTACTTCGCGTGCGGCATGAGCCCGGCCCGCGCCAAGGACGAACTGCACGTCCACGTCAACACCGTCGCCCAGCGCCTGGAGCGTGTGGCCAGGCTGCTGGGCGACGACTGGCAGTCCCCGGAACGTGCCCTCGAGACGCAGCTCGCGCTACGGCTGCACCGGCTCGCGGGAGCGGTCGGACGCTGAACTCCCCCCGGCCGGGCCGGAGTCGGACGGGGCGGGCGCCGGGTCGGCGGCGTCGTCCTCGCCGATCCGCGTCAGGTCCCGCTTGCTGGTCTCCTTCGCGCACGCGATCGCCACGACGGTGATCAGCGCGGCGGCGATGACGTACAGCGCGATCGGCGTCGAGCTGCCGTACTCCGCGAGCAGCGCGGTCGCGATCATCGGCGCGGGCGCACCGGCCGCCACCGACGAGAACTGCGCGCCGATCGACGCGCCGGAGTAGCGCAGCCGCGTCGCGAACAGCTCGGAGAAGAAGGCCGCCTGCGGCGCGTACATCGCCCCGTGCAGGATCAGCCCGACCATCACCGCCAGCACGATCGCGCCGAAGTCCTTGGTGTCGAGGAGCTGGAAGAACGGGAAGACCCACAGGCCCGTGCCGATCGCCCCCAGCAGATAGATCGGCCGCCTGCCGAACCGGTCGGACAGCGAGCCCCACACCGGGATCACGGCGAAGTGCACCGCGGAGGAGATCAGTACGGCGTTGAGCGCGGTCTGCTGCGAGAGGCCCAGCTCGCTCGTCGCGTACACGAGGATGAAGGCGGTGATGACGTAGAAGGTGATGTTCTCCGCCATGCGCGCGCCCATGGCGATGAGCACGTCCTTCCAGTGGAAGCGCAGCACCGCGACGAGCGGCATCCGCTCCACCTGCTCCTCGCCGCTGAGCTTCGCGGCCTGCGCCTTGCGTGCCTCGGCGCGCTCCCGCGCCTGCTTGAAGACCGGCGACTCGTCCACCGCCAGCCGTATCCACAGCCCGAGCCCGACGAGCACGCCCGACAGCAGGAACGGCACACGCCAGCCCCAGCTCATGAACGCCGCGTCCGAGAGCAGCGCCGTCAGCACCGCCAGCACAGCCGTCGCCAGCAACTGCCCCGCGGGCGCGCCCGTCTGCGGCCACGAGGCCCAGAACCCGCGGCGCTTGGCGTCCCCGTGCTCGGAGACCAGCAGCACCGCGCCGCCCCACTCGCCGCCGAGCGCGAAGCCCTGCACGAGGCGCAGCGTCGTCAGCAGTACGGGAGCGAGCGTGCCGACGGTGGCGTGTGTGGGCAGCAGCCCGATGCCGAACGTCGCGCCGCCCATCAGCAGCAGGCTGAGGACCAGCAGCTTCTTACGGCCGATCCGGTCGCCGTAGTGCCCGAAGACGAGCGCGCCGATGGGGCGGGCGGCGAAGCCGACGGCGTAGGTGAGGAAGGACAGCAGGGTTCCGACGAGCGGATCGGAGCCGGGGAAGAAGAGCTTGTTGAAGACCAGCGCGGCGGCCGAACCGTAGAGGAAGAAGTCGTACCACTCGATCGTCGTGCCCACGAGGCTCGCGGCGACGATGCGCCGCAGCGACGAGGACGACGAGGACGACGAGGCAGAGGACGACGAGGAGGGCGGCGCGGACGGTGGTGCGGACGGGCCGTGCGGAGCGGACGCGGACGCGGGCTCCGGGCCCTTGTCGGCTGCGGGATTCTCGGGGGTCATGGCGAGACCGTAGGGACGAACCGGCCCCCGACCCATGTGCGCGGGGGCCACACCGCGAAGGCCGGATATCGCCTCCGGACACACCCACGGGACCGGTACGCGCACGCAGTAGGGTGCACCGCATGGCCGACGCACCGTACAAGCTGATCCTCCTCCGGCACGGAGAGAGCGAGTGGAACGCGAAGAACCTGTTCACCGGCTGGGTGGACGTGAACCTGACCGAGAAGGGCGAGAAGGAGGCGGTCCGCGGCGGTGAGTTGATCAAGGACGCCGGACTGCTTCCCGACGTCCTGCACACCTCCGTGCAGAAGCGGGCCATCCGCACCGCGCAGCTCGCGCTGGAGTCCGCCGACCGGCTGTGGATCCCGGTCCGCCGCTCCTGGCGCCTCAACGAGCGGCACTACGGCGCCCTTCAGGGCAAGGACAAGGCGCAGATCCGCGACGAGTTCGGCGAGGAGCAGTTCATGCTCTGGCGCCGCTCGTACGACACCCCGCCGCCCGAACTGCCCGACGGCGCCGAGTACTCACAGAGCGACGACCCCCGCTACGCCGGCGTCCCCAGCGAACTGCGCCCGCGCACCGAGTGCTTGAAGGACGTCGTGGGCCGCATGCTGCCGTACTGGTTCGACGGCATCATCCCGGACCTCCTCGCGGGCCGCACCGTCCTGGTCGCGGCACACGGCAACTCCCTGCGCGCCCTGGTCAAGCACCTCGACGGCATCTCCGACGAGGACATCGCGGGCCTGAACATCCCCACGGGCATCCCGCTCAGCTACGAGTTGGACGCGGACTTCCACCCGGTCACCCGCGGCGGCACGTACCTGGACCCGGACGCGGCGAAGGCGGCGATCGAGGCGGTGAAGAACCAGGGCAAGAAGTAGCCCTGCGGGTACGAGACGCGACACGAAGAAGCCCTCCGCGTGCGGCTGTTGACCGCGGGCGGAGGGCTTCTCGCTGTCGCGGGGCGGAGGGCGCGGAGGGCGGGCAACTTATCTCAAGCGTTGCCCGAAAGTGACCCCAAGACGGACATCTAGCCGTAAAGTATTTGCAAGTTGCACTTTCCGTCTGGTTTGGGGGGTAGCTATGTCCACGCCCAAGGTCTTAACGGTGACCCTTGAGTTCGATATGAGCGACCGAAGGAACGGCTCGGCACGTATCAAGTCCGCCTATGAGGCGGCCACTGCTTCAGCCGTGGAAGCAGCGAAGGGCAAGCTCCTTCCCGACAGTGTGCTCATGGTTCGCAGCAGGATGACGTGGGACTACCGGTGGGCCGAAGCCACCGCGCAGTACAGCGACCCGGTGCAGGACGAGGCAGAACCGGGGGACGACGAGCCGCAAGTGGCGGCATGAGGCAGTCGTCACTGGGCAGTGCGAAGTCGCCCGGCGATGACCGACAACGACCCGCGACAGAAGCCCGAGTTCGGGGTATTGGATCGCGGATCGCCAGCAACGCGGGCCTTCGAACGCCCGGTTAAGACTCAGGGCAAGCAGCAGCCCTGGCCCCCGGAAGCATCACGGCGCGAAGAAGCCCTCCGCGCGCGGCTGTTGACCGCGGGCGGAGG
>NZ_LJGW01000397.1 GCF_001751255.1 Streptomyces nanshensis | reverse complement strand
AGGGCCTGGGCCCCGTGCCGCGCACCCCGGGCACGGTCTTTCTACAGCTCGACGGCGTCGGGCACGGTGTGCTGCGCGAGGCGCTCGCTGGCGGCCCGGACGGGTCGCCGCCGCTGATGCCGACGCTCGCCGCGATGCACGGCACCACGCACCGGCTGACGCGCTGGCGCACCGACTGGCCGTCCCAGACGGGCGCCAGCCAGCTCGGCATCCTGCACGGCAGCAACCGGGACGTGCCGGCCTTCCGCTGGTACGAGAAGGAGCCGGGGGAGGTGCTGGTCAGCAACCGCCCCTCGGGCGCGGCCGAACTCCAGCGCCGCGCCGTGGAGTTCACCGGCGACCGCGGTCTGCTCGCGCAGGACGGCGCCAGCCGCGGCAACCTCTTCAGCGGCGGCGCGGGCCAGGTCGCCCTGGTGGTGTCGGTGGCCGCACGCCGCGGCCGGGAGAACCGTTCCCGCGCGGGCTATGTCGCGTACTTCTCCGATCCCGCCAACGCCACCCGTACCGCCGTCTCCTTCGTCGCCGAAGTGGTGCGCGAGGTCGCGCAGTCCACGCGGGCGCGGCTGCGCGGGGAGCGGCCGCGGGTGCCGCGCGGCGGGCTGTATCCGCTGATCCGCGCCTTCGCCACCGTCGTGCAGCGCGACGTGGTCGTCGCCGCCGTGCTCGGGGACGTCTTCAGCGGACGCGGCGCCGTCTTCGCCGACCTGGTGGCCTACGACGAGGTGGCGCACCACTCCGGGCCGCGGGGCAGGGACGTGCGGCAGGTGCTGCGGCGGCTCGACCGGTCGGTGGCGCTGATCGCCAAGGCCGCTCAGCGCGCGCCCCGTCCGTACCGCATCGTGCTCCTCTCCGACCACGGACAGAGCGCGGGCGAGACCTTCCGCGGCTGTTACGGGCTGACGCTGGAGGATCTGGTACGCGTCTGCTGCGGGCTGCCCGTCTCACGCCGGGTGGGGCGTACGCCGAGCGGCGCGGAGGCGCGGGCGGCGGCGCGCGCCGCGCTGCACAGACCGGAGGACGGCGCGCCGGACGAGGAGCGCACGCCGTCGCGGAGCGCGGGGCCGGTGGTGCTGGCCTCGGGCAACCTCGGACTGGTCTCGTTCCCGGACGTGCCGGGGCGGACGTCCCGGGAGCAGATCGACAAGCGGCATCCGTCGCTGCTGCGTACGCTCGCCGACCATCCCGGCATCGGCTTCCTGCTGGTGCACAGCGAACACCACGGGCCCGTCGTCCTCGGCGCCGGCGGTGCCGAACACCGCCTGGAGGACGGGGAGATCACGGGCGCGGATCCGCTGGCGCCGTTCGGCCCGTGCGCGGCGGAGGCCGTGCTGCGCACGGCGGGATTCCGCAACGTGCCGGACATCGTGGTCAATTCGGCGATCGACACGGGGACGGGCACGGTGCACGCCTTCGAGCAGCAGATCGGCTCGCACGGCGGACTGGGCGGCGAGCAGAACGAGGCGTTCCTGTTCTTCCCGCGCGAGCTGTCCGACCCCGCGGACGGCGCGGAACGGAACGGCACGGAAGCAGACGGTACGGAAGCAGACGGTACGGAAGCGGACGGCGCCGAACTGGTCGGCGCGGAGCGGGTGCACGCGGTCTTCCGCCGCTGGCTGGCCGAGTCGGCCGGCACCGCCGTACCGGCGAGCAGGACGCCGGGCGGCCCGGCGCATACGGGAGATCCGGACCCGGGGGATCCGGACCCGGAACGGGACGGGGAGCGCCCGGCGGCCCGCCCCGCCTGAATTCGCTTCCCTCCCCGGCCCGTTCGCCCCCGGGGTCTAGCCCCGTCCCGTCTCACGCAGCGGCGCCCCCGCCTCCCGCAGATGTGCCAGCGCCTCGCGCCACGAGTCGATCAGCCCCGTCTCGTGGTAAGGGACGCCCAGTTCGGCGCAGTACTCGCGGACGATCACCCGGGCCCGGCGCAGATGCGGCGACGGCATGCTCGGGAAGAGATGGTGCTCGATCTGGTGGTTGAGCCCGCCCAGCATCAGATCGGTCAGATACCCGCCCCGTACGTTGCGCGAGGTGAGGACCTGCCGCCGCAGGAAGTCCGGGCGCTCCTGGCCGGTGAGCGTCGGCATGCCCTTGTGGTTCGGGGCGAAGATCGACCCCAGATAGACGCCGAAGACCGCCTGGTGGACGAAGAGGAACGCGAGCGCCAGACCGGGCGGCAGGACGAGGAAGAGCGCCGCGAGATAGGCGGCGAAGTGCGTGAACAGCAGCGCCCCTTCCAGCCGCCGGCGCTTCATGTGCGGCTCCCGCAGCGCACGGACGCTGGAGACGTGCAGATTGAAGCCCTCCAGCGTGAGCAGCGGGAAGAACAGCCCGGCCTGATGGCGGCCCACGAAGCGCGGCAGTCCCTTCGCGGCGCGCGCCTGCTGCTGGGACCAGACGAGGATGTCGGGCTGTACGTCCGGATCCAGCTCCTCGTGGTTGGGGTTGGCGTGGTGCCGGGTGTGCTTGTTCATCCACCAGCCGTACGACATGCCGATGCCGAGGTTGCCCACGATGCGCCCGCCGGTCTCGCTGGGCCCGCGCCGGGTGAAGATCTGGCGGTGTGCCAAGTCATGGGCCACGAGGGCGAGTTGGCCGAAGACCAGGCCCAGGAAGCAGGCCACCGCGAGCTGCCACCGACTCTCGCCGAGGGCGAGGAACGCCGCCCAGCCCGCGGCGAACGCCAGGCCCACCAGCGTCAGCCGCAGCGTGTAGTGGCCGGGGCGCCGCCGCATCAGCCCGGCCGCCTCGATCCGCGTGTACAGCCTCGCGAAGTCGCTGCCCGACTGCCGCGCCCGTGGCACCGGGGAGCCGGGGTCCTCGGGGGTCGTCTCGGTCGTCTGTGTCGCCGCTGTCGTCATGCACCGAAGCCTTCCGGTGCGGCGACCGCGCGGACAGCCGCGCAGCACGCCTCCCACCAGGGGTGTCCGCCACCGCACGGGGGTGGTGCCAGACGTACCCCGCTACGGGGGCGGGCCGGCACACACGCGCGCCGGGCACACGCCGGACGCGCGCCCGCCCGTACGGACGGTGTGCACGGACGCGCCCCGTGCCGCGTGCCGTAGCGGGGGTCAGAAGTCCTGACTGGCTTCCTGGATCGCGTAGTTGCCGCCGTGCATCCGCAGCAGATGCACGTGCCGCGACAGTCTGATCAGCGGCCGGATCAGCAGCTCGACGCTTCCGAAGACGAAGCACCAGGTGCCGGTCTGCTCCCAGTCGGTGTAGAAGAACATGACGCTGCCCACGAGGAACCAGACCGCGATCAGGATGTCGTTGGTGATGCTGACCACCTCGTAGCGCTGGCGGATCAGCACCTCCTCATGACCGATGTGGATGGTCAGGGTGCGGTTCGCGCCGTCCCGGCGGGGCCGGCCGGAACTGCTCGGTTCGGACATCGTCGTCTCCCTCTCGTCGCCGCACGGCACCGCGCCCCGGACGCCGCGTCGGGAACGACGTCCGTCACGTCGCGTCACCCGCGCCGGGCACGGCTCGTCACGCGTCGCGTGAGCCGTGCGTCCAGCTCAGCAGCTTCCGCACGCTCCAGGTGTTGACGACGCGCTCCGTGGGGACGCCGCAGTCCACCGCGCGTACGCATCCGTTGAGCTGCCAGTCGAGCTGGCCCGGTGCGTGGGCGTCGGTGTCGATGGAGAAGAGCACCCCGGCGTCCACGGCGCGGCGCAGCAGCCGGCGCGGCGGATCGAGGCGTTCCGGGCGGCAGTTGATCTCGACGGCGGTGTCGGACGCGGCGCACGCCGCGAAGACCGCGTCCGCGTCGAACTCGGACTCCGGACGGCTGGAGCGCAGCCTGCCGGTGCAGTGCCCGAGCACGTCCACCAGCGGATGGCGCACCGCGGCGACCATGCGCTGCGTCATCTCCTCCGCGGGCATCCGCAGCTTGGAGTGCACGGAGGCCACGACCACGTCGAGGCGGGCCAGCAGCTCCTCGTCCTGGTCGAGCGAGCCGTCGAGGAGGATGTCGCACTCGATGCCGGTCAGCAGCCGGAACGGCGCGACCTCCTCGTTGACCCGTGCCACGACGTCGAGTTGCTCCCGCAGCCGGTCCGCGGACAGTCCGCGGGCGATCGTCAGCCGCGGCGAGTGGTCGGTCAGCGCGGCCCAGTCGTGGCCGAGCGCGGCGGCCGTACGGGCCATGGCGGCGATGGGGCTGCCGCCGTCCGACCAGTCGGAGTGCATATGGCAGTCGCCGCGCAGCGCCGCGCGCAGCCGCCGGGCCGCGTCGGTGACGGGTGTGCCGTCGGCGGCCGTCTCCTCCCCTTCCGTTCCGGACCCCGTCTCCGCCTCGGGCTCCGCCCCGGCCCCCGCATCGGACTCGGTTTCGGTCCCGGACTCCAGCGTCGCCAGATAGCCGGGGACCTCGCCGCGCAGCGCCTCCCGTACGACCTGTGCGGTCTTGGGGCCGACGCCCTTGAGTGCCTCCAGCCCTCCCGCGGCCTCGGCGCGCTCCCGCACCTCCCGCGCGTCCAGACCCGCCAGCACGTCGTGCGCGGTACGGAAGGCGCGCACCCGGTAGGTGGGCGCCTGCCCGCGCTCCAGCAGGAAAGCGATCCGGTCCAGTGCCGTGAGCGGATCCACCGGGCCCCTCCTCGCGTGCTCGCGGTGCGGTGAGCGTGCCGGGGCGCAGCGCTGTGCGGGTGCGTACCGGCGTCACCCTCCACGGTGGCGCACGGGAGCGGCGGGCGCGCGCCCGGAGTTCCGATGCGCCCGCGCCGCCGCGTCCCGCCGGAGCCCGGTCGGTCAGTCCGTACGCTCCAGCCGCGCGACGCCGATGTGCGCGTCGGCCATGCCGTAGAAGACGTACCGCACCCCGTCGATCTCCTCGACGGCCGTGGGGAAGACGACGTTGGGCACGGTGCCCGAGCGCTCCTCCTCCGTCTCCGGTGCCATCAGCGGCTCCGCGGAGCGTGCGAGCACCCGCGCCGGGTCGGCCGGGTCGAGGATCATCGCGCCGGCCGCGTAACTGACGTGCTGCTGCTGGTCGACGGACGGTTCCATCCGGCCGGAGACGCCGTGGTGGATCAGCAGCCAGCCCTCCTCGACCCGTACGGGCGCCGGGCCCGCGCCGATCTTCAGGCACTCCCAGGGGTGTTCGGAGAGCGCGACGAGCCGGTGGCGGCGGGGCCTGGTCAGCGCCGTGAGGTCCGCCTCGGCCTCGGCGGCCGGGACATAGCTGATCCAGATACCGGGCCGTTCGTCGCTCACCCCGGCCGGCAGATGGACGCCCTCGCCGGGACGGAACCAGCCCAGGTCCCACATCGGGCGGTGCAGCATCGCGTACGCGGGTTCGCCGTCGGGTCCCGGCACCGGCTCCGGGAAGTGGACGACGTCCTTGTTGGGGAAGAGGTTGAGGTCGGTGTCCAGGTCCGGCTGGTAGGCGAACTGGAGCGGGCCCAGGCGCCGCCACTCCCGCAGGTCCGCGGAGACGGCGAGCGCCGCGCGCGGTCCGAGCGGTCCGTAGGCCACGTACGACATCACGTACTGCCCGAGGCTCGGTATCCACGTCACGCGCGGGTCCTCCACGCCCGCGTTGTTCTTGCCGCGTTCCCAGCCGGCGTCGGGGGCGAGGACGACGCCGCGGCGGGTGACGCCCGTGGGCACGCCGCCCTCGAGCGTCACCTCGGCGAGGCCCACGCGCGAGACGTTGCCCTCGGCGACGAGGCGCGGCAGCAGATGCAGCGTGCCGTCCTCGGTGCGCCCGGACGCCGGGTTGAGGACGCCCTCCGCCTCAAGAGGGTCGTCGGACGGCGACATCACGACGCCCTCCCGCACGAGCCGGTACGGGACGCGGGTGGAGGCGGTGTCTGCGGAGCGGTCGAGCACGGTGGGATCAGCCCTTTGTCGCGGAGTCGATGTCGGTCTGGGTGAAGTGGCGCTGGAAGAGCAGGAACAGCACGACCGCGGGCACGGCCAGCACGCACGCGCCCGCCATGACGGCGCCCGTCGGGTTCTCCACGGTGCCGCGGAGATTGCTCATGAAGCCCGCCAGCGCCACGGCGAGCGGCTGCATGTCGGCGTCCTTCGTCACCAGGAACGGCCACAGGAACTCGTTCCAGGGGCCGATGAACGTCAGCAGGGTGCCGGTCAGCAGCGCGGGACGGGCCATCGGCAGCGCCACGCGCCACAGGATGCGCAGTTCGCCGGCGCCGTCGATGCGGGCCGCCTCGAAGAGTTCGGACGGAAGCTGGAGGAAGAACTGCCGGAAGAGGAAGACGACCGTGGACTCCACGGCGAACGGCAGGATCATCCCCACGTAGCTGTCGCCCAGCCCGTAGTCGCGCACCACCAGCACGTACAGCGGCAGCATCAGCAACTGGAACGGGATGGTCTGCACGAGCAGCAGCGCCCCGAACAGCGCGCCCCGGCCGCGGAACTCCAGCCGCGCCAGGCCGTATCCGGCCAGCACGCCCACCACGAGCGTGCACAGCAGCACGCCCATGGTGAAGACGCCCGAGTTGAGCAGCGAACGGCCCAGCGAGACGGCGCCGTTGATGGCCTCGTAGTTCTGCGTGCCGCTGCTGCCGGGTCGCGGCAGCGCAGAACCGAGGTCGCCGGTGGTCGCCTTGTTCAGCGACTCGGCGAGCATGTAGGCGAAGGGGAAGAGGAAGACCACGGCGCCCAGTACGAGCACCGTCATCCGCAGCGAACGCCCCGGTACGCGGCCTGCGTTCACGGATCAGCCCTCCTTCTTCTCGGTGAACCTGCGGGCGATGAGCGACAGCGTCACGACGAACAGGACGAGCACCACGCCGAGCGCCGCCGCGAAGTCCGGGTGGGCCTGCTCGATGCCCTTCTGGTAGAGGATCAGCACCGGCGACGCCGAGGCGTGGTCGGGCCCGCCGCCCCCCGTGAGCAGATACGGCTCCGTGAAGAGGTTGCAGCCCTTGATGATGGCGAGCACCGTGACGAGCGTCGTGGCGTGCCGTACGCCGGGCACCGTCACCGTCAGGAAGGTGCGCACCCGTCCCGCGCCGTCGACGCTCACCGCCTCGTACAGCTCGCGGGGCACGCTCTGCAGCGCCGCGAGATAGAGCATCACGAAGAAGCCCAGGTTCTTCCAGGTGACGAAGACGGCGACGACGGGCATCGCGAGCGTGGAGTTGACCAGCCACGACGGGTCCGGGGCGAGCCCGCCGAGCGTCTGGTTCAGCAGCCCGTCCGTGCCGAAGAGATAGCCCCACACCGCCACCAGGGCCACGCTCGCCGTGACGTACGGCAGGTAGTACGCGGCGCGGAAGAAGGACCGCATCGGCAGCCGGGAGTTCAGCGCCGAGGCGAGGACGAGCGAAAGCACCACCGTCAGCGGGATGTTGAGGACCAGGAAGACGCCGATGTTGAGGAACGAGCGCAGCACCACCGGATCGGTGAAGACGTCACGGTAGTTGCCCAGGCCCACCCACGGCGCGTCCACGTCGGTGCCGGGAGCGGTGAAGTAGAAGCGGTGGAAGGACATCCAGACCGTGTAGCCGAGCGGAACGGCGAAGACGACCAGCAGGAACAGCGCGTACGGGGAGACGAACAGCGCGCCCAGCGAGCGGGTTCCGCGCCGGGCGCCGCCGGCCGCGGGGGCGGGCGCGGGAGCGGCGCCGGTGGTTCCGGCGGCGCCCGGGCGGCGCGATATGAGGGGGAGACTCATCGGGGAGACCTCGGCAATCGTCAGTATTCGTCGAGGAGTTCGGAGACGTCGCGCGAGGCCTCGCGCAGCGCGGGCACGGGCCGCTCACGGCCGAAGACGACGGACGCCGTCCAGCGGTCCCGCAGCGCCTGCCACACGTCGACGGAGCCGGCGACGCTCGGCACCTCGACGATGCGGTCCGCCTGGTCGGCGAACTTCCGGTAGCCGGGGTTCTTCTCGAACCAGGAGCCGTAGGTCTTCAGCAGATGCGGGCGCATCGGCATCTGGCCCGTCTCGTCCAGCAGCGCGCGGTCCTGCCGCTTCGACGTCGCGAACTTCAGCACGTCCCAGGCGGTGGCGCGGTTCTCGCAGGCGCTGAACATCGAGACCGACTTCTCGTCCGAGAAGGTGTGCGTCTTCGACAGCGGCAGACCCTTCGCGGTCGGCACCGGCACCACGCCCCAGTCGATGCTGTCCTTGTACGCGGCGATCGCCCACGGCCCGGCCACCGTCATCGCGGCCTTGCCCGCGGCCATCGCGTCGCCGGGGAACAGCTCCTGCTGCGCGAGGCGTTCTCGGTAGACGGTGTTCCAGAAGTTCACCGCGCGGTGCCCGGCGGGGGAGTCGAACTGCGGCTTGCCGTCCTCGACGAGCTGCTTCCCGCCGGACTCGGCGATGAAGGACGGATAGAAGTCGAACCAGGACTGGAAGAACTCCGAACTGGGCGCCGGCCAGATCGCCGCCTTGGCCGCGCCGCTGCGCACGATCTTGCGCGAACTGGCCAGGAAGTCCTTGTGCGTCGAGAGCTTCGGGTGCTCCGCGTCCAGTCCGGCCTTCTTGAAGATCTTCTTGTTGTAGACGATCATCACCGGGTTGCTCTTCCAGGGGAGCTGGTAGAACTTCCCGTCCTCGGAACGGTATTGGGCGGCGCGGTCGGCGCCCGTACGCGAGGTGACGTACTCCGCGCCGCCGGGGAAGCCGTCGAGCGGCACGAGACCGGCCTGCTTCTGGAACTGCGGCACCGAGGCGGGCGAGGTGTTGAAGACCAGACAGGCGCTGTTGCCCGCGATGATGGACGCGCTCAGCGCCTCCTCGGAGGTCTTGCCCGCCGGGATCTGCTGCATCTTGACCCGCTCACGGGGATGCTTCCGGTTCCACTCGGCGACCGTCTTCTTCCCCCAGGCCACCTCCTGGGCGTTGTTGGACACCCACACCGTGATGGGGCCGCGTGCCGAGGCCGCGGCCGTGCTGTCGGGGGCCGTACGGGCGCATCCGGCGCTCACGCCCGTCAGGGCGAGCACCAGCAGCGCCGCTCCCGTCTTCCTCAGCAAGGGTCTCTCCGTACGGTCGGCTCGGACGTGGACGAGTCCGCGGGCGTGGACGCGGGCGTGGGCGTGCGCCGTGGCCGTGGCACGGACCCGGGCCGGGGCGCCGGGCCCATCGAGGCGCGCGGCAGCAGTTCGGCCGGGGCGAGGTCGACGTCGTCGGCGCGTCCCGACGCGATGACCTCGTCCAGCGCGCGGGCCGCCGCCGCGCCCCAGCCCTGGGCGTCGGCGCGGGCGGAGGCCAGCGGAGGGTGGGTGTAGGCGGCGAGCGGGGTGTCGTCGTAGCCGACGACGGACAGCTCCTCCGGTACGGACAGGCCCAGTTGGTGCGCCACGGCGAGCCCGGCNTACGGACAGGCCCAGTTGGTGCGCCACGGCGAGCCCGGCGGTGGCCGACAGGTCGTTCGCGTAGACGATCGCGGTGGGCCGCTCGGGGGCGTCGAGGGCGAGCAGTTCGCGGGTCGCCGCCGCGCCGCCGTCGGCGGTGAAGCCGCCCGGCAGCACCGGACCGGGCGTCAGGCCCGCGTCCCGTACGGCCTTCTCCCACGACTCACGGCGGCGCAGCGCGTGCCGGAACTCCGGCGGCCCCGCGACATGGGCGATGCGCCGGTGGCCCAGTTCGGCGAGCCGGGCGACGGCGGCGGTGAAGGCGGGCCGGTCGTCGAGGCTCACCGCGCACAGCCCCTGCGCGCAGTCCGGGTCGCCCACCACCACGGCGGGCAGGCCGAGTCCGGCGGTCAGTTCGGGCCGCGGGTCGTCCACGCGCATGTCGGTCAGCAGCACGCCGTCGACGCGGCGGTCGGCGGCCAGCCGGTGGTAGGCGGCGCCCTCGTCGCCCGGGGCGGTCACATGCAGCACGAGCGAGTCGCCGCGCGGTGAGATCACCGACTCCACACCGGCGATGAAGGCCGGGAAGAACGGGTCCGCCCCGATCGCGTCCGTCTCCCGCGCCAGGACCAGTCCGAGCGCGCCCGCCCTGCCACGGGAGAGCGCCTGCGCGGGACGGCTGGGGCGCCAGCCGAGTTCGGCGGCGGCGGCCAGGATGCGCGACTTCGTCGCCTCGGCCAGACCGGGACGCCCGTTGAGCGCGAACGAGACGGCGCTCGGGGAGACTCCGGCGAGCCTGGCCACGTCCGCGATGGTGGGCCGTCTCTCGCGTGCTGCTGCCATGGCGCCGAACCCGTCCGGTCGTGGGGTGAGTTGAGGTACTGGTTTGCTCGGTTATGCACGTCATCGGTGGTTAAACCGCTTTAGCCGACGCGCGATGGCGGCACTCAACCGGAAGTGGAGGCGGGGTGTCAACGGGTGTGCGGAAAAACGCTCATGAGACGAGCCCCAGGTGCGGGCGGCCACGGGCCGAGCGGAATGTACGGGCCGTCGGCACGTACGGTGCGGGGCGCGCGGCGACGGTCTTCGGTTATGCGCTCCGCGCCGCGAGGTCGAGTGCCGGAGGTGCTCCGCCGCCTCATCGTCCGCGGCGCTCTCCGCACCGCCCGGCGGCAGCGGATACGCCGTGACCTCCTCGTACAGTTCGCGCAGCCGCGCGGACCGCACCGGCGCAGGCTGACGCTCCATCTGACGCAGCAGATGTCCGCGCCACTGGCGGAAGTCGGCGATCCGCGGGGCCAGTCCCTCCGGGTGGAGCGTGAGACGCATCGCGTTCAGCGGCGGCTCCAGCAGCCGGGGCGGCGTCCCTTCCAGCAGGGCGAGGACGGCGCGGTGGGCGGCGGGCACGTCGTAGCCGCCGTCCCGCCGTCCAGGACGGGCGCCGGATACGGCTCGTACGCGGCGGCCGTCCGCTCCAGGCCCGAGCGCAACGGGCCCAGGGCGGGGGAGTCGAGCGGGGTCTCCGGGCAGTGCGGCGCGTAACCGGCGGACACCGGCAGCGAGTTGCGCTCCCGTACGGGCACGTCGAGCTGCTCGGCGAGCTTCAGCACCGTCTCCCGGCTGGGGGCGCGAGCGGCCCGTGCCGAGGAAGGAGATGTGCCGGGACGAGGAGTCGGCGCGCAGCGCCGGTTCGAGCCGGCTCAGGCCCGCCGGGATGCGCCGGCCGCCGGGCGTCCCGCGCCGCCGGAGGGGAAGTGCCTGCGCCGGCCCTAGGGTTGGTGAGGTCCGTCGTGCGCCGGCGACGGCTCAGGTCCGACCCGGCGCCCGGCCCGAACGCCCGAACCGCAGGCCCGACGTGAAAGCGAGAGGCACCCCATGGCTCCCGAACCCCTGACCCGGCAGCAGACCGACGAGGCGCTCGCCGCCCTGCCCGGCTGGAGCACCGACGGCGACAGCGTCTCCCGTACGTACTCCCTCGGGAAGCATCTCCCCGCCGCCGCCCTCGTGATGCACGTGGCCGCGATCCAGGAGGAGTTGAACCACCACTCGGAGATCTCCCTCGGCTACAACACGGTGTCCGTCACCGTGAACACGCACAGCGTCGGCGGCCGGGTCACCGAGAAGGACATCGAACTGGCCCGCCGCATCGAGGAGATCGCACCCGGGCACGGGGCGAGCTGACGCGCGGCGGGCCGGAGGTCCGGAGGCCCGGAGGGGCGGCGTGCGGCCGGTGCCGGTTCGCCTCGGCTCGTGGCCTGCCTCAGCTCGTGCTCAGCTTCAGGCCGTACTCGGCGAGCGGTTCGGCCACCGGCTGGAAGTAGGTCGTACCGCCCGTCGAGCAGTCGCCCGAGCCGCCCGAGGTCGTGCCCTGCGCCTGGTCGCCGGAGACGAACGGCCCGCCGGAGTCGCCGGGTTCGGCGCACACGGACGTACGGGAGAGGCCGTGCACCGTGCCCTCCCGGTAGGTGACGGTGGCGTCGTGCTGCTCGACGACGCCGCAGCGCCAGCCGCTGGTCGAACCGGAGCGGCAGACCGAGGAGCCCACCGGCGTCTCCTTCGAGCCCGCGACGGACAGGTTCGCCGCGCCGGGTCCCTTGACGTACGGCGTGGCACGCCAGTCGCTGTTGGCCGCCACCCACCCGTAGTCGTCGCCGGGGAAGGAGCTGCCGCGGACGGTGCCCTGCGCCGCGCGGTTGTGGCCCGAGGTCTTCGTGCCCGTCCGTCCGCAGTGGCCCGCGGTGACGAAGCCGTCCGTGCCGCCCTTGGTGACCGCGAAGCCCACGGAGCAGCGCGTCGAGCCGCCCGAGTAGTAGGCGTCGCCGCCGCGCAGGTCGTCGGCGTACGTACGGGGCTGCTCCGAGGAGCGCGTCACCTGGAACAGTGACGCCGCCGCCCCGCTGCGGGTGAGGAACTCCTTCGCGGCGGCGGGCTCGCCCGCCCTGACCAGGACGCTGTTGCTCCGTACGTCCACCGCCCACACCGAGGTCGCACGGGGCGCGCGCTTGAGCGCCGAGGTGTCCAGGGCGTTCTTGGCGGAGCGGAGCGCGGCGAGGCTGTTCCTGACGACCTTCGGCTCGGCCCCCTCGTCCTCGATGACGCTGCGGTCGGCGCTGTCCGTGGTCGCGACGACGAGCTTCGACGTGGCACCGGTGACCCAGGCACCGCCGTAGCGGGCCCCCAGCTTCTTGCGGAGCTTCTTCTCGACGTCGACGGCCCGTTGCTCGTTGGCGACGCGTTTCTTGGCGTCCGCGGCGGTGATGCCGAGGTCCTTGCTGATGCTCTTGAGCATCCCCGGCGCGATCTCGGGCGCGGGCGTCGCGCCGGCGGCGGGGGAGCCGGGCGGGGAGGGTTCGCCCGCGTTCGCGGGCAGGACGCCGAGGCCGAGGGCGCCGACGGCGAGGGCGGTGACGGCGAGGACAGGGAGCTTAGGGGGCATCGGTGCTCTCCTCATGTCGCGGTGGTCCTTCTCGGGCCATGCCCCAGCGTCCGGCCGCCGCCCGGCGCGCACCATGTGAGGCGACCAGATGGAGGTACGGGACCC
>NZ_LJGW01000410.1 GCF_001751255.1 Streptomyces nanshensis | reverse complement strand
TGGCCGAGCCGGTTGCCGGTCAGCCGCAGGGCCAGCGCCGTGGACCGCGCGCGCTCGGGCGCCGCCCGTACGACGGTGGTCATCGTCAGCGGCTGGCCGACCCCGAGGAAGAACCCGAGCACCACCAGCGCGGCGCCCAGCGCCCACACCGGCACGGGCACGGCCAGCAGCGCGCTCAGTCCGCCCGCGGCGAGACAGCTCACCACGAGCAGCCGCTGCCTGCCCAGCCGCGCCGTCATCGCCGGCAGCGCGAGGCGCGAGAGGACGGACGCGGCGGCCCGCAGGCTCAGCAGCAGGCCCACCATGCCCGGGGCGATGCCCCGTTCCTCGCCGACGACCGGAAGGTAGGCCGTCAGCACGTCGGTTGTGGAGAGCACCGCGAGCGAGGCGAAGATGCCCGCCGGGACGCCGCGTGCACGCAGGATGCGCGCGACGGGGACGGGCGTCTCCGGTGCCGCGTCCTTGCCGCGGCCGTTCCCCGGTTCCGCCGGACTCCCGCTGCGGGCCCGGCCTTCGATGCGCCACAGCGCCGCGTACGAGCAGAGCGACAGCGCGCCCGAGGCGAACAGGGCGACGGCGCTGCTGTGCTGGCTCACCGCGTGGGATCCGGCCGCCGCGGCGGCCCCGTCCGTACCGGCGCCCGCTCCCGCGCCGCCCACGATCAGCCCGGCGAGCACCGGCCCGATGAGCTGGCCCGCCGAGCCGCCGATGGTGAAGTGGCCGAAGTTGCGGTCGTGTTCGCCGGGACCGCTCTGCCGCGCCACCAGCGACTGCGCGCCGATCATGAACACCAGATGCCCCAGGCCCAGTACGCCGCTCCACACCGCGAGCGTCACCAGCGAGGAGGCCGTACCGGACAGGGCGCAGCCCGCCGCGATGAGGGCCGCGCCGACGGGCAGCAGCGGACCGCACCGGCGCCGGTCGGTGTGCCGCCCGAGCGGTACGGCGACCACCAGCGGCAGCAGCGCGAAGACGGCGGTGATGACACCGACGGCACGCGCGCCCGCGCCGAGTTCGAGGGCGTGGTACGAGACGGCGGGCCGTGCCATGTTCACCGCGCCCTGGGTGAAGACGAAGGAGACGACGAGGCGCAGCAGCCAGCGGCGCGGCGGCGCCGGGAAGGCGCCGCCGGGGCCCGTGGGCACGGGCGGGTCCGAGGGCGCGGAGGTCATCCGGCACCCGGCGCCGCGGCGGGCGCGGACTCGTGTGCGGGCGCGGACTCGGCTCCGGCTCCGGACGGGGATTCATGCGCGGACGCGGCCTCGTGCGCGGAATCCGGCCCGGTCCCGGACGGCGTCCCCGTGGCCGGAGTGACCCGTACCGGGAACCCGTTGAGCACCGCCGTCCCGGAGAGCGGGTCCAGCAGTGTGCCGTCCAGCAACTGGTTGACGTTGACGCCCGGTTCGGCGGCGGCCACCCGCATCCGCGTACCGGGACGGTCGTGGCCCCAGCCGTGCGGCAGGCTGACGACGCCCGCGCGCACCGCGTCCGTCACCTCCACCGGCGCGGTCACCTCTCCCCCGTCGCCCGTGACGCGGGCGTGCCCGCCGTCGGCGAGGCCGAGCCGTGCGGCGTCCCCGGGGTGGACCTGGAGGGTGCAGCGGTTCGAACCGCCGCGCAGCGCGGGCACGTTGTGCATCCAACTGTTGTTGGAGCGCAGATGGCGCCGCCCGACGAGCACCAGGTTCTCCGCGGTGCCGCGTCCGTGCAGCGCCGCCCGCAGCCGGCGCACGTCCCGGCGTACGGGCTCGGGACACAGCTCGACCGTGCCGGAGCGGGTGCGCAGCACCTCCGGCAGCCGCGGCGCGAGCGGTCCCAGGTCGATGCCGTGCGGGTGGGCGAGCAGCTTCTCCAGGCTGAGGCCGTCCGGACGTGCGCCGAAGCCGTCGCCGTACGGGCCGAGGCGCAGCATCATGTCGAGGCGCCGCTCGACCCCGTCACGTCCGGTCAACCGCCGCGCCAGCTCTTCCGGTTCCCGGCCGTGCACGGGCGAGTGCGGATCGGCGGCGGCCCTGCCGAGGGCGCGGGCGATGACGGCGTCGTCGACGGTGTGCGCGGGGGCGCCGGGCGTTCCGGCGAGGCACAGCAGCAGCCGCGCCATGATCTCCGCCTCGCTGCGCTCGCCGGGTTCGGGCGGCAGGACGGGACGGGTGTAGCGGACCTGGTTGCGTACGGGCAGCGCGTTGAAGGCGAAGTCGAAGTGCGGGCTGCGGCTGGGCCTGGCGGGCGGCAGCACGACGTCGGCGTGGCGCGTGGTCTCGTTGAGATACGGGTCGAGGCTGACCATGAAGTCCAGTGCGCCCAGGGCCTTTTCCAGCCCCTCGCCGTCGGGCGCGGAGAGCACCGGGTTGCCGGCGAGGGTGAGCAGGGCACGGACGCGGCCCTCACCGGGCGTGGTGATCTCCTCCGCGAGCGCGACGACCGGCAGTTCCGACTTGGCCTCGGGGTGGCCGCTGACCCTGCTGTGCCAGCGGCCCAGTGCGAAACCCTTGCCCGGTACGGCGGTTGCCCCGTCCGCCGTTCCGCCCGTACGAGGGGCCCGCGCGGTGGCCGACAGCGGGAACATCGAGCCGCCGGGCCGGTCGAGGTTGCCGGTCAGGGCGCTGAGGACGTCGACGAGCCAGTTGGTGAGGGTGCCGAACTCGACGGTGGAGGAGCCGACCCGCCCGTAGACCGCGGCGCTGGGTGCCGCCGCCAGTTCGCGTGCGAGGGCGCGGATGTCCGCGGCGGGCACGTCGCAGGCGCCCTCGACGGCCTCCGGGGTGAACTCCCGTGCCAGCTCCCGTACTTCGGCGACGCCGCTCAGATGCGGAGCGAGGCCCCCGGTGCCGGTGAGCCCCTCCTCGAAGAGCACCGCGACCATCGCCGTCAGCAGCAGCGCGTCGCTGCCCGGACGGATCGCCACATGCCGGTCGGCGAGCCGGGCCGTACGCGTGCGGCGCGGGTCGACGACGGTGAGCGTGCCGCCGCGGCGGCGCAGCCGCTTCAGCCTGCCGGGGAAGTCCGGGACGGTGGCGAGCGATCCGTTGGACTCGACGGGGTTGGCGCCCAGGATCAGCAGATGGTCCGTGCGGTCGACGTCGGGCACCGGGATGGCCTGGGGATCGCCGTAGAGCAGTCCGCAGGCCACGTGCTTGGGCATCTGGTCGAGGGTGCTGGCCGTGTAGAAGTTGCGGGTGCGCAGCGCCGCGAGGAGCTGCGGCGGGTAGAGGGCGCCGGCCATGGTGTGCACGTTGGGGTTGCCGAGGTAGACGGCGACGGCGTCCGGATCGCCGTCCGCCAGTACGGGCCCGAGCCCGGCGGCGACCGCGGCGAACGCCTCGTCCCAGCCGGTCTCCCGCAGCCGTCCGTCCGCGTCGCGCACCAGCGGACGCGTCAACCGGTCGGGGTCGGCGTCGAGTTCGCCGAAGGAGGCGCCCTTCGGGCAGACGAAGCCGCGGCTGAAGACGTCGTCGCGGTCACCGCGTGCCTTGGTGATGCGCCCGTCCTCGACGGTGACGGCCAGACCGCACGTGGCCTCGCACAGCGGGCAGATGCGGAGCGCGGTGCCGGACTCCACGGGGGTGCCGGCGGCGGCGCGGGCGGTTTCGGCGGACGTGCCGGACGTACCGGATGTGCCGGGCGTACCGGTCGCGGTCATGGCGCTCCCTCGGACCGTGCTGTTGCCACTCCGTGCCACGACTGTAGGCCCTGGAAGCGGCAGTTCACCCGCGAGGAAGCGGAACGTGACGGGGGTTACGGCGGTACACACGGGGCCGAGGCCGCGNCTGTTGCCACTCCGTGCCACGACTGTAGGCCCTGGAAGCGGCAGTTCACCCGCGAGGAAGCGGAACGTGACGGGGGTTACGGCGGTACACACGGGGCCGAGGCCGCGCACGTGGGGGCCGGCCGCCGTGGCACGGCCGCCCGCCGGCCCGGCCGTCGCGCTGCCGTCACCCGGGCGTCACCCGGCCATCCCCCGGACCGCGCCCGCCCGTTCACGCCTCATTGACGCGGACACTCCGCATTCCTATGGTCAAGTACAGGAATACAGGGGGAACACAGCAGCGGCAGGAGCATCCGATGGTTCTCGGCACCGGCGACGGCAGCGGCGAAGGCGGAACGGAAGCGGAAGAGGCACGCAAGACGGCGGAGGGGCTCGGCCACCTCACCGGTTTCGGCAACCAGCACAGCAGCGAGGCCGTACCCGGCGCGCTCCCGCTGGGCCGCAACGCCCCGCAGCGCGCACCGCTCGGCCTGTACGCGGAGCAGCTCAGCGGCACGGCCTTCACCGAGCCCCGCGCGCACAACCGCCGCTCGTGGCTCTACCGCATCCGCCCCTCGGCCGCGCACCCCCGCTTCCTCCGTACCGGCAACGGCGGCCTGCGCGGTGCGCCCTTCACCGAGACCGAGCCCGACCCCAACCGGCTGCGCTGGAACCCGCTGCCCGATCCGCCGCGGGGCACCGACTTCGTCGCCGGGCTGTGGACGCTGGGCGGCAACGGCGACGCCGCGCAGCGCACCGGCATGGCCGTCCACCTCTACGCCGCCGACACCTCCATGACGGACCGGGTCTTCGGCGACTCCGACGGCGAACTGCTCATCGTCCCCGAACGCGGAGGGCTGCTGCTGCACACCGAGTTCGGCCTGCTGCGGGCCGAGCCGGGACATGTCGCGCTGATCCCGCGCGGAGTGCGCTTCCGCGTCGTCCTGCTGGACGGGCAGGCACGCGGCTACGTCTGCGAGAACTACGGACAGCCCTTCGCCCTGCCGGAGTTGGGCCCGATCGGCGCCAACGGCCTCGCCAATCCACGGGACTTCCTGGCGCCGGTCGCCGCGTACGAGGACGACGCGGACGGCCGCTCCGTCCAGGTGCTCAACAAGTTCTGCGGCAACCTCTGGGCCGCCGACTACGGGCACTCGCCACTGGACGTCGTCGCCTGGCACGGCAACCACGTCCCGTACGTCTACGACCTGCGCCGCTTCAACGTGATGGGCACCGTCAGCTACGACCACCCCGACCCGTCGATCTTCACCGTCCTCACCTCGCCGTCCGACACCCCGGGCCTGGCGGGCGTGGACTTCGTGGTGTTCGCGCCGCGCTGGCTGGTGGGCGAGGACACCTTCCGGCCGCCGTACTTCCACCGCAATGTGATGAGCGAGTACATGGGCCTCATCGAGGGCGCCTACGACGCGAAGGCGGAGGGCTTCGTGCCGGGCGGCGGATCGCTGCACAACATGATGTCCGCGCACGGCCCCGACCGGGAGACCTTCGAGCGCGCCAGCTCCGCCGAGCTGCGGCCGCAGAAGATCGACGACGGGCTGGCGTTCATGTTCGAGACGCGCTGGCCGGTGATCCCCACCGCACAGGCCCTCCAGGCGGAACATCTCCAGTCCGGCTACGACGAGGTGTGGCAGGGTCTCCAGCGCCATTTCCGCCCGTAGGGGGGTCACGTGCCCGCGTCCGTCTTCGCGCCCGACTCGCTCGAACTCAACCGCAAGCTGCCGCTGTGGTATCAGGTCTCGCAGTCGCTGCGCGCCTCGATACTCGGCCGCACACCGCAGTCCCCGCTGCGGCTGCCGACCGAGGAGCGCCTCGCCGAGCACTACGGGGTGAGCGTGCTGACCATGCGGCAGGCGCTGAAGGAGCTGGAGACGGAGGGGCTGATCTCCCGGCACCGGCGGCGCGGCACGTTCATCGAACCGGAGGCCCGACGGACGGGCCCCGTACGGCTGTTGGGCTCGGTGGACACGATCGTGGCCCAGCAGTCCGGGGACCTCACGACGCTGCTGGAACACGGTCCGTCCGCGCTGCCGCCCGAACTGGCCGAGCACTTCCCGGACGTGGCGGAGGCGACGGCGTACCGGCGGCTGCGCCGCGACCCGGAGAGCGGCGAGGCGACCAACTGGGCGGAGAACTACATCCATCCGCGCGTCGCCGCGCACATCGACCCCGCGGATCTGGAGCGCGGCTGGCCGATGACGAAGGTGCTGCGCGACGGCGTCGGGGTGCGCATCAGCCGCATCACCGACACCGTCGAGGCGCGGCTCGCGGACCCGGAGACCGCCAAGCTGCTGGACGTGCCGCTGCTCAGCCCGATCCTGCACTACACGGGCGTGACGTACGACGAGGAGGGGCGGGCCGTGGACGTCGCCCTCATCCACTACCGCGGGGACCGGTTCTCCTTCTCCGTGACCCTCCAGGCCGACTGAGCACCGGGCGGCGGCAGTTGGGCCGGGGGCGGGACCACCCGGCACGCGCGCCCCTGACGGGGGCGACCCCGCCCTCGTAGCATCGAGCGGTGAGCGACGAACCACCCGGTCCCGGCGGCGGCACCACGGCCCGCGACGAACCGGCCCCCGACGAGCTGGCCCTCGACGAGCTGATGCCCTGGTCCGTCGCGCCGCTGCGTACGGGACGCGGCTGGATCCTCGCGCCGGACCCGGCCACGCTGCGCAGCCGCTGGAACGCCCTGATCCGCACCGAGGACGAGGACGCGCGCACCGGTCTGTTCGGGCCTACCCGCTCCCGTACGCCGCACAGCGCCGTCGCACCGCTGCCCGGAGTCCCGGCGCACGGCGGGCGGTTGGCGCGCGAGCGCGGCGCCTGCCCCGAACCGGTGCCCGTGCTGCACGGCCCGTACGACCAGCAGTGGCTGATCCCCGACCACCGGCTGATCGACGCCGCGCGGCCGGAGTTGTGGCGCGTGAGCGACGGGCACCAGACACATCTGGTGGAGACCGCGCACGACCACCGTCATCACGGGCCGCTGTGCGCCGTCACCGCGCTGCTGCCCGACGGCCGGGCGGCAGCGGGACGTTCCGGACGCGTGCGCCCCCTCTACCGGCGTCCCGGCGGACGTGAACCGAACCTGCTGCCGGGCCTGTTGGAGCATCTCGCCGCTCGGCTGGGGCTGCCCGTGACGCCGGAGGACGTGCTCGCCTGGACCCTCGCCACCGTGCGCGCGGGCACGGCCGGACGTACGGTGCCGCTGACCCGGGACCGGGAGTCGTGGCGGCGCGGTGTGGCGCTGGGCCGCCGGCTGATCCGGCTGCACACCCGGGGCGCCCGCTGCGCCGATGCGGAGGGCGCCGCCGGTGACGGCGGCGACAGCGACGACGGCACGGCGGGCACCGCCCGTCCACGGCTGCCGGGCGGCCGACGACCGTACGTACGGGCCCCGTTGCCCGCCTTCGCCCCGGACCCCGAGGAGCTGGCGCACGACGCGGAGGAGCGTTCCCTGCACATCGGCGAGGGCCGCGTCGCACCGGTGGCGCGGGAGGCATGGGAGTNGGGCGGCGTCCGTGTGCTGGAGTCCTGGCTCGCGGAGCGCACGGCAGCGCCGCCGGAGGCCGCGGGCACGCTGGAGGCCGTACGGCCCGCGAACCGGCCCCCGGAGTGGACGTCCCAACTGCTGGAGCTGATCACGGTGCTGACGCTGCTGGCGGAACTGCGGCCCGAGCAGCGGCAGTTGGCCCGCGCCCTGGCGCCCGGCACCCCGGCCGGCATGGAGACCGTACGGGCGGACGCAGGGACCGTACGGGCGGAACTGACCCGCGCGGGACTGCTGCCTCCGCCGCCGGGCGCCCGCCGTCCCGCGTCGGTGCTGGAGCTGCCGGAGGAGGGCCCGGAGGGCCAACTGGCGCTGCTCTAGCAAGAATTGCGCCCGGCTCGTACTACTGTGCCGGGGTGGATCTCTTCGCACGCTCCTGGACGGCACTGCGCACGGCGGTCGCCGAGCTCGCCGACGACGACTTCGAGCGCCCCTCCGGCTGCGCGGGCTGGCTCGTACGCGACCTCGTGTGCCATCTGGTCATCGACGCACAGGACGTCCTGATCACCCTCGCCACCCCGGCCGAGGGGCCGCCGACCGCCGACGCGCGGACGTACTGGGAGGTCGCGGACCGGCCGCCGTCCGGGGAGGACCCGCTCGACGCGCTGACCGTACGGCTGGCCGCCGCCTACCAGGACCCGCATCTGCTCACCTTCCACCTGGACGACGTCGGTTCGGCCGCCGGGCGTGCGGCCGGGCTCGCCGACCCCGCCGCCCTGGTCTCCACCCGCGACCAGGTCCTCACCGCGGGCGACTACCTCAGCGCGTACGTCCTGGAGTGGACGCTGCACCACCTCGACCTGACGGCGCACCTTCCGCACGCGGCACCGCCGCCCGCCGAGTGTCTGGCGTACTCGCGTACGGCGCTGGAGACGATCGCCGGCGCCGCCTTCCCCGCGTCGCTCGCCGACGCGGACGCGCTCGCGGTGGGCACGGGCCGCCGGGCGCCGGACGACGCGGAACGGGCGGCGCTGGGCGGGCTGGCGGCGCGGCTGCCGTTCGTACTGGGCTGACGGGGATCACGTCGGCCTGGAGCAGGGCCGGTCGGCGGGCCGCCGCCGGAGCGGTGCCGCGAACGGGCGTCCGTGAACGGGCGTCCGCAGAGCGGACGTTCAGAAGAACGGCCCGCCCGCGTCGGCCACCGGAGACGACCCTCCGGGAACGACCAAGGGGCGGTGCCGGATCACCGGGCACCGCCCCGAGGCGCAGGGAGGGTCTGTCCGCGGAGGAAGCTCAGCCGCGACCGCCGAAGAGCGTGCGGCGCAGTTTGCGCAGTGGCGCGAACAGCGAGACGCGCGCACCCCGGGCTCCCGCCCGGTGCCTCGCGCTGTCGCGCTGGGTGATCTCACGCATCAGCGAAGTCGCTTCTTCCGTCTCACCCTGTGGCACGGCGGGGCCCGCGAGCACGGCCAGATGCCGGTCGAGGCGCGAACTCGTCGCGCCCGTACCGCACTTGATCGCAGGCACTCGCGCCCTGCCGCTCACTGTTATCTGTTCCATGACACTCCCCACCCGTACGAGGGCACGAGGCCCGGGCACCGCAACCCTAACGCCCGACTGCTCCACCCGTGTATCCCGGTCACAGGATTCACCTGCCCCACAGGGGCGTTGACGAACATCGAGCCCGTACCGTAACCGCTGCCGCCGGGCGTCCGACGGGCCGAAACACGCGTGCGCCGCGGCGGCCGATGCCGGATCATGTGACACATGTCAGCGCAGCCGCACCGGCCGGGCACCACCGACAGGAGTGAGATTCCGACCTCGCCGACGTCCCCCGAGGACGCGATCACCCCGTTTCTGACCATCGACGACACCGACTCGCCGTCCGACGTCATCGACGCCCTGTTCCTGGGCCGCTTCACCAACGGAGAGCAGCCCTACTCGCGCAGCCACTCCGTGGACCGGGTCAAGAAGGGCCGCACGCTGCTGCCTTCGGACGCGACGGTGCTGCGCGAGGCGCGGGCCGACTGCCGCAGCACCGTGCTCGCCGAGGGAGCGGGCTGGACGGCGCTGGTCTCGCGCTGGACGCACGGCGCGGACGTCACGGTGACGGCCGTCAGCGGCGAACTCGCCCAACAGCGCCTCGACGAGGCCGTGAAGGACGCGGAGGACGAGCCGGAGGCCAGCTCCGACAAGGTCTCCATGGGCTTCTGGTATCACTCGCCGATGCGCGGGCCGCGCCGTACCACCCGCGCCATCACCGCGGGCACCTGGCAGGAGGTACGCCCCAACTACACGGCACGCGTGGCCGATGCGATGGACGGGCTGATGAAGGTCACCCCGGACGAGATCTCCGGACGCCTGCTGCTGCTCCACGGACCGCCGGGCACCGGCAAGACCTCGGCGCTGCGCACGCTGGCACGTTCGTGGCGCGACTGGTGCCAGGTGGACTGCGTGCTGGACCCGGAGCATCTGTTCAACAACATCGGCTATCTGATGGACATCGCCATCGGCGCCGACGACGGCGACTCCGACGACCAGCGCTGGCGGCTCCTTCTCCTGGAGGACTGCGACGAGTTGATCCGCGGCGAGGCCAAGCACGCGGCGGGCCAGGCGCTGTCCCGGCTGCTGAATCTGACGGACGGTCTGCTGGGCCAGGGCCGCAACGTGCTGGTCGGCGTCACCACGAACGAGGACCTGGAGCGGCTGCACCCGGCGGTCGTGCGTCCCGGACGCTGTCTGGCCCGTATCGAGGTCGGCCCGCTCAGCCGCCCCGAGGCGGTGAACTGGCTCGGCACGAGCGAGGGCGTCGGACGTGAAGGCGCCACGCTGGCCGAGCTGTTCGCGCTCCGCAAGGGCACGGCGCCGACCTCGCTGCCCGCGCAGAGCGACCGCGAGGGCGCCGGGCTGTATCTGTGACGCCGGTTCAGGCCGGTTCGAAACGGCCCTCGGGCGTGCCGGGCGGCGTGCGCGCGGGCGGGCGGATTCGGTGAACTCGGCGCCGTACGTGGCCGGTTCTGTGGGACCGCCCGTGCTCACAGGCCGATAACCGGTCGAACGCGGCGCGTTGCGCTGGGAGAATCACGTCATGGTCGCCAATGTCGCCGAACTCGCCGAGCGCACCGCACGCGGTCAGCGCTTCAAGTACCTCTACTTCTGGGGCGATCGGCCGCGGCGGGACGGCAGCGCCGGCAAGGGCTGTCTGAGCCAGTGGTGGTTCGCGCCGTTCGAGGCCGACGGCGTCGAGTACGCCACGGCGGAGCACTGGATGATGGCCCGCAAGGCCCGGCTGTTCGGCGACGCGGAGGCGGAGCGCAGAGCGGTCGAGGCGGTCCATCCCCGGCAGGCGAAGGACGTGGGCCGCTCGGTGCGCGGCTTCGACCAGGACGTGTGGGAGCGCGAGCGCTTCGCCATCGTTGTCGAGGGCAGCCTGCGGAAGTTCGCCCACCACGGCGAGCTGCGCGAGTTCCTGCTCGGCACCAGCAGCCGGGTGCTGGTGGAGGCGAGCCCGCTGGACCGGGTGTGGGGTGTCGGGCTCGCCGCGGACGACGCACGGGTGCGCGACCCCGCGCAGTGGCGCGGTGAGAACCTGCTGGGCTTCGCGCTGATGGAGGCCCGTACGCGGCTGCTCACGCGCACCTACGCCCCGGCCTACACCTCGGCGTACACGACGACATAGCCGGCTCGGCGCACAGGACGGCACCGCGGGAACAGACGGCGACGTACGGCCGCCAAGCCCCGTGCCACGGACGGGACTTGGCGGACACGCCTCAGCCGTAGACCGCGCGCAGCGCGTCGTTGACGGTGGCGAGCGCCGCGTCCCGGTCCAGGCCCAGCCTGCGCGCACGGCGTGCGTAGGACTGCGCGGCCTCGGACGCCTCGCGTACCGCCGCGTCGCCCGCCGCGGCCACGAAGGTGCCGTTGCGGCCCCGGGTCTCGATGACGCCGTCCCCCTCCAGGGCCCGGTAAGCCTTCGCCACGGTGTTCGCGGCGAGCCCCAGCTCTCCCGCCAGGCCCCGTACGGTCGGCAGCTTGTAGCCGGTGGGCAGCTCACCGCCGCGTGCCTGCTCGGCGATCTGGGCACGGAGCTGCTCGTACGGGGCGTCCGGTCCGTCGGGGTCGACGATGAGGTGCAACGGCACGTGGTCTCCGGTGTGTTGACGTTCGGGCGAGTGCGGAGCCGATTCTCTCGCAGCGGGCGGAAAATGATGAGCGGCGCGACCGGCGGCGGCGTAGCGTGCCGGATCATGACGCCGGGGATCACCGTGGAAGCCTTCGACCCGCGCGACGCCTCGGCGGTGGCCGAGGTGCGGCGCGCGACCGTCCCGTATCTGGTGTGCACGGCCGAGTCGCTGGCGTGGGAGGCCGAGTCCGCGCCCGCCGAGGGCCGTACGCGCTGGCTGGTCGCCCGGGACGCGCACGGCCGGATCGTGGGCTGCGCGGACACCGGCCTGCTCATCTCCAGCACCGAGCCGGGGCAGGGCTGTCTGCACATCGCCGTACGTCCCGAGGCACGCGGCCGGGGCGTGGGCCGCGCCCTGGTCGCCGAGGCGGAGCGCTGTCTGACGGAGGCCGGCGCGGAGCGCGCGTGGACGTGGGCCTCGGACGACGGCCGCTCCCCCGGCTTCGCGGAGCGTCTCGGCTATGCACGGGGGCGGCGCGCCTGCTTCCTCGGACTCGACCTCGCACGGGCCGAACTCCCGCCGCTGCCCGAGCGGTTGCCGCCCGGCGTCGAGCTGCGCACGGCCGCGGACTTCGCCGGCGACCGCCGGCCGCTGTACGAGGCGGATCTGGAGTGCACCGCGGACGAGCCCGGCGACGTACGGCACGGCTTCGTCCCGTACGACGACTGGCTGCGGCTGAACTGGGAGCGCCCGGACATCGACCACACCCTCGGCTCGGTCGTCCTCGTCGACGGCGAGGTCGCCTCGTACACCGTGGCGCAGACGGACGGCGCCGAGCGCTACTGGTCGGGGATGACCGGCACCCTGCGCGCCCACCGCGGGCGGGGCCTGGCGCGGCTGGCCAAGCTGGACTCGCTGCGCCGCTCGCGCGAGGCGGGCCGCACCCGCGCCTTCACGGGCAACGACTCCTCGAACGCGCCGATGCTGGCCCTCAACAGGGCGCTCGGATACGAGCAGGCCGGGGCCGAGTGGCGCTACTCCAAGCCGCTGTGAACGGGGGCCTCTCCGGGCCGAACCGGAGCCGCGTCAGGCCGGGTTGAGCGGGAGCGGGCGCTGCCGCGGACCGCAGGGCCCACGACTTACAGGGCCGACCGGTCCCCCGTGTCGACGGGCCGGGTGGCGTGTGCGCCCTTGCGTGCGTGCTGCTGCACCTGTTCCGCGGTGAGCGCGTAGCCGGTGCCGGCGTCGGTGGTGGAACGGGCGAAGATCACCCCGAGGACCCTGCCGTCCTTCGTCAGCAGCGGGCCGCCGGAGTTGCCGGGACGGACGGTGGAGCGGATCGCGTAGATGTCGCGGGTGCTGAGGTCGTCGCCGTAGATGTCCTGGCCCTGCGCCTGGACGCGCTGGGCGACGGCCGCCGCGCGCAGATCGAGGCTGCCGTTCTCCGGGTATCCGGCGACGACGCCGGGCGCACCCCGGGAGGCGTTGCCCGCGAACTCCAGGGCGGGCGCCTCCAGTCCGGGCACGGCGAGGACGGCCACGTCGGTCGTCGGGTCGAAGACCACGACCCTCGCCTCGTAGCGGGGGCCGACGCCGCCGACGCGTACGGTCGGCTCGTCCACGCCCGCGACGACGTGCGCGTTGGTCATCACATGCTGCCCGGTGTAGACGAAGCCGCTGCCCTCCTGGCCGCGTGCGCTGCCGTCCACCTCGGCCACGCCCTCGACCTTGACGGTGCTGCGCTTGGCCGCCCGTGTCGCGGCCGGGGTGACGGAGTCGCCGGAGGGCTTGGCCACGGACGTGCCGGGCTCGTGCTCGAAGGGGTTGAAGACCGGCGGGAATCCGGCGGTGGTCAGCGCGCCCGTCGCGTTGTTGAACCAGGTGGCGGCCTGGTCGGGCATGCGGTCCTGGACGGTGCCGAGCACCGCGGACCCGCGGATCGTCTGGTTCAGCGCGGGCGAGGGCGAGACGGACAGGGCGCTCGCCGCGACCCATCCGACCACCAGCACCGCTATCGCGTTGACGACGACGCCGCCGACACCGTCCGCCCAGCGCACGGGCGTCCAGCTCAGCGCGTCCCGCAACCGCCAGCCCAGCGGCGCGGCGACGGCCTGGCCGAGCGCGGCCGGTACGAGCACCGTCAGCAGCGCCACGACGGTCGCCTCGGTGGTGCCGGGCGCCACCTTGTCCAGGACGAACGGAAGGGCCCATACGCCGACGACGGCGCCGCCGACGAAGCCGGCGAGTGAGACGAACCCCGCGACGAGCCCCCGCTGATAGCCGGACACGGAGAAGACCAGCACTGCGAGCAGCAACAGCACATCCAGCAGGTTCACCGCACACCCCTTCTCGCCCAAGTCGGGTTACTCATCGTGCTCACGTTGCGGCCCTGTCCTCCGATTGTGCCTTGACCCTCTCGCGCGTCTCCCCCCGGTCGCAGAACACACGCGAATCAGAACCAGGTTGGTTCCGTATCACACCGGAAAAGGCACCGGTTCGCCCCGCGCCACTCCTTTTGCGCCGCTCACATCGTGGACGGAGGCGCGGACGACTGCGGATTCGGTCGTACGGGCGGCGGGCCGCGGAGCTTTCAGCGGCGCGGGGTGTTGTCCGTTCCCGTGTGTGCCTCCCCTTCCTCCAGGCGCCGGGCCACCCGCCCGAGGCTCTCGGCGAGCTGGTCCAGCTCCCCGCGGTCGAGGACGTCGATCAGCGCCTCGCGCACCGCGGCGACATGGCCCGGCGCGGCGGCGCGCAGCGCCCGTCCGCCGTCCGCGGTCAGCCGTGCGTGGACGCCGCGCACATCGCTCTCGCAGGTGCGGCGGCGCACGAGGCCGCGCCGCTCCAGTCGTCCGATCTGGTACGTCAGCCCGCTCTTGGAGGTGACCAGATGTGCGGCCAGCTCCGTCATTCGCAGTTCGCCGTCCGGGGCGTCGGCGAGGCGGACGAGGATCTCGTACTGCTGGTGGGAGAGCCCGCTCTCCTCCTTGAGCTGCCGCTCCAGATGCCGGCCGATCCGGCTGCCGGCCCGCAGGAAGCTCTGCCAGGCCGCCATTTCACGCTCGTCCAGCCAGCGGGGTTCCGTCATGCGTCGATCCTACGCGGTTGTTCGAATTTGAATCATCGGCTAGCGTCGAGATGAGTGGTTCGAATTTGAACGACTGTGATCGACATGGCGGCCCGGCCCCGGCCCGGCCCCCGGAAGGCAGGCCGATCGTGACCACCGGCGACCACGGCACCTCCGCCCGTATGCCCGTGCTCTATCTCAGCCACGGCGCTCCGCCGCTGGCCGACGACGCGCTGTGGACGTCCCAACTGGCCGCCTGGAGCGCCCGGTTGCCCCGGCCGCGCGCGATTCTGACGGTCTCGGCGCACTGGGAGTCGGCGCCGCTCACCCTCGCGGCGACCCGCACCGTGCCGCTCGTGTACGACTTCTGGGGCTTCCCCGAGCACTACTACGACGTGCGCTATCCGGCGCCGGGCGCGCCCGAACTGGCCGCGCGCGTACGGAAGATGCTGTCCGGTCCGGGCCGGGAAGTGCAGGACGACCCCGAACGCGGCCTCGACCACGGGGCGTATGTGCCGCTCGCCGAGATGTATCCGGACGCCGACGTCCCGGTGCTCCAGATGTCGATGCCCACCCTCGACCCGGAGGAACTGCTCCGGCTGGGACGGCGGCTCGCACCGCTGCGGGACGAGGGGGTGCTCGTCGTCGGCAGCGGCTTCTTCACACACAACCTCAGCGGACTGCGGTGGGGCGCCGGGGTGGACGAAGCCCCGGGCTGGTCACGGGAGTTCGACGACTGGGGCCGCGAGGCGCTGGAGCGCGGCGACGTCGACGCGCTGCTCGACTTCGCCCACGCCTCCCCCGCCGGACGCCTCGCCCATCCGCGCAGCGAGCACTTCGCACCGCTCTTCGTCGCCCTCGGCGCGGGCGAGTCGGACCTCGCCGAACAGCGCACGGTCATCGACGGGTTCTGGGCGGGGCTCGCCAAACGCTCGGTGCAGCTCGGCAGTTGAGACGGACCGTCGGCGGCGGGCCCGCGGACCGAGGACCCCGGACGGCAGAAGCCGCACGGCGGGACCCGCGGGCGGGCGGAACGGCTGAGCGGTGAAGTCCCGGGCGCCGCGGGGCCGTTCCGCCCGGCGCCCGGGACGGGCACGTCCCGGCGGGCCGCGGCGCGGGCTCAGCGCAGCGGCGTCCAGGTGTGGGCGACGTCGACGACGAGACGGTCGCCCAGGTCGAGCACGCGGAACGGCAGCCTGGCCCGTACGCCGAGTCCGAGCTGCGTCGTCCCCTCGTAGCCGGCGCCGAAGCGGGCGTCGCGGAAGGTGCGGTAGCCCGTCAACTGCACGCCGGGCAGCGGCTCTCCGGCACGACCGGGGTACGTCGGCTCGAAGGTCTCCGGGTCGTGGCTGGGTGCGGAGGCGACGATCTCCAGCACCGCGCCGCCGCCCACCGTAAGGGGCCGGCCCGAACCGTCCTGGTACAGCCGGTCGACATAGCGGACCCGGTACGAGGCGGAGCCCGCGGGCGTGCCCGGGCGGATGTCGAGGACCATGCGGTCGTAGCAGCCGTGGCGGCCCGTCCGCACATCCGTCAGCGGCCGATCGCCCGTGCCCGTACCGGACTTGGACCGGCTCCCCCACGTCACGGCGCAGCCCGCGGCGGCAGCGGCGGAGCGCTCGGGTGCGGCCGCCGCGGGGCCGGCAGCCGCGGCGGTGCCCGCGGACAGGGTCGTCAGAAGACCCGCGCCCGCGAGCGTGGCGGTGACGAGCAGCCTGGTGCGTCTCATGGGAGCCCCCCTGGTGGTGCGTGTGCTGTGTCACGAGGCTAAACAGATGGAAAACGCCCGTAGTTGCACAGACACGAATAAGGGCACCGAATTCGTGAAACGGATGTACGGGACAGATCGCCGCGCCCCCGCCGCCGCGTCTGAGGCCCCGCTTACCCCTGCCTTAACGCCACCATAAGGATGGGCAGTTGGGGCCTTCGGACGTCGAAAGCGCTGCTGAGCGCGGCTAGCGTGCAGCGAGCACACCGCAACGGGCCCGGCCCTCCCGGCATCGCCGGGGCGCGCGGGGCCGGGCGGCACGAACCCCCCACCTTCAGGAGCCCCCATGTCCGTTCGTCGCACGGTCGCACGCATAGCCGCTCTCGGAGCCGTGCCGCTCGCCCTCACCGTCGCCGGGACGGTGCCCGCCGCGGCACACGGTTCGATGACCGATCCCGTCAGCCGGGTCTCGGGCTGTTTCGCCGAGGGGCCGGAGAGCCCCCAGTCCGCCGCGTGCAAGGCCGCGGTGAAGGCCGGCGGCACCCAGGCCCTCTACGACTGGAACGAGGTCAACATCCCGGACGCGGCCGGGAAGCACAAGCAGATCATCCCGGACGGGAAGCTGTGCAGCGCGGGACGGGAGAAGTACAAGGGTCTCGATCTGCCCCGCAAGGACTGGCCCGCCACGAAGATGCGCGCCGGCGAGCACGCCTTCTCGTACAAGGCGACGGCACCGCACAAGGGCACCTTCGAGCTGTACATCACCAAGTCCGGCTACGACCCGTCCAAGCCGCTGAAGTGGTCGGACCTGGAGGCCAAGCCGTTCGCCAAGGTCAAGGACCCCCAACTCCAGGGCGGCGAGTACAAGTTCAAGGGCGAGGTGCCCAAGCGCAGCGGCCGTCACCTGATCTACAGCGTCTGGCAGCGCTCGGACAGCCCGGAGGCGTTCTACACCTGCTCCGACGTCACCTTCAGCGGCAGCGGTGCCGCCGCCGGCGCCGGAACCAAGGCCGCGGCGGGCTCCCCCGAGGCACCCAGCGACAAGCAGATCTCCGCGGACGCCGGCAAGTCGACGGTGGAGCACCACGGCCGCGGCCACGCCTCCGCGAGCGGGCACTCCGCACACGGCACGCACACCGCGGGCGAGACGGAACACGGCGACCACGCCGCCCACAACGCCCCCGAGGCCAAGAGCGCGGGCCAGGAGGGACGGCTCGCGCAGACCGGCGGTGAGGACCACACCATGGACATCGCGCTCGCGGGCGCGGGAGTCCTCGTCGTGGGCTCCGCGCTGGTCTGCCTCGCCGCCCGCCGCCGGGACCTCGGCCGTCGCGGGAACGCCTGACGGCATGGTCGTGGGATGCCGGTACGAGCCGGAGAAGAAGGACGAGACATGCGTCCCCTGCGGGGAGGGTGAGCCGGGATGGAGCATCTGGAACCGCAGGCGGCGGCGCGGTAACGCACCCCGCAGGCCGAGCTGTGAGAACGGCCGCCAGAGTCCGCCTCCCACACGGCGGGCCTGTCCGGGAGCGCGCTGCGCACGCTGGAGCGGAAGCGGCTCGCACACCCGCCGCTGCGTCTGACCGCCGCACGGGACCGGCCCGCACGGAGCCGGTCCGCACGGGACCCGTAGGTACGGGGACCCGGGAAGCCCGGGGCACGGAGGAACGGGGACGACCTCCGTGCCCCGGGCGGCACACCGGGCCCTCCCGCGGACGCGGAGCCTCGTACGTACACAGAACCTCGTCCGTACACGGAAGCCCGTACGTACGCAGGGCCCCGGTACGCAGGATCTCGGTACGCAGGGTCCCGGACGTCCCGAACGCACGGCGGCTTCACCGGTGATGACGGCGGCGCCGGACCCCTCTCGCACGGGAGAGGG
>NZ_LJGW01000400.1 GCF_001751255.1 Streptomyces nanshensis | reverse complement strand
CGATGTGGAAGGCGGTGACGCCCGCCGCGGCGAGCCGCGCCACATGGTCGAGGCGCAGACCGCCGCCCGCGATGATCCGCGGCGCGTAGCCGGGTTCGGACGCGGCGGTGCGTGCCGCCTCCGCGAGCAGGACGTCCATGCCCGCGTCGACGCCGTGCGCCGAGCCCGCGGTGAGGTAGGAGTCCAGACCCCCGGCCCGTCCGTTCGCCGACTCCGCGAGATCTCTGCGCAGCCGGTCGCGGTCGGCCGCGCGGTCGACGGCACGGTGGAAGGTCCACGCACAGCCGGCGACCGCCTCGTCCAGCGCCGCGAGCGCGCGGACGTCCGCGCGGCCCGCCTCGTCCAGGAACCCCATGACGAACTCGTCGGCCCCTTCGGCCCGTAGCTCCCGTGCCCGCTCGCACAGCGCGTCCAGCGCCGCGTCGCCGCCGGTCGCGAATCCGGTGCGGTCGCGCAGCATGACGCGTACGGGAAGTGCGACGGCGGCACGGACGCGGGCGAAGGTCTCCCGGCTGGGCGTGAGCCCGTCCGCCGCCATGTCGGCGATGAGTTCGAGGCGGTCGGCGCCTCCGTCGCGTGCGGCGCGGGCGTCCTCCGCGTCGAGCACGATCACTTCGAGCAGCGGCCCGGCAAGTGGTCTAGACACCTTGGCACTCTGTCACATGCCGCCTCCCGTCCGGAACGCCACATCGCGACATCCCGGCCGGGTCCTCCCCGGGACGTCGGTGTCACCGCCCGCGGGCACAATCGCGTGCATGGCGACGAACGACGCATCCGGCACCGCGGGCGGCGGGAGCGCGCCCGCCCCCGAAACCCCCGCCCCCGGTTCGGGCACCGGGCCCGCTCCCGCTCCGGACCCCGCGCTCCGCGACCGCCTCCTCTCGCGCTGGTCCGCGCTCCTCGTCAGCGCCCGCGACGGCGCCCGGGAGCCCGACCCGGCCCCGTACGGACAGAAGCTGCTGGAGCGCTGGTCGGAGCCGCAGCGCCGCTACCACACCGCCGGGCATCTGCTCGACGTGCTCGACCGCGTCGACGAACTCGCCCCGCACACACCGGAGGCCGACCTCCCCACGGTGCTGCTCGCCGTCTGGTTCCACGACGCCGTCTACCGCCCCGACCGCAGCGAGAACGAGGAGCGCAGCGCCGCCCTCGCCGAACGCGCCCTCCCCGAGGCCGGGGTGGGGCGGTCCCGTACGGACGAGGTCGCCCGCCTGGTACGCCTCACCGTCACCCACGACCCCGACGAGGGCGACGCCGACGGCGAGCTGCTGTGCGACGCCGATCTGGCGGTGCTGGCGGGGTCGCCCGCCGAGTACGCCCGGTACGCGGCGGCCGTGCGCGAGGAGTACGGCTTCGTGCCGGACGGCCCGTTCACCGAGGGGCGTGCCGCCGTGCTGCGCCAACTCCTCGGTATGCCACGGCTGTTCCGCACCCCGTACGGACGGCGGCACTGGGAGCACGTCGCGCGCCGGAATCTGGAGACCGAGATGGAACTGCTGGTCAAAGGCGGCCGGGAGAGACAAAGCGGGACATGACGACGGCCAACGTCCGAAGACCGACTTGCGACCACGGGAGGTTGCTAGCACCCTGAACTGCCCGGCTCGGCCCGGTCGATGCCGCTCCCCCACGGCCGAGAAGCACGCGGGACCGGACCGCGCGCGACGTTCCACGCGGGACGTCCCGGGACCGCCCGACAGCCAAGAGGCCACTCATCACAGAGGATCGCAGGCCACGTGGTCACTCACTCCACCACCACCGGCGAGGACGCCCACTCCCCCGACCCGTCGTTCGACGAGGTCTTCTGCGGGCTGCTCCACAGGCTCTACCGGCGGGCCGCCATGCTGGCCGGGTCGCGGCAGTCGGCCGAGGACGCCGTGCACGAGGTCTATCTGAAGCTGGCCGCACGGCCGGAGAAGTTCCTCGCCCATCCTGAGCCGTACGCCTACGCCTTCTCCTCCCTCCTCAGCGTGGTCCGCGACAGTTGGCGCAAGGAGCGGCGCCATGTGCTCGTCGCCGACGTCGAGTTCGGCGACGAGGGGCGGGCCGGCGGCGGTGGCCCGGGGGCGCCGCCGGGCGCGCAGTGGGACGACGGCGGGCTGGAGCGGCGCTCGTCGGAGCTGGAGACCGTACGGCTGCTGCGGCAGTTGACCGTACGGCAGGCCGGCGTCGTCGTCCTGGTCGACCTCGACGGCTACACGATCGACCAGGCCGCGCGCATCCTCGGGCTGCACCGCGGCACGGTGGCCCTGACGCGCAGACGCGCGCTCGACAAGCTGCGGGGCGCGCTGCGTCCCCGTGCGGGCCGCGCGGGAGGAGAACGGCATGCGTGCTGAGCGACGCGAGGAGACGGCTGCGGCTCTGCGCGAGCAACTGCGGGCGGCCGACGCGGTGATCGAGCCGCCGGACGGCCTCTGGGAACGGGTCCGCACACCGCGTCCGGACGATGTCACTCCGGTCCCGTCCGGCAAGCCGGGTGCGTCCCGGCCGGGCCGGCGGCCCCTGCCGATGACCGTGATCGCCGTGGCCGCGGCGGCGGTGGCGTTCGTGGTCTGCGGTACGTGGTGGCTGGTCTCGCCCTCCGACGGCGTGGGGTCGGTGCAGGGCACCGCGGCCGACGGGCCGTCGTCGAGCGCCTCGGCGCCGGGACGTTCGGATCCGGTCAGGCTGCGGGTGCACAACGTCGAGAAGGCGTGCCGCGAACTGCGCACCCTGGAGTGCGCGTTGCGCGTCGCGAAGAACCCGTACAAGCCGTACGCGGCGCCGGACAACTCGGCGGCGCGCGTCTGGCACGGCGACGTCCTCACCGCGAGCTGCGTGGTGACCGACGGACAGCTCGTGACGGACGAGAACGGCGTCTCCTCGCGCCGCTGGTACCGCGTCGAACGGGCCGCCGCCGACGGCAAGGGCCCCCGGGCGGAGGGCTGGCTGCCGGGTGTGCGGACGCGCAACACGAAGGAGGTACGCCTCTGCTCGGGGGCGGAGAAGCCCCACGGGCAAGGGAGTTGAGGCCGCGGCGCCGTACGCACGGTCCGTGCCGCAGCTCCCGTACACCCGCTCCCGTACGCCCGGTCCCGCGGGACGGCTTCCGTACGGCGGTGTCGGGACGCCGGGCGTGCGGCGCGTGACCGTTCGCCACTCGGCCTGTACGTCCAACAGGCCACGCCGCCCGCCACGGGCGCCCCGGCACTCCCCCGAGAAACGCGGCCCGTGGGCCGCGCTGCCGTCCTCGCCCCTCCAGGGCGGGGACATCCGCTACACGTACGGCGACGGCCTGCCGTATGACACATGTCAGTGAGACCTGCGTCACAGCGCGTCGCGACGGCCCGCCCCGCCGGAACGGTGCGAACTCCGGCTCCGCACCCCGTCGGGCCGCCCCGGGATGCCGTCCGCGGCGGCGGGCGCACCATTGACGCATGGAACTGATCGACGCCTTCGAGAGCGCCTACAGGGAGTGGGACCGGCTCGTCCACGAGGTCGACGAACGGCAGTGGGACGAGCCGACCCCGTGCAGCGACTGGAACGTGAAGGACCTGGTCAACCATCTGGTCGGCGAACACCTCTGGGCGCCGCACCTGTTGAGGGGCGAGACCCTCGCCGAGGTGGGCGACCGCTTCGACGGCGACGTCGTCGGCGACGCCCCGGTGGCCATGTGGGAGCAGACGGGCAGCGCCTCGCACTCCGCCTTCCACCGCAAGGGCGCACTGCGCGGCGACGTCCATGTGACCGGCGGGAAGACACCGGCCACGGAGTACGCGTGGCAGATGACGACCGACCTCACCGTGCACGGCTGGGACCTGGCGCAGGGCCTCGGCGTGCGGTCGCGGATGCCGGACGAGCTGGCCGACGCGGTCTACGACCACATCGCGCCGCAGGCCGGGAGCTGGCACGAGGCGGGGATCTTCGAACCGCCCGTGCCCGTGCCGGACGACGCGGTTCCGCAGGACCGGCTGGTGGCACTGCTGGGACGCCGTCCCTGATCGCACCCGTGCCGGCCTGCTGAGGCACGGGCGGGCCGGCGGTCGTCCGCGTACCGTCGCGGGCGCCGCCGTGGAGTGCCGACCGTGGAATGCCGCCGCCCGCGCGGTGGTTGGCCGAGGCATGCGAAACGAACCGCCGCCCGCGCGCACGCGGCAGCGCATGCCGCCGGCCGTCCTCGTCCTGGGGATATCGGTCTTCGCGCTCGGCACCTCGGAGTTCATGCTCGCGGGCCTCCTCCAGCCCATCGCCCGCGATCTGCACGTCTCCATTCCGAAGGCCGGGCTGCTGGTCTCCGCGTTCGCGGTCGGGATGGTCGTCGGCGCTCCGGTTCTCGCCGCCGCGACGCTGCGGCTGCCGCGCCGGCTGACCCTGATCACGCTGCTCGCCCTCTTCGCCCTCGGCCAGGTCGCCGGCGCGCTCGCGCCCACGTACGGGGTGCTCTTCGTCTCGCGGATCGTCAGCGCCCTGGCGTGCGCGGGCTTCTGGGCGGTGGGCGCCGCGGTCGCGGTGTCGCTGGTACCGGTGACGGCGCGGGCCCGTGCGATGGCGGTGATGATCGGCGGACTGAGCACCGCCAACATCCTGGGCGTGCCCGCCGGTTCGCTGCTCGGACAGCACGCGGGGTGGCGCTCGGCGTTCTGGGCCGTGGCGGCGCTGTCGGCGCTCGCGCTGGCCGGGGTGATCGCGCTGGTGCCGCGTACGGACCCGGCGAAGGGGGCGGAACGGCCGCGGCTGCGCCGCGAGTTGGGCATCTACCGCGACAAGCAGGTGTGGTTCAACGTCGTGACCATCGCGCTCAACGCCGCCGCGGTCTTCGCGGTCTTCTCGTATCTCGGCCCGTTCCTGACCGAGGTCTCCGGGCTGCCGGAGCACCGGCTGCCCACGGTGCTGGCGCTCTTCGGCGCCGGCGGGCTCATCGGCACGGTCATCGGCGGACGGATCTCCGACGGCCATCTGCTCGGCACGATCTACGGCGGCATCGCGGCCTCGGCCTGCGCCCTGGCCCTGCTGGCGCTGCTCGCCCGCAGCCCGGTCGCGGCGGTCGGCCTCGCGCTGCTGCTGGGCGTGACGGCCTTCATGACGGCACCGGCGCTCAACGCGCGCATGTTCAACGAGGCCGACGCCGCCCCCACGCTCGCGGGCGCGACCACGACCTCGTCCTTCAACATCGGCAACACCATGGGCCCTTGGCTGGGCGGCCTGGTCATCGGCGCGGGGTGGGGATATCAGGCGGTGGCCTGGACGGGGGCGGCGCTCGCCGCCGCGGGCGTCGGCACGACGGCCCTCGCCTCGCTCACCCGGCGGCGGGACCGGCGCCGTCGCGCCCGCTCTCTCGACTGCCCCGCGGCGGCCCCCGCCTCCGTGGGCGCCGCAGGCCCGCGTCCGTGAGCCTGCGCAGCAGCTCCTTGCTGCCGACCTCGACGGCTCCGGCGGCGACGGCCGCGGCGTAGCGGGTGCCGGGCACGTCGTAGTGGTCGCGGTCGAAGGCGCGGCGCGGGCAGCCGATGCCGGCCGCGAAGTCGTGCAGCTCGTCGAAGGAGACGTCGCTGACCAGATGCGACCAGAGACGTCCGGCGCCGGGCCAGTCGGGCGGATCGATGTAGACGGTCACCGGGCCGCCGCCGGGCGGCGGGGACGAGCGCGTACGTCCGTACGTACGGCCACGGGTACGGGTACGGATACGGCCACGGGTAGGGCCGCGCGTACGACCATCGGTACGACCTCCGGAACGCCCCCGTCACCCCCCAAGCGCCGCGCCCTCAGAGCCACTTGTTCAGGGTCCCCACGCGCGCGACCGACGTCGTGGTCTTGCTGCACACCCAGTGCGGGTTCTCGCCGAGGGGAGGCTCGATCTCCAGCGCGTGCGGGTCGGCGCCGATGCAGACCGGGCACAGCGGCCAGCGCCCGTACCGGTCGAGGAGGGCGTCCTGGACGTCCTGCGCTATCAGCCCGTTCACGAACGCGATGCCGTCCGGCCATTGCTCGACCCACCATCTGCGGTGGGAGACCGCCTCCTCCACGAGCGAGACCACATCGGCCTCCGCGACCTTGCCCGCCTCCAGGTCGGCGAGTACGAGGGCGCGGGCCGTGTGAAGTGTCTGCTCGAGCTGGTCCATGTCTCCATTGCACCAAAGAAGACGGGAGCTCCGGGGCCGTCTCGGCCAGTGCACCGGCCCGGCGGAGGCGCTGAGAAGATCCCGGGGAGGAGGCATGACGGAGCGGTGGACGCATCACTTGACGCGGACGCGTCGAGAAAATTACCTTCCAGCGATGACCACGTACCTGAAGGAAAGTTTCGCCAGGAACGGCAGGACGCACGCCAGACCCGGCGGCGCCGGCCCTGCCGCGAACACCCCGCACGGCGGCTCGCCCCACCCCGCCCCCCGTGGCGCGGGCACCGAGCGCACCGCCGCCCGCCCGGCACCGGGCACCAGGCCGGGTCCGCCCGGACCGGGCGCCCTCGCCGCCAAGGTGCGCACCATGGCCCCGTCGATGACCCGCTCCATGCAGCGCGTCGCCGAGACCGTCGCGGCAGACCCTGCGGGATGCGCACAGCTCACCGTCACCGGCCTCGCCGAACGCACCGGCACCAGCGAGGCCACGGTCGTACGGACCTCCCGGATGCTGGGCTACCCCGGCTACCGCGATCTGCGGCTCGCGCTCGCGGGCCTCGCGGCACAGCAGGAGTCCGGCGCCGCCCCCTCCGTCACCGCCGACATCGCGGTGGACGACCCCATCGCCGACGTCGTCGCCAAGCTCGCCCACGACGAGCGGCAGACACTGGCCGACACCGCCGCCGGTCTGGACACCGTGCAGCTCGAGGCCGCCGTCACCGCCATGGTCGGCGCACGCCGCGTCGACGTGTACGGAGTGGGAGCCTCCGGTCTCGTCGGCAAGGACCTCGCACAGAAGCTGCTGCGCATCGGACAAGTCGCACACGCGGAGGCCGACCCGCATCTGGCGGTCACCACCGCCGTGCAGCTCGGCGCCGGCGACGTGGCGATAGCCATCACGCACTCCGGCGGCACCGTCGACGTCATCGAGCCGCTGCGCGCTGCCTTCGACCAGGGCGCCACGACGATCGCCATCACGGGGCGCGCGGACGCCGAGATCGCCCAGTACGCCGACCACGTACTGACGACCTCGACGGCGCGGGAGAGCGAGCTGCGGCCGGCCGCGATGTCCAGCCGTACGAGCCAACTCCTCGTCGTGGACTGCCTGTTCATCGGCGTGGCGCAGCGTACGTACGAGAGTGCGGCTCCCGCGCTCTCCGCTTCCTACGAGGCGCTCGCGCACCGGCACTCGCCGCGCCCGCGCTGAGCGCACAGCGGGAAGCACCGCCGGAGCAGCACCACGGGCGCCGCCCACGGCATGCGCGTTCCAGACCCGGACCCGGCCCGGGCTGGCCGACGCTGCCGCACAGGCGCCCGAGCGGAGATGCACGAACCGCGCGGTGCCCGGCCCCGCGGGGCCCCCGCACCGGATCCGTCCGGGGTCCGCGTCCGTCCGTTCGCGTCCGTTGGCGTCCGTTCGGTTCAGGCGTGCGTGTCCGGACCGGCTCCGCGTCCGTTATCCGCATCCCGGGACCGTCGCACGGCCCCCGGGCGTACGGCATCCGCAACCCGCATCCGAACCACCCGCATCCGCGTCCGCGAGCCAGAAAGAGCCGCTCCTCTCCATGACCTCCACCGCCGACACTCCTCCCTCCTACAGCGAACTGCGCGCACAGTTGGAGACGCTGACCACGGAGGCGTTCCGCAGCGAACTGTCCGAAATCGACCGACTGCCCACCCTGGAGATCGCCCGGATCATGCAGGGTGAGGACGCCACCGTCCCCGGTGCCGTCGGCGAGCAGCTTCCGCAGATCGCCGCCGCCATCGACGCCACCGCCGAGCGGATGGCACGCGGCGGCCGGCTCATCTACGCGGGCGCCGGCACGGCCGGCCGCATGGGCGTGCTGGACGCCAGCGAGTGCCCGCCCACCTTCAACACCGACCCGTCGGACGTGGTCGGACTGATCGCCGGCGGCCCCGGCGCGATGAGCAGATCCGTCGAGGGCGCCGAGGACAGCAAGGAGCTGGCCGCCGCCGATCTCGACGCACTCCAGCTCACCTCCGACGACACGGTCGTGGGCATCTCCGCCTCCGGGCGCACCCCGTACGCGGTGGGCGCCGTCGAGTACGCGCGCACCACGCACGGCGCACTCACCGTGGGCTTCTCCTGCAACGCGAACTCGCCCCTGGGCGACGCCGCCGACGTACGCATCGAGGTCGTCGTCGGACCCGAACTGCTCACCGGCTCGACCCGGCTGAAGGCGGGCACCGCGCAGAAGCTCGTCCTCAACATGCTCTCGACGATCACCATGATCCGGCTGGGCAAGACCTACGGAAACCTCATGGTCGATCTGCGGGCCTCCAACGAGAAGCTGCGGGCGCGGTCACGGCGCATCGTCGCCCTCGCGACGGGAGCCGACGACGCGACGATCGAGGACGCTCTCACTCAAGCGGACGACGAGGTGAAGAACGCGATTCTGATCGTTCTCGCGGGCGTGGACGGCCGCAGCGCGGCCCGGTTGCTCGCCGAGGCCGACGGTCATCTGCGGGCTGCGCTCCGCGCGGCGACCGGTCAGGGCTGACAGTGGAGGGCAAGCGGCTGGCCGCCGCCGGCAACGGCTAGCTCGCTCGACCGCACCACGTTCCGGGCCTCCCGGACAGCCAGAGAGCGACCGCGCCCATGAGCACAGACAAGAACCGCCAGATCGCCGAGGTTCTGCTCCCCCTCGTCGGGGGAGCGCAGAACATCGTCTCCGTGACCCACTGCATGACCCGGATGCGGCTCGGCCTGGCCGACCGCTCGCTGGTGCAGGACGCGCCGCTGCGGGCGCTGCCGGACGTGGTGGGCGTCGTCGAGGACGACGACACGTACCAGATCGTGCTCGGCCCGGGGAAGGTCTCCCGGGTCACCGCCGAACTCCAGGCCCTCGCACGGCAGACGGCGGCGGACGGGGCCGATCCGCGGGAAGCGGCGGGGAGTGCTCGGGTCGCGGGGGTCGCGGGCGTCGCGGCGCCCGCGGGAGGCGCGGAGGGCGAACCCCCCGTCACCGCCGAGGCGTTGGCCGAACGCGGCGCCGAGATCCGCGCGGCGCGCAGACGGAAGAACGCCACCCCCGTGAAGCAGATGCTGCGCCGCGTCGCCAACATCTTCGTCCCGCTGATCCCGGCGCTCATCGGCTGCGGCATCGTCGCCGGCATCAACGGCATCCTCACCAACCTCGTCAGCAGCGGCAGCGCCCCCTGGGCCGCCGGCATCGTGCCCGCGCTGACGGCGATCTCCACCGGCTTCATGTCGCTGATCGCGGTCTTCGTCGGCATCAACACGGCCGCGGAGTTCGGCGGTACGCCCGTACTGGGCGGCGCCGCCGCGGCCGTGATCGTCTTCGCCGGGGTCTCGAAGGTCTCCGCGTTCGGCGAGAAACTCACGCCGGGACAGGGCGGCGTGCTCGGCGCGCTGCTCGCGGCGCTGCTCGCGGTGTACGTCGAGAAGTGGTGCCGGCGCCATGTGCCGGAGGCCGTGGACGTCCTGGTCACCCCGACCGTCACCGTCCTCGTCTCCGGACTCGTCACCCTCTTCGGCCTGATGTACGTCTGCGGCATCGTCGCCACCGGCATCGGCCACTTCGCCAACTGGCTGCTCCTGCACGGCGGCGGCCTCGCGGGCTTCGTCCTCGGCGGGCTGTTCCTGCCGCTGGTGATGCTCGGGCTGCACCAGGCGCTCATCCCGATCCATACGACGCTGATCGAGCAGGACGGCTTCACGGTACTGCTGCCCGTACTGGCGATGGCGGGCGCGGGCCAGGTCGGCGCGGCGATCGCCGTGTACGTACGGCTGCGCCACAACACCTCCATCCGCAAGACCATCAAGTCCGCGCTGCCGGCCGGGGTGATGGGCGTGGGCGAACCGCTGATCTACGGTGTCTCGCTGCCGCTCGGGCGGCCGTTCGTCACCGCGTGCGTGGGCGGCGCCGTCGGCGGCGGCACCGTCGGGCTCTTCCACCAGCTCGGCACCTCCGTGGGCTCCACCGCGATCGGACCGTCCGGCTGGGCGCTCTTCCCGCTGCTCAAGGGGAACCAGGGGCTGGGCGCCGTGGCCGCCGTGTACGCGCTGGGGATGGCCGTGGGCTATCTCGCGGGCTTCGTCGCGACGTACTTCTTCGGCTTCAGCAAGCAGATGCTGCACGAACTGAACGCGGCGCCGGGGACGGGGACTTCGGCGCCGGAGACATCGGCGGGCGTGCCCGCGGGGGCAGCCGCGGGTGCGGGCGCGGGCGCGGGCGCGGGTGCGGGTGGGGCT
>NZ_LJGW01000405.1 GCF_001751255.1 Streptomyces nanshensis | reverse complement strand
CCGCCTCCCGGCGGGTACGGGAGCGGCCGAACACCGGGGCGCCGCCCCGTGAGCCTTACGCCGACGGCTCGGCCCCGCCGGAGGTCGCCGCGCCGGCGGAGAGCGCCGCGCCGCGGATGGTCTGGCCGATCGTGCTCGTCACCCACGTCGAATATCTCGTCGTGGGCACGGTCTTTCTGCTGGACGGCGGCGCACGGGGCGCACGGGCGGCGCTCTACTGCGCGGCGCTCGTACTGGTCGTGGCGTTGCAGGCGTACCACTCGATGCCGCGTCCGCCGGGCATGCGGCCGCCGGGCGCCGCGGTGACGCTCGGGACCCAACTCCTCGTCGCACTGGGGCTGTTGGCGGTGCCGGACGGGCCGTATCCGCAGCCGGTGGCGTTCGCGGCGGCGTCCGTGCTGATCCTGCTGCCGGGCCGGGCTGCCTGGCCGGCGGCGACCGGTCTGGTGGCGGTGACGGGCGCGGCACTGCTGCTGCGTCCGGACGGCCCGACGCCGACCGGAGTACTGCTGCTGCTGGCGGACATCGTCGTCATCGCCCTGGTCTTCTACGGCCTGGCGCTGCTGACCCGGCTCGTACGGCGGGTACGCGAGGCCCGTACCGCCCTGGCGTCACTGGCGGCGGCGCGCGAACGGCAGCGGATCGCCCGTGACGTCCACGATCTGCTCGGCTACGGGCTCTCCGCGGTCGCGCTGAAGGGCGAACTGGCCGCGCGGGACACCGACTCGGAGCGCGCCCACGGCCATCTGGCCGACGCCGCGGCGCTCGCCGGACGCGCCCTGGCCGAACTGCGCGCCATCCCCGGCGAGGAGGCCGTACTGACCCCGGAGGACGAACTGGCCTCGGCCCGCGAGGTGTTGGCGGCGGCGGACGTCACGCTGAACGTGCGGGGCCGGGTGGACCGTGTCGCGGTGCCGGAGGGCACGGACGGCAAGGGGACGGGCGGCACGGGCACGTACGGCACGGGCTCCGGGGCGCCCGTAGCCGCGCGGACGCTGGTCGCGACGGTGCTGCGGGAAGCGGTCACCAACCTGCTGCGCCACCGGGGCCGGGCGGACCGTTGCGAAATGGAGTTCGCCCCGGGCCTGCTGCGCGTCACCAACGACCTGCCGCACGCCGCACCGGAGTTGAACACTGCATCGGAGTCGGACACCGCACCGGAGTCGGATGCCACGCCGGAGTCGGACGGCGCATCCCGGCCGGACGGCGGTGTACCGGACACCGGCGGCAACGGGCTGCGGAACCTCCGCGAGCGGGCGGCTGCCCTCGGCGCGGAGCTGACGGCCGGCCCGCGCGGCTCCGTCTGGGTCCTGACGCTCCGTCTGCCGACGGGCCCTGCCGCCCCGGAGGAGTCTTCCCGGGAGCGCGTCGGCGACCGTCGCCGCCGAGCCGGGTGATCAGTCCGCCGTCAACCAGCCCTGCTCACGCGCGATCCGCACGGCGTCCAGCCGGTTGCGGGCGTCCAGCTTCGTCACGACCGCAGCCAGATAGTTGCGCACCGTGCCGGGAGACAGGTGCAACTCACGGGCGATCTCGGCGAGTTCGGCGCCGTCCGCGGCCAGCCGCAGCACGTCCGTCTCGCGCGGGGTGAGCGGACTGGGCGCGGCGGTCAGCGCCGCGGCGGCGAGCGCCGGATCGATGACGTGCTCGCCGGCGGCCACCCTCCGTACGGCGTCGGCCAGTTGCTCGGGCGGCGCGTCCTTGAGCATGAACCCGCCGACCCGCTCGGCGAGCGCGGAACGCAGCGCCTCGGGACGGCCCTGCGCGGTGAGGATCATCACCCGGCACTCCGGAAGCGACCGGGCCAACTCGCCGGCGGCGGCGACCCCGTCGGCGCCGGGCATCTGCAAGTCCAGTACGGCGACGTCCGGTCGGTGCGCCAGCGCCGCCGGCAGGACGGCGTCACCGCTCGCCACCTCGGCCACGACCTCCAGGTCGGACTCCAGCCCGAGCAGCGCGGCCAGGGCGCCGCGAACCATGTGCATGTCCTCGGCGAGCAGTACGCGGATCACGGTCCCTCCCGCCGTGGATCGTAACGGCCCGCCCCTCGTTCACCGCCCGGCGTCCCCGCTCCCCGCCCGGAATTCGCTGGAAGCCCCGCACCCGCCCTGCTGCAATGCACACCATGGTCCTCGGAGAACTCGTACGACTGCGCGCGCTGGCCCCTTCCGACGCGGAGTCGCTGTGGCGGTGGAACAACGACCCCGACGTGGTGCGCTGGATGGACGCCTACTACGACCAGCACCTGGAGAGCGTCCGCAAGCGTCTCGAGGCCCGCGAGCCGAACTCGTACGCGGACACGCTGTACGGAATCGAGGCACGGAAGGACGGAGCGCTCGTGGGACTGGTACGGCTGCGCGACGCCCGGCCCGAGAGCGGCTGCGCCGAACTGGACCTCTACATAGGCGAGAAGGACCGCTGGGGCCACGGCTACGCCTCCGACGCGCTGCGCACCATGTGCCGCTACGGGTTCGACAGCATGCGCCTGCACAAGATCTCCCTGGCGGTCGTCACGGAGAACCACGCGGCGCACCACGTCTACCGCAAGGCCGGCTTCGTCGAAGAGGGCCGGCTCCGGCAGTCCTTCCACCGGGACGGCCGCTGGTACGACCAGTTCACGATGGGGATGCTGGAGGGCGAGCTGCGCTAAGGCGTGTCCGTGAAGTCCCGTACGGGGCGGGGGACTTGGCGCGCCACGCGGTAGCGGTGGTAGACGACCCTCGAAGGGAACGTGCGGGCCTCGACGAGTTCGAGATCGACGCGGCGCCCGCGACGGGGGAAGTACGGGGTGCCGCCGCCGACCAGCACCGGGTGGACCCGGGCCCGGTACTCGTCGATCAGACCCGCCGCGGCCGCCTCGGCGGCGAGCGTCGCCCCGCCGATCGCGATATCCCCCTCCCCCGGCTCGGCCCGCAACCGCTCGATCTCCTCGACCGGTCCGCCGGACGCCAGACGGGCGTTCCCCCGCACCTCCGAGAGCGTGGTGGAGAACACCACCTTCGGGAGCGCCCTCCAGACCGCGGCGAATTCGCGCGTCGAGAAGCCGAGTCCGGGGTTCTGGTCGGCGGTCTCCCAGTACAGCATGGTCTCGTACAGCCGCCGCCCCAGCAGATGGACGCCGGCCTCCCGTACCTCGTCGGTCGCGAGACGGAAGACCTCCTCGTCGGGCGCCGTCCAGCCGAATCCGCCGTCCGGCCCGGCGATGTAGCCGTCGAGCGAGACGCCCATCGAATAGGTCACGCTGCGCATCGGGGTCCTCCTCGGTAACGGTTCCGAGGCTCTGACCACCGGAGGCCGCGGGACTCATCGCGCCCCGCGACGACCCCCTCGTCCGGGAGCCTCCGACGTCCGCGACCTCGGTCAACGGCGGGCGTCAACGGCCGGGCGAGGGGCCGCGACGGCACGCGGCGGCTACGTCCGGCCGGTCAGATGGTCCTCGATGCCCGCCACCGTCCGCGCATTGTCCTCGAACAGGAGGCCGCGCATGCCCAGCGCCTGTGCGGCCTCGACGTTGACGGCGAGGTCGTCCACGAAGAGACAGCTCTCAGGGGCGACCCCCAGCCGGGAGCACGCCACCGTGAAGGCACGCGCCTCGGGCTTGCGGACACCGATCTCGTGCGAATACACGACCTCCTGAACGAGATCGCCGAAGTGATAGAGCTTCTCCTCCAACTCGCGTGCTCCGACGAAGCTGTTGCTCAGGATCCCCAGGGTGCACCGTGACCGCAGTCCGCGGACGTAGGAGATCAACTCGGCGTTGGCGCTGCCGAGATACTCCTCCCACAGGTCGGCCAGAAAGGCGTCGACCTGAACGGCGTCGAGCCCCAACGCCCCGGAGATACGGCCGCGCACCTCGTCCTCGCCGACAGCCCCGATCTCCCCCGCTGCCCACACCTCTCCCAGCCGCTCGTCGACCGCCCCCGGCGGCAGCCCGAGGCGCTTCTCCCACTGTTCCGTCCAGCCGGTGGCCGGAGTGATCTCCAGCACCCCGCCGATATCGAAGATGACGCACCGCGCGCCCATACAGCCCACTTCCCGGTTCCGGGGGCGAGCACTTCCGCCCGCCCCGGCGATGTCCGACGCGGCCACTCTGGGGCTTCCGGCAAGGGCAAGGTCAACGGCGTACAGCCCGAGCGGCGGCGACCACACCAACCGGTCGTGGCCGCCGCCGCGGCCACGACCGGTGTCGGGCTTCCCGGGGTCAGTTCACCCCGTTCACTCGGTGATCTGCAGCAGCTTGTTCGGGGTGCCCTCGCCCGGGTCGGTGATCTTGTCCGCCACCGCCGCGTCGGTCAGCGCCGTGGCCACGTCCTCCGGGGAGGCGTCCGGGTGGGAGCCGAGGTAGACCGCCGCTCCGCCGGCCACATGCGGGGTGGCCTGCGAGGTGCCGGAGTAGGTCGTGGTCGCGTCGTCGCCGGTGTTGGAGTCGGAGACGATGTCCACGCCGGGCGCGAAGAGGTCCACGACCTCACCGGTGTTGGAGAAGTAGGCCCGTGCGTCGCTGTCGTCGTTCGCGGCCACGGTCAGCGCCTCCTCGACCCGCGCCGGGGAGGAACCGCTCGCGTCCGTACCGTCGTTGCCCGCCGCCACGGCGACCGTGACGCCGGAGGAGACCGCCTCGCGGACGGCGGTGTCGATGGCCTCGTCGGGGCCGCCGCCGAGGCTGAGGTTGGCGACCGAGGGGCCCTCGTGGTTCTCGGTGACCCAGTCGATGCCCGCGACGACCTGCTCGGTGGTGCCCGAGCCCTGGTCGTCCAGCACACGGACGCCGACGACGTCGGCCTTCTTGGCCACGCCGTGCGCCGCTCCGGCGAGGGTGCCCGCCACATGTGTGCCGTGCCCGTGCCCGTCGTCGGCCTCGTCGTCGCCGTCGACCGCGTCGTAGCCGTAGGAGGCGCGACCCTCGAAGTCGTTGTGGCTGATGCGTACGCCCGTGTCGATGACGTACGCCGTGGTGCCCTCGCCCGCGTTGTCCGGGTAGGTGTACTTCTCGTCCAGCGGCAGGTCCGGCTGGTCGACCCGGTCCAGGCCCCAGGAGGGCGGGTCGGCCTGGTCGGCGTCGATCGTGAACTTCTTGCTCTGCACGACCTTGTCGACGGCCGGGTCGGCGGCCAGCTTCCGGGCCTCCTCCGCGTTCAGCCCGCGGGTCGAAAAGCCGTTGACGGAGCTGAAGTTGCGCTTGAGCTTGCCGCCGTACTCCGAGGCGAGGTCGCTCTTGCCGGCCTTGGGGGTCTTCTCGTCCAGCAGGACGACGTAGCTCCCGGCGACGGCTCCCTTCGCCTTCGCGCCGTAGACCGTGCCCTCGGCGGACGCGGCACCGGCGGTGCCGGCGGTGGCCGTCAGGACGGACGTCACGGCGACGGCGGTGGTTATCGCCGCGGCGGCCGTGCGCTTGCTGAATCTCTTGGATCGGGGCATGAAAAGGGGTCTCCTCATTGCGTGGGGGTCCCGGTGACGGTTCGTCACCTTCACCGGACGGAATCTCCTCCCGGCCGGTCACCGAAAAGGTTTCCGCAGCTCGGGCGCGGGCTCAACGCCTGTACACAGCGATGACGAGAGCGCCAACACCCCGCAATGTGGGAAGGGTTGAAACGGGGCACAACGGATGCGCGCGACGTGTGCCGTTCACATGTCCGCAGAACTCGCGCGGACTCGCGCGATGTGAACGGGAGAAATTCGAGGCACACGGTCGCCGGGCGGCGGGGCCGCGCCGTACGGGCGCGGGTGTGCGGGCGGCCCCGGGCGGGCAGGGCATGGGCGCAGTACCATTGTTGTCCGGCAAACGTTTGGCGGCGCCCCCTCCTTCGCGCCGGGGCGCCGGTTCGGAGGGTCTGGTATGGGTGAAGGCCCTGTGCCGTCCGGCCCGTCGCGGCAGCGCAGGTCGCGGGACGCGGCCCAAGTGACGGCCGCTGTCATCGAGTTGCTCGAAGTGCTGTGGGAGCAGGGACGGGACGCGGCCTCCAGCCATCCGGTCTCCGCCTCGCAGTTGCGGGTGCTCTACTGCCTGGACCGCGAGGACGGGATGAATCTGCGCACCCTGGGCGAGGCCCTGGGTGCCGCGCCGTCGTCGGTCAGCCGGCTGTGCGACCGGCTACAGGCGCTGGGTTTCATCGAGCGCTCGCCGAGCCCGGTCAGCCGCAGGGAGCTGGAGCTGCATCTGACGCGGCGCGGCGGTGACTATCTGCGCGATCTGCGGCAGCGGCGGGAGGAGTCCCTGACGGCGACCATCGCCGCGATGCCGCCCACGGCGCGCACGGCGCTGCTGGAGGGGCTGCGGGGCTTCCGCGACGCGACCGAGGGGCGGGCTCCCGGACACCGGCTGGCCGTCCAGCGGGACGCGGAGAAACCCGCCTGAGCCGTCCCCCGTCCCCACTGCTGCCACTGCTGGGACCGCGACCGCGCGGCCGCGCGGCTACGGCAGCCCGTCCCGCGTCGCCGCTCCGCCGGCGCCGTCCTCCCGTCCGTACCAGTCGAGGCACAGCACCAGCGCATCGTCGTCGAGCGGTGTGACCCCGCGGTACTCGGAGAGTTCGCGGAGCATCGCCCGGGGCACCTGTGCGGCCGGGAGCAGTCTGTTGGCGGTCAGGGAACGGACCAGGGCCGCTTCGCCGTACCGTTCGCCGGCCTTGGACGAGGTGTCGTAGACGCCGTCGCTGGCGATGAGCAGCCGGTCGCCGGGGCGGACGTCGGCGTACTCGGCGACGAAGCCGGTGTCCTCGAACATCCCCAGCGGGAGCTGTGCGTCGAAGCCGAGCGGCTCGACCTTGCCCTCGCGCATCCGCCACACGCGGGGCGAGCCGGCCTCGACGACCTCGACGCGGCCGGTCTCCAGCGCGAAGCGCATCAGCAGCATCGAGACGTACGCCGCTCCGCGGTACTGCGCGAACACCGCCTGGTCCGCGAGGAACGCCTGGTCGGCGAGGCCGAGTCCGGCGCGGCGGGCGTTGCGCACGGCGTTGACGGCGAGGTTGCTCAGCAGGGCCGCGTCGATGCCCTCGCCCATGCCGTTGGTGACGGTGAGGGTGAGGTGGTCGGCCGAGGAGGACCAGTCGAAGTTGTCGCCGAAGATCGCGTACGCCGGTTCCAGATGGGCGCCCAGGGCGAATTCGGGGCGCCGGCAGGAGCGGCCCGGCAGCAACTGCCACTGCATCTCGGCGGCGAGCGTGAGCCGGGAGGCCCGGCGGGCCAGGAGGTACAGGTCGGTGTCGCGTTCGGCGACCATGATCTCGTGGCCGAGCGCCTCGCAGAGGTAGGTCAGTTCCGGCAGAAGCTCGCCTTCGCAGGCGCTCTCGGGGAGCGTCACGGAGAGCACCCCCACGCGGTCGCCGCGCACGCTCACGGCGATGTGCACGGTCACGGTGCCCGACGCCAGATCCGGTACGACGACGGGGTCGGCCGCGCCGAAGGCCCTGCCCTGCGGGCTGTCGTGGATGAGGACCGGCTCGGCGGACGGCGCCGCCGCCAGCGCCTCGCCCGCGGCTCCCGCGTCCACCGCCTCGCCCGCGATCCCCGCGTCCGCGCCCACCGCCTGAAGGCTGCGCACTCCGTAGTCGGCCATGCGCAACTGGACGTCGACGGCGGAGTAGTGCTGCCGCAGGGCGTCGGCGACGACGTCGAGCAGTCCGTACGGGGCGGCGGCGCGCAGCGCGCGTTCGACCGCGGTGAGTCTGTCCACTGTTCCTGCTTCGTGCCGGGCCGCGGGGACGGGCGCCGGGATGCGCCCTCCGGGGCGGGTGTCTGCGTCAGCGTACGCCGCACATTTCCGTCACCTCCGTGACGGTTGCGTGAAGACCGTCACAGGCGGTGGGGCGGTACGGCGCCGACCGGGGTGTGGCTTTCATGGTCCCCGTCCGGTAGACATATGTCGAACGACAACAGTTGCCGTACGGAGGCTTTCATGAGTGCCACAACCGTGCCTGCGCCCAGCGCGGCGGGCGGGAAGGCCGACAGGAGAGCGGACGGAAAGGCCGCGGCGGACGGCGAAGCGGAGCTGCCTGTGATCACGGATCCACAGGCCGTGGCGCCGCGGGACGCACGCCGGATGACGCAGCTCTTCCTGCGGCGCCTGGAGGAGCTGGAGGAGGGGACGCCGGAGTACCAGTACGTCCGCAACACCCTCGTCGAACTCTCCCTGCCGCTGGTGCACTTCGTCGCCCGGCGGTTCCAGCAGCGCGAGGACCAGCACGAGGACATCCGGCAGGTCGGAACCGTCGGGCTCATCAAGGCCATCGACCGCTTCGACCTCGAACGCGGCGTCGGATTCACGTCGTTCGCGATCCCCTACATCACCGGGGAGATCAAGCGCTTCTTCCGCGACACCACCTGGGCGCTGCACGTGCCGCGCCGGCTCCAGGAGCAGCGCATCGAGCTGGCGCGCGCCGTCGACCGGCTGGAGACCCGGCTGGGCAGGTCGCCGCGCACCGGTGAACTGGCCGAGGAGATGGGGCTGTCCGTCGAGGAGGTCGTCGAGGCGCAGGTCGCCTCCAACGCCTACTCGACGCACTCCCTCGACCTGTCCGCCGAGGAGGACGCCGACTCCAAGGAGGGCAGCACGCTGCTCGGCCGGATCGGCTGCTGCGACCCCGCGCTGGAGAAGGTCGAGAACCTCAACGCGCTCAAGCCGCTGCTCTCGGAGCTGGGCGAGAGGGACCGGCGCATCCTGGAGATGCACTTCGGCGAGGAGCTCACGCAGCAGCAGATCGGCGACGCGCTGGGCCTCTCGCAGATGCACATCTCGCGGCTGCTGCGCAGATGCCTCGACGAGCTGCGGACCGGCATGACGCAGGACTGAGCGCGGCGGGCGCCCGGCGCCCCCTCCCCGAACCCGGCGGTACGGGACTTCCGTACGTCCGCCACCCCGCACGACGGCACTGCTGTGCCCGGAGGTCGATGAAATGGTTCCCCTGCTGCTCGTTCTGCTGCTGGCCCTGCTCCTCTTCGGCGCGGGTTTCGCGCTGAAGGCCCTGTGGTGGATCGCCGTGATCGTGCTGGTGATCTGGCTGCTGGGCTTCTTCGTCCGGCCCGCGCGCGGTGGCGGCGGCAGGGGCCGCTGGTACCGCTGGTGAGCGGCGCGCCCCCGTCACGCGTCCTCGCCACGCGCCGTCGTCCCGTGCCCCCGTCAGGGGCAGCCCGACGTCCTCTCGTGCTCGACCTCGTGCTGCAACACGTCGCAGGTGTACTGGAATTCGTCCATCAGCCGGGTCGCCTCGACCAGCAGGATCCCGTACGGCTGTGAGAGGTCGCCGACCGGAAGGGCACTGCGCTCGGAGTGGCCGACCAGCCGCGAGTGCCGCTCCTGCGCGGTGCCCGCGGCGGAGCACAACTCGCGGGCCTGGTCCGTCAGATGGTCCTCGTCGATACGGCTGAAGAGGGCGGTGATGTGCGCCAGCGAGGACAGGAAGTCCCCGTAGTGGCGCAGGAACTCGCCGTACGTCGCGCCCCGTTCGCCGTCGTGCCACTGGTCCAGGCTGCGCACCAGGGAGGTCACCTGGTGGGTGACGCGGGCGAGCGCGTCCACGACCTCCTGGTAGCCGGAGAAGGTGGTGTGCCGGCCGTGGCGGCGCAGCACGCGGCGCGGGTTGTAATACGCGCTCTCCCGGGCGACGTTCACGGACGACTGCGCCTGGTCGACGAGTGCCGGGAGGTGCTCGGCTCGCTGCCGCCAGTGCCGGGTGCGCTCCTCGTCCGTCGTCCCCTCCCGCAGCGCCGGAGCGATGTCGCTCACCAGGTCGCAGAGCGAGTGGGAGAGGGTGTGGATGCCGTGCTCGGCGCTGCGGTAGCGCATGGGCGGCAGGATCGTCACGTTCACCACGACGCCGATGCCGCAGCCGATCAGCACCAGAAGGACGATCTGGCCGAGCTGGCCCAGGCGTTCGGCGTTGCCGGACGCCGAGACATAGGTGGAGAAGGCGAAGAACGCCGCCGTCGTGACCTGCGAGCCCTGTGAACCCAGGCGCCGCCACCGGCCGATGGCCATCGCGACGAGCGCCACCAGGACGAACGTGAGCACGTCCGGGCCTGCCAGAAAGCCGAGAGCGCCCTGCAACGCCACTCCCGCCGCGACGGCGCCCACATAGCGCAGCGCCTGCACCACGGACTGGTAGACGGTGACCTGCATGATCACCACGGCCGAGAACGGGGCGAACGCCGGTGACTGCGCGCCGATGCCGTCGTGGGCGACCACCCAGGCGACGGTGGCGGCCAGGGCGCTCTTCCCGATCAGTGCGGCGGTGTGCCGCTCGTGGCCGTCGGCACCGGCCGCCCGCCGGAGCCACTGCCGTATCCGGGCCCGTCTGCCCTGCGGTGCCGCGCGGTTGGGCTCCTGTCGCCGGGTGGGCTCCGGTCGCTGCTGCGTCGCCTCGGACAAGGACTGCCCTCTCTCCTGTGACGGCGGGGGACGGAAGCGGCCGGGTGCCCTGCGAACTTCATCTGCAACACCCCTTTTTCCGGCCGGGTGACTTGTCGCCATGTGCCAAATCCTCGGCTGTCACGCATCGTTCGCCGAACCCGGCGGTAGCGTGGTGAGAGCAGCGTGCGGACGATGCGGTCCGCCGGCCCGGTGGGGCAGTTCGCCGGACTGGCCACAGTGGACCTGGAGCGTCACCCACCCGTCTGCGTGAGGCCGCGGGCTTCCGCCGGTGGGGGCGGACGCCTTGGCCGATGGGGGATCGAAGGCATGGAACCCGAGTGCTTGTCTGACGCCGACCTCGTGGAACTCGTCCGTGGCGGCGGGGAGTCGGCGGGCGCCCCGCTCGCGGAACTGGAACGCCGTCACCTCGACGCCCTGCGCGCCTTCGCCGTTGTATGCCTCAACGACCCCGCGCAGGCCGAGGAGTTGGCGCAGCGCGCCTGGCAACGGGCCGCGTCCCCGGGCGGGATCACGCCGGGTGCGGTACGTCCCCAGGTGCTGGCGCTGGTGCTGTGGGCGGCCTCCGGGGTCGCCGAGGCGGGCCATCCCGCCCTGCTCGACGGGGACTTGGCGGTGTGGCTGGCCGCGCAGCCGCAGTCCCAGCCCTCGCAGGAGGAGTCCTCGGCGCGCGGCGGTGTGGCCTTCCTGCACCACGGCTCGGTGACGGCCCGCGCGTTCAACTCCCTGTCCTCGACGCTCCAGACGGTGCTGTGGCACCACCTGGTCGAGCGGGACGACGCCGAGCGGATCGCCCGGCTGCTGGGCTCGGCCTCGCCGGAGTCCCAGGAGGTCTCCGTACTGATCAGACGCGCGCACCGGGACTTCTACCACGCGTACGAGCAGATACACCAGTACGGCATGGCGGACGACTGCCGCCGCTTCCACCGTGTGGTCATGGCGTACGCCGACGGGCGGGGCGGCAACACCGGTGACGTCGTAGGGCACTTGGGCACCTGCGGTTACTGCGCCCGCGCGGTCGCGGACCTGGAGCGCATGCACTCCGACTTCGGCGGCCTCCTCGTCCATGCGCTGCTGCCGTGGGGCGCACCGCAGTACGCGGACGCGCGGCGCGGCGAGTGGACCTCGACGACGGTCGAGATACCGGTGATCGGAGGCGAGGGCGGCCGGGCCCGCGGCAGGCGCCGAGGCGCCGCCCGCGGTATGTCCGCGGCGCCGGAGCCGCAGCAGTCCTCCACGCACGGGAACCAGCAACAGCAACAGCGCCAACACCGGCAGCAGTCCCCGGAGCCGTACGGAACGCCGCCGGGATGGCCGGAAGGCTGGCCCGCCGGATGGCCGGACGGATCGCCGGCCGAGCCGCCCGCCGCGGCGTCCTCCATGGCCCCGATCTCCTACGGCACCTCCACGCCGGACGGATCCCCCGACGGACTCCCGGAAGGGCTACGGGAGTTGTTCCCGGAGGGCTTCCAGGACACGGCCCCGTACGGGTCGCCGGCGGGACCGCCGGCCGCGCCC
>NZ_LJGW01000401.1 GCF_001751255.1 Streptomyces nanshensis | reverse complement strand
CACCGGCGGCAGCGGTCAGGCCCCCGATGAGGGTCCTGCCGTCGGCGCGGGCGGCGCACCCGGCGCCGGAACAGCCGCGGGAGCCACGGGAGCCGACGCCTCCGGCGCGAAGGCGAAGAAGCGCGGCAAGCTGCGCACGGCGCTCGGCGGTCTCACCACCCGCGGCCGCTCCTTCCTCGCGGCGGGCATGGCCGCGGGCGTCTGCGCGTACGTCCTGGGGCAGACCGATCTGCTGCGCGTGGGGATGCTGCTGGCGGCGCTGCCGCTGGTCTGCGTCCTCGTGCTGTACCGCACGCGCTACCGGGTCGCGGGCTCACGCAGGCTCACTCCGGCCCGGGTGACGGTCCGTTCGGAGGCGCGGGTGCATCTGCGGGTCGACAACGTCTCGCGGCTGCCGACGGGTCTGCTGATGCTGGAGGACCGGGTGCCGTACGTACTCGGCCCGCGTCCCCGCTTCGTCCTGGACCGGGTCGAGCCGGGCGGACAGCGCGAGGTGTCCTACCGGGTGCGCTCCGACATGCGCGGCAGCTATCCGATGGGCCCGTTGCAGCTCCGGCTGAGCGACCCGTTCGGCATGTGCGAACTGACGCGCTCCTTCAGCACGTTCGACACCCTCATGGTGGTTCCGCGCACCGTGCCGCTGCCGCCCGTACGGCTCACCGGCGACGCCACCGGCTACGGCGACGGGCGGCACCGCTCGCTCGCGCTCGCCGGCGAGGACGACGTGATTCCGCGCGGCTACCGGCACGGCGACGATCTGCGCCGCGTGCACTGGCGCTCCACCGCCCGGTACGGCGAGCTGATGGTGCGCCGCGAGGAGCAGCCGCAGAAGGCGCGCGGCACGGTGCTGCTGGACACCCGCCGCCGTGCGTACGGCGGTTCGGGACCGGACTCCGCCTTCGAGTGGGCCGTCTCGGCCGCCGCCTCCGTCTGCATCCATCTGCTGGAGCGCGGTTACGGCGTACGGCTGCTGACGGACACCGGCACGATGGTGCCGGGCCCCGAGGGCGTCGGCTTCGCCGGGGACTCCTCGGACACCGCCGGTCTGCTGCTGGACACCCTCGCCCTGCTCGGGCACTCCGAACAGCAGGACATGGCGTACGCCTACGACATGCTGCGCGGTGCGGCCGCCGGTCAGGAGGGGCTGCTCGTCGCCTTCCTCGGCGACCTCGACGAGGCGCAGGCGGTCACCGTGAGCCGGATGCGGCAGCGTACGAACCGGGCGGTGGCCTTCTGCTGCACGGACGGCACCGCGGGCGCGGCGGCGGCCGGTACCACGGGCGCAGCGACGGCCGGATCGACGGCCGGAGGGGCGGCCGGAGCGGCGGACCCGTCGGCCAACTGGCAGCAGGCTTGGGCCTCTTCGGCCGCCACGGCCGGCGACGGCGCCGGGACCGACGAGTCGCTCCGCGTCCTGCGTGAAGCGGGCTGGACGGCGTTGCGCGGCGGCCCCGGCCTGTCCCTGGAGACGCTGTGGCAGGAGGCGGACGAGCTGGTCGTGAGGGGGACGGATCCATGAGCGGACGCGGACGGCTCGCCGTGTGCGGCGCGGTGGCCACACTGGCCTCGGCGCTCGCGCTGCTGCCCCTGGTGGAACCGGCCACCTGGCTTCTGCAGGCCGCGCTGCTGCTCGCGGTGCAGACGACGGTGGGCGCGCTGGCGCGCCGGGTGCCGCTGCCACGGCCGGTGACCCCCGCCCTCCAGGCTCTGGTGTCGCTGCTGCTGCTGACGTTCTTCTTCGTACGGGACGAGGCGGTCGCCGGACTGCTTCCGGGGCCTTCCGCCTTCGCGGAGTTCGGCCGGCTGCTCGCCCAGGGCGGACACGACGTGGGGCGGTACGCCATACCGGCTCCGGTGACCGACGGCATAGGGCTGATGCTGATCGGCGGCGTCCTCGTGATCGGCCTGCTGGTCGACGCGCTGGCGGTCACCTTCCGCAGCGCGGCGCCCGCCGGACTGCCGCTGCTGGCGCTGTACTCGGTGGCGGCGGGCCTCGCGCGGGACGGCGCGGGCTGGCCGTGGTTCCTGTGCGCCGCCGGGGGCTATCTGCTCCTGCTGCTCGCCGAAGGACGCGAGCGGCTCTCGCAGTGGGGCCGTGTCTTCACCGACCGCGGACGGCCGGGCTCCGCCGCGTACGAACCGGGCAGCGTGGAGGGTCCCGCGACGGCACCCGTACGGACGGGGCGGCGCATCGGTGCGTTGACGCTGGGGCTCGCGCTGATCGTGCCCGCGCTGATGCCGTCGCTGGGCAGCGGGCTGCTGGACGCGGCACGCGGCGGACGCGGCGGAGTCGGCCAGAACGGCGGCACGGTCTCCGCGGTGAACCCGCTGGTGGCGCTGCAGGACAGCCTCAACCAGTCCGAGGACCGCACCGCGCTGACCTACAGCACCAACACCCGCAGCACGCAAGAGATGTATCTGCGGATCGTCGCGCTCGACAAGTTCGACGGCGCCTCCTGGAAGCCCTCCGAGCGCCGGATAGACGCCGTCCCCGATCCGCTGCCCGCACCGCCGGGGCTCGCGCCGGGCGTGCGTACGGAGAAGATCCGCAGCAACGTCGTCGCCGCGAGCTGGTACGCACAGAACTGGCTGCCGATGCCGTATCCGGCCAACCGCGTGCGCCTGGAGGGACGTTGGCGGTTCGAGCCCGAGGGGCGCACGCTCGTGGGCGACCGGGGCCAGACCACGCGGGGCGCGCGCTACCAGGTGGAGAGCCTGCTCGTGCAGCCGACGGCACGTCAGCTCCGCGAGTCGCCCAAGCCGGCGGACGCGATCGCCGAGGAGTACACGAAGGTGCCCGAGTCGCTGCCGTCGGTGGTGGAGCGCAGGGCACGTTCGGTGACGCGGGGCGCCTCCAACGACTATGAGCGCGCGGTGCGCCTGCAGAACTGGTTCGCCTCCGACGGCGGCTTCACCTACGACACCCGCGTACGTGCCGGGAGTGGCTCCGCCGCCATCGTCAACTTCCTTGAGCAGAAGGAGGGTTTCTGCGTCCACTTCGCCTTCTCGATGGCGGCCATGGCACGCACCCTCGGCATCCCGGCCCGGGTCGCGGTCGGCTTCACCCCCGGCACGGCCGCGGCGAACGGCCGGATGAACGTGGGTCTCAAGGACGCGCACGCCTGGCCCGAGCTGTACTTCGAGGGCGTCGGCTGGACGCGGTTCGAGCCGACGCCTACGCGGGGCACCCCGCCCCCGTACACACAGCCGGACACCCCCGACCCGAACGAGGACAGCCCGGCGGAGCAGCTTCCCGACCGGGGACAGAGCGCCGAGCCGACGCCCGAGCCGTCCACGTCCGACGGCTGCGACGCGGAGGCGAAGCGTCTCGACCCGGAGTGCGGCCAGGCGGCACCGCCGTCGGACGGCGGCAACGGCGACGGCGGCTCGACGGCCGGCGCGTTCGCGGCGACTGTGGCCGCGGCGCTGCTGGCGCTGGGCCTGCTGGCGCTGCCGATGCTGTGGCGCCTGCGGGTACGGGCCGCACGCCTGGGCATGGGCGGCCGGCGCTCCGCGTCCGGGACGGTCTCCGAGGAGGCGGTGCTGGACGCCTGGCGTGAGCTGGTCGACACGGGCTGGGACTACGGCGTGGTGCCCGACGAGTCAGCTACGCCGCGCAAGGCCGTGGAACGCATCGTGCGGATCGGCGACCTGGACCCGGAGGGCGCGGAGGCTGCGTTCCGGGTGGCCCTGGAGGTGGAGCAGGCGCTGTACGCGCCGCGGCCCCAGCCCGGCACGGGTACGGGCGCGGACGTACGGACCGTACGCGAGGCCCTGCGCAGGGCGGCGCCCCGCGGTCTGCGGCTACGCGCACTGCTGCTGCCGCCCTCATCCGTCCGGGTGGTGTGGACGGTGCTGGGGCGGGCGACGGCGCTCCGCGACCGGTGGCTGGGAGCCCTGCGGGTCCGCTTCGCCGCGAAGTAGCGGGGAGGCGGCCCGAGCCACCGGTCCGCTTCCCGGCCACGGCCACGGTCACGGCCGGGGACGGGTCGGACACGACGGCCGCGGACACGGCTGTGGGGCTGCCCCTCCCCGTTCCGTACGGGAGGACAGCCCCACAGCCGTCGGTAGGAGGACGCCGCCAAGCGCTCGTGCCGGTTGCTCTCCGTGCCCTGAGAACCACTGCCGCTACGGGCAGTTGACGCTCGCGGTCAGCGGCCCTCGTCGCGGCGGCGCTGCCACCGCTCCTCGATGCGGTTCATCATCGACCGGCGCGAGCGTGGCTGGCGGCGCGTGGGCGCCGAGCCGCTTCCGCTTCCGCTCTGGCGGGCGCCTTGCTGGCCCTGCTGCTGCTCGCCGTTCTTGGGGGCCTTGCGCCAGCCGGTGACCGCGAGGACGGCGCACCCCAGCATGACGAGGAACCCCACGACGCTGACCCAGATCTGCTGCGCGACCATTCCGGCCATGAGCAGGGCGATGCCCACCAGAAAGCCTGCGACGGATTGGTAGACCCGCTTGCGGGTGTACCTGCGCAGCTCACTTCCCTCGAGCGCTGTCGCGAACTTTGGATCTTCGGCGTACAGCGCTCGCTCCATCTGCTCGAGCATGCGCTGCTCGTGCTCAGAGAGCGGCACGGAGTCCTCCTACTCGTCGGTCGCGGGGGCGACCGGGTGCGACCATCCAAGAATAGGCAGGGAATCGCCCCCGTGAAACCCGCCCCTCTGCGCCAATACCTCCCACCAAGGCCGAGACGACGGGTATCGGCGCGGGACCGTTCACTCCGTGCATTCCCGCACCGCCTTTCCGCCATGCCGAACGGTGTGCCTCGATGATACGGCGGTCAACAGCCGATCGGGTGAGGTACGGACCACTGTTGTACTCACGGGTCACCGCCTCCGAAGCCGCCCCGGGCGCACCGTCCGGGGCCTGCCCGGCGGCCCGTTCACCCGCCGTGGTACCGCGCCTCGGCCAGGACATGCAGCTGACTCGCGACCGCCTGGAACGCGGGCAGTTCGGAAGCGGCGCTCTCCAGCTCCACCAGGGCCCGCTCGGCGTCCGGTTCCGTTTCGACGAGGGCGCCGGGGATCAGGTCCGCGAAGACGCGGACGCCGTGCACGGCCGTGACGTTCAGACCCGTGGCGTCGACCAGCTCCGTCAACCGCTCGGGAGTGAAGCGGCGAGGCATCGGATCGCTCCCGCCCCAGCGGCCGTCCGGGCCGGTGAGCGCACGCCGGGCCTCCGTGAAGTGCCCGGCGAGTGCCCGTCCGAACACGGCGCCGCCCAGCCCGGCGGCGAGGAGGCTCAGCGTGCCGGTGCCGGGACGCAGCGCGGCGACGACGTTGCCGAGCGCGGCGGCCGGATCGTCCACGTACTCCAGGACGCCGTGGCAGAGGACCACGTCGTAGCCGCCGCGCTCCACCACGTCGAAGAGGCCGTGCGCATCGCCCTGTACTCCGCGGACCCTGTCCTCCACCCCGGCCTCGGCGGCGCGGCGTTCGAGCCCGAAGAGGGCGTTGGGGCTCGGGTCGACGACGGTGACGCGGTGGCCCAGTTCGGCGACGGGCACGGCGAAGTTGCCGGTGCCGCCGCCGGTGTCGAGGACGTCGAGCACGTCCGTGCCGCCGGACTTGACCCGCTGGTCGAGCGCGCCCCGCAGGACCTCCCAGACCACGGCTGTACGACGGGATGCGCTGGGGCGGGACATGAGGTGCTCCTCGGCGGCTCAGGGGCGTGCAGGCAACCACCCTATTGCCTTCGCTCCCGCGGTGTTTCCCCCGGTGAGGGCGGCACTTGCTGGCGGCGGCCCGCGCCGCGTCACCGGTGTCATCCCGCGCGGGGGCGCCGCCGGTCCTGGCGTGCTGCCGGCGGGCGGAGGCGGGGCGTGGACGGCGCGGAGCGCACAGCGGCCGAACGGGCGGGCGCGGAACCGTCGTCGACGGGGGCGACGCGGGGCTGCGGCAGCGCGGGCTGGGAGACCAGCATCCGTTCGACGAGCCGCAGGAAGACCTCCGTGTCGCGTACGAGGTCGTCCGCCTCCCGCCATGTCGCCGCACCTTGTATGCCCGCCTCGGCGCGGGCACGCTTCCGTGCGCCCGCCGCGAACAGGACGCTCCACTCGGCCAGTTCGGGTGCGGCCTCGGGCAGCACCTCCCAGGCGCTGCGTATGGCACGCCTGCGGCGCTCGCTGGTCTCGGGGCGGCCGCGCACCGCGAGGACGGCGGCGGCCGTGCGCAGCGCCGCCAAGTGGGCCGCCGCATAACGGTCGTTGGCCGTCTCCATGGCCACGGCCTCGTCCAGACCGTGCTGTGCCTGTGCGAGCAGGTCGAGCGCGGCGGGCGGGGCGGCGGCACGGCGCAGCACGGGATGGACATCGCTCGCCGGCGGGGAGTGCGGGGGCGTTCCCCGAGAGGGTCGCTGCACGGGAACCAACCTCCTGTCGTCGTCCGACTTCCGAAAGAACCGGCCTGTGCACCCATCGTGGGGCACACCACTGACAATCCGTTCCGACCTGCGCAAACACCCCGCGGCGGTGGTGATGGTCCGTCACCGCAGGCGGTTCGGCGACGGGAGAGGGGGGCCGCCGTCCGCGGTCCGGGAACCGTGCGGCATCATTTGAACTGACCAGTCAGTTCAAATGTGGAAGGGAGGCCCCGTGGACGACGCGTCCCACGGCTCCCACGACGGCACGGCCCCCGCGGAGGTCCCCGCCGAGGCCCAGGCCCAGGCCGAGGCCCCTGCCGAAAGCCAGGCCGAAGCCGAGGCCCAGACCCGTACCGAGGCCGCGACCAAAGTCCCCACCGACCTCGCCGACGCCGAGCGCACCGCCGGAGTCCGCGTCCACGCCGAGGAGTTGGGCCTCGACGGCCCGCACGGCAAGGTCTTCTCCGGCATCGGCTTCGACGCGCCGCCCGGCTCGCTCGTCGCGCTGGAGGGCCCGTCCGGCTCCGGCCGTACCTGTCTGCTGCTCGCCCTCACGGGGCGGATGAAGGCGACCGCGGGCCGGGCCACCGTGGACGGGCTGCGGCTGCCCAAGCAGCTCGCTGCCGTGCGGCGCCTCAGCGCCCTGGCCGCCGTACCGGGCGTCACCGACCTCGAACCGGCGCTGTCCGTCGCCGAGCACATACGCGAACGGGCGCTGCTCCAGCGGCGGTTCGACGCCTCCCTGCGCTCGCTGCTGCGTCCGCGGGCGGAGCGGGCCGCCGCCTCGCGCGCCCGTACCTCGGCCGCGCTGGAGGCCGCCGGGCTCGACGTGGAGGCGCTGCCGAAGGGCCCCCGTACGCGCGTACGGGACCTGGAGCGGCTGGAGGCGCTGCGGCTGTCCGTCGCGCTCGCGCTCATCGGCGCACCGCGTCTGCTCGCCGTCGACGACGTGGACTTCAAGCTCTCGGAGGCCGAACGCGACCAGGTCTGGTCGCTGTTGCGCTCCCTCGCCTCCTCGGGCGTCACGGTGCTGGCTGTGTGCAGCGAGGCGCCGGGGGACGCGGTGCGCGTACGGACGGGGGCCTCGCCACGGCCCGTACGGCAGCAGACGGCGAAGGCAACGACCGGGAAGGAGACGGCGGATGCGCTCGCCGAAGCTGGCCGCGCTTGAGCTCAGGCGGTTCGGGAGGGGACGGCTGCCGCGCGCGGCGATGGCGGCGATGCTGCTGCTGCCGCTGCTGTACGGCGCCCTGTACCTGTGGTCGTTCTGGGACCCGTACGAGCGGCTGGACAAGGTGCCCGTCGCCCTCGTCAACGAGGACCAGGGGGCGCACGCGGACGGGAAGCGGATCGACGCCGGGGACTCCGTCGTCGAGGGGCTGCGCGGCAGCGACACCTTCGACTGGCACGAGACCGACGCCGCCGACGCCCGCAAGGGCGTGGAGGACGGCCGCTATTACCTGTCGCTGACCGTGCCCTCCGACTTCAGCGGGAGCATCGCCTCCAGTTCGGGCGACGATCCGCGGGCGGGCGCGCTGAAGGTGCGCACGAACGACGCCAACAACTACATCGTCGGGCAGATCTCCCGCACGGTCTTCTCCGAGGTACGGGCCGCCGCCTCCCGCAAGGCGTCACGCGGCTTCTACGACCGGATCTTCGTCTCCTTCTCCACCCTCCACGACCGCACCGCCGACGCCGCGCACGGCGCGGACCGCCTCGGCGACGGCATCGGCCGCGCCAAGAAGGGCACCGGCGAGCTGAAGGACGGCGTGGACGAGGCCGGGGACGGCAGCGGCCGGCTCAAGAGCGGAACCTCCCGACTGCACGCCGGCGCGGGCAAGTTGACGAAGGGCTCGAAGCAGGTCGCGGACGGTACGCAGAAGCTGACCGACAAGGTGGACAAGGTCGCCGGCAAGCTGGGCCCGTTCCTCGACGAGCACCAGGACGAGATCGGCACCGCCGCCCGCGACGTCGCCCGTACGAGCAAGACGCTCAAGGAGAACCTCGGCGAACTGCCGGCGGCGGCGCGCAAGGCCGAGGCCGACTCCCGCAAGGCCGCCGACGCGCTCCGTGCCGTCTACGAGGCGCGCTGCGAGGGACCGATCGAACTGGACACCTCCTGCCCGCAGTTGAAGAAGGCCGTGAACGCCGCGGAGACCGCCGCCGACGTCGCCGCAGACGTCAACGACGTCATCAAGCAGCAGGGCGGCCTCCACCGGCTCGGCAAGAGCCTCGACGAACTGCGCCGCCACGCCGACGCGCTCGCCGACCGTGCCCCGCATCTGGGCTCCGACCTCGACACGGCCGTCGCCCGGATCCACGCGCTCAACGCGGGCGCGCACAAGGTCCACGACGGTGCGGGACGTCTCAACTCCGGCCTGGCGAGCGCCGAGAGCGGCGCGGCGACGCTCGACGCGGGCATGGACAAGCTCGGCAAGGGCGCCGGGGCCCTCGACGGCGGCATGTACAAGCTCGCCGACGGATCCTCGAAGCTCTCCGGCGGACTGCACGACGGAGTGAAGAAGATCCCCGACTACGGCAAGCAGGAGCGCGAGGACCGTACGGCCGTGATGGCCGACCCCGTGGGCCTGGACTCCGGCAGCGCGCACTCCGCGTCCAACTACGGCACCGGGTTCGCCCCGTACTTCATCCCGCTCGCGCTCTGGGTCGGTGCGATGATCGCGTACATGCTGCTCCAGCCGCTCAACAGACGCGCACTGGCCGCGGGTGCGCCCGCCGCACGCATCACCTTCGCGGGATGGCTGCCGGTCGCGGCGATAGGGGCGCTGCAGACGGGCGCGCTGCTGAGCGTCCTGCACTGGGGGCTGGGGCTGGAGTTCGCCAGGGGCGCGGGCGCGGTCGGCTTCCTGCTGCTGACGACGCTGTGCTTTACGTCGATCGTGCAGTTCCTCGGTGCGCGGTTCGGGCCGGCGGGACGCGTCCTGGTGCTGGCGATGCTGATGCTGCAGCTCACCTCGGCGGGCGGTACGTATCCGATCCAGACCTCGCCCGGGTTCTTCAACGCCATCCACCCGTTCCTGCCCATGAGTTACGTCGTGGAGGGGCTGCGGCACCTCATCACCGGCGGGGAGCTGTGGCCGGTGTGGCGGGCGTGCCTGGTGCTGCTCGCGTTCACCGCGGGGGCGCTCGCGCTGACGGCGGTCACCGCGCGCCGCAGACAGGTGTGGACGGTGGACCGGCTGCACCCGGAGATCGCGCTGTGAGCCGCGTCCCCACCCGCGAGAAGCTGTTCCAGGCGGCGGTGACCCTCATCGCCGACCAGGGCTTCTCCGCGACGACGGTGGACGAGATCGCCGAGCAGGCCGGGGTCGCCAAGGGCACCGTCTACTACAACTTCGCCAGCAAGAGCGAGCTGTTCGAGGAACTGCTGCGCCACGGCGTGGAGTTGCTGACGGCGGATCTGCGCGCGGCCGCGGACGCCACGGCCGAGGCGGGCGGCGGGCACGTCGACGCCCTGGACGCCATGGTCCGCGCCGGGCTCGTCTTCATCGACCGCTATCCGGCCTTCACACGGCTGTACGTCGCGGAGCTGTGGCGTACCAACAGGGCCTGGAACTCGACCCTGTTGGTGGTCCGCAAGGAGGCGGTCGCCGTGGTCGAGCAGGAGCTGCGTGCGGGTATGGACGAGGGCGAACTCAGCGGCGACATCGATGTGTCGCTGACCGCCGCCGCCCTCGTCGGCATGGTGCTGGTGGCGGCGCTGGACTGGAAGGCGTTCCAGCCGGAGCGCTCCCTGGACGATGTGCACGGCGCGCTGTCGCTGCTGCTCCAGGGACGCGTCGGGGGGTGTGCGCAGCCCCGGTAGCCGATGACCACCGGTCGCGGGGCTGCGCACGCCTTCCCCCGTATCCCCCGTCCCCCGTACGGACGCGGGGCCCCGTGCCCCCGCGTCCCCCTTGCAAGGGAGCCGCTCCGTTCCGCCGCCCCGTGTCGGCGGTGCCGGAGCGGTGCTCCCTTGCCACGCGGATCACTCTGCCGTGACCGGGGGTCCTCGCCCATCCGCTGTGCTACTCAACCCGCGGGCTAGGTAGCCCTACTCAGCACTGCGCGCTCGCGCCCGGGCGGGATCGCTCAGGGCGCGGAGTCCGGGTCCGTGAACCGCCGCCGGGCCGGCGCCCGGTCCGTATCCCGGTCCGTATCCCGGCGCACATCCCGGCGCACAGCGCCGTACGGGCTGCGGCTAAAGTCCCTCGTCATGGCACGTATTGCGGTGATCGGCGCCGGGCTGGGCGCGATGGCGGCGGCCGCGCGGCTCGCCGTCGCGGGCCACCGGGTGACGGTGTACGAGCGCACCGGGACCTACGGCGGCGGGGTACGGGCGTACGAGCGCGACGGCTTCCGCTTCGACACCGGCCCGGGTCTGCTCCATCTGCCCGCCGTCTACCGGGACTTGTTCGTCAAGACCGGCAGGCGGCCGCTGGAGGAGTGCGTGGAGCTGGTACGGCTCGATCCCGCGGTCCGGCACGTCTTCGCCGACGGCACGGCCGTCTCGCTGCCCTCCGGGTCCCGCGCCGGGACGCTCGCGGCGCTCGACGCCGCGCTCGGTGCGGGCGCGGGCGAGCGCTGGACGGACATGCTCGCCCGCG